>CAIQUG010000064.1 GCA_903874895.1 uncultured Caulobacterales bacterium | reverse complement strand
CCTAGAGCGGTTCACGATCAGATAGCGTCATATCCGGCGGCGGCGAAGAAGTTGGCGCATTCTTGGGGGGTGAAGGCGTCAACGAAGCGACCGATCGCGTTCCACAGCCCCTCGACCGTACGCTCTGCGGCTTTGCGCAGCAGGGCCTTGAGCTTCGAGAACGCCTTTTCGATCGGGTTGAAGTCCGGGCTGTAGGGCGGCAGGAACATCAGCTCTGCGCCGGCAGCCTTGATTGCGGCTTCCACGAGGGGGCTCTTGTGGCTGCCGAGATTGTCCATGATGACGATGTCGCCGGGCCTCAGATCGGGGACCAGGAACTGCTGCACATAGGCCTCGAACGCCTCGCGGTTGATTGGCCCATCCAAGACCATTGGCGCGACCATGCCGGTGAGCCGAAGGCCGGCGACGAAGGTGGTCGTTTTCCAGTGACCATGCGGCACGCTCATCCTTAGCCGTTGTCCCCTGACGGCCCGGCCATGCGTCCGCGCCATCTTGGTCGACGCCCAAGTCTCGTCAATGAACACAAGGCGTTCGGGATCAAGGTCGAGTTGCGCATCGAACCAGGCCTGCCGGCGACTCAGGATGTCAGGTCGATCCTGCTCCGCGGCGTGGGCAGTCTTTTTTTGCGCGTGATCCCGTGACGGTGGAAGAACCGCCACAGGGTCGTGTGGTTCGTCCGGACGCCGTGTTGAGCCAATCGGTCGCGCAGCTCGAACAGCGTCTGATCCCTCGTCTCGTCCAGAAGGCTCAAGATCAGCTCGCTGTGGGCCTCGATCCGATGGGATACTCGATCTCCGCCCTGTTTCTTGGGCGATGCATCGCCCGTGTCGCGCAGTCGGGCGCACCATCGAACCGCGCTGGCCGCGCTCACGCCGAAACGGGCTGCTGCCTCCCGGCGAGAAGCCCCCTCATTGACCGCTTGAATGACCCGGCTCCGCAGGTCCATCGACAGAGATCTCACCATCCATGTCGGCCTCCCGTTCCGACAGGTAGCGTGAATCACTATTCGGCGTTCAGGGGAATCCCATTCGATTCAATCAGGCCGTGAACCGCTCTAGTTGAAGTGATAGGTCAGGCTGACGCCCCAGGTCTGCGGCTTGGCATAGACGCTGGGGATCTGGCCGGTGGAGAGCGCCACGTCATAGGTATAGACGCGGTAGATCTCGTTGGTGATGTTGTTGAGGAAGAAGGCGGCTTCCCACTTCTTGCCCGTGGGGGCCCAGCTGACACGGGCATTGTAGACCGTGTGCGCCCCTTCCCGCTCCACCGGTGCGCAGAGCACCGAGAAGCAGAACTTGCCGGTGTACTGAACATCCCCCTGCAGGGCCAGATAGCCGGGACCCACCGGAAACTCGTACCGCGCCAGCCCCTGGGCGGAGGTGTGCGGGGCCTGGGGCAGTTGGCGGTCCACGAGGGTGCCGTCCGGCAGGTTCACGTTCTTCACCTGGTTGTCGAGCAGCGAAGTGGAGCCCTGCAGGGTCAGGCCCTGCACCGGGTGCGAGACCAGTTCGACCTCGAAGCCCTCCTCGTTCGCCTTCTTGTTGACCACGCTCTCCACGAACTGCTGGTAGGTGAAGGCCTGGTAGTTCGTGTAGTCGTAGTAGAAGGCCGTGACGTTCAGCGTGGTCTTCAGCGGCAGGGTCGACTTGAAGCCCACTTCATAGGCGTTCAGCACTTCCGGCTTGTACGGAATGCCGTTGAGGAACGCCGCCTCGTAGCCGGCAAAGGGCGTGGCGGTGGACAGGGTGAAGCCGCCGCTCTTGGACCCGCGGTTGAAGCTGCCATAGACCAGAACATCCTTCGTCGGCTTCCAGTCCAGCTCCGCCCGGACGGAATAGTCGTCGAAGGTCTTGTCCGCGTCCGACGGCTTCAGATTGATGCCCGCCGTCACCGCAGAGGTGCCGTTGAAGGCGTAGACCTGGCGCGTGTTGAAGATGATGTGCTCGGCATAGGTATCGAACGCATCGTAGTTGACCTTGCGCTCGTCATTCCAGTAACGGGCACCGAAAATGGCCTTGAAATTGTTGGGCAGGGTCCACTCGTCCTGGGCGAACAGGGCGTAGGAGGTGGTGTCCTGGGTGAAGGTCACGTTCGGCACATAGGGACCGTAGGCACCGCCCACGTCATAGACCGTGTGATAGCCGTTCTGCGGCGCCGGCAGCGCGTACGAGGCGGTGTAGTAGCCGCTGACGTTCATGGCGAAGGCCCCGACCACCAGCTCGTGGTCGCCGAAATGGCCGGACGCCCGGATTTCCTCGGAGGCCTGCTTCACATTGGCATTCTGGGTGAAGTTCACCTGGTGGCTGGGGGAGGCGCTGGGATCCTCGAGATAGTGCTTGCCGTTGCTCTGCACGTCCGTGATCGAGGTGACGCGCAGCGCGCCCAAGGGGAACTCCACCTTCAGATTGGCGCCGAACAGCGTGCGGTCCGTGTAGGACGGCCCGCGGGCCTCGGTCAGGAAGGGATTGCCGCCCCGCTGCGGGTCCAGCGCGGTATTCTCGTAACCGCTGAAGTCCGGGCCGGACTGGGTGTAGACCCCCTGGTTGTGAATGTCGGGATTGGCCCCTTCCCAGGCATACATGCCGGCGGAGTGTTCGTGCGGGTTGCGGGCATAGCGCAGGTTCAGGGTGACGTCGGTCTCGTCATTGGGCTGCCAGGCGAAGATCCCGCGCACGGCCCAGTGGTGGATGGCACCGCGGCTGGCGATCTTGGGGTCCAGGTTCTTGATGTAGCCGTCGGCCTCTTCCTGCATTCCGGAGAGGCGCGCCTGCAGCCGGTCGGTGATCGAACCGGAAATGGCCCCCTGGACATTGAAGTCCTGATAGCTGCCGGTGCCCACGGTCAGGTCGGACTGGAAGTCCTTGGTGGGCTTGTTGGAGATGAACTGGATGGCGCCACCGGTGGCGTTGCGGCCGAACAGGGTACCCTGCGGCCCGCGCAGCACCTCGACCCGCTGCAGGTCGAACAGGGGGAAGCCCGCGGAGACGAAGGAGCTGGAATAGCTGTCGTCCTGATAGACGGCGACCGGCGGCTCCTGCTCGTCACCGAAGTCGTTCTGCGACACGCCGCGGATGTTGAAGACCACGGCGGACGGCGTGTACTCGTTCATCTTCAGGCCAGGGACGTCCCGGACGAGATCGGTGGAGTCCTTGATCCCCTGGCTGGCCAGCTGGGCGGAGCCCACCACGGTCACGGCGATCCCCACGTCCTGCAGCCGCTGCTCCCGGCGCTGGGCGGTGACAACCACCTGCTCCACCTGATCCGCAGCCGGCGGTGCGGCCGGGGCGGCGGCGGCCGTTGCGACGGTCGGCGCGAGGCCAAGGGTTGCCAGTGCGGCGCCCGACAGAAGGGCGGAGCGAAGGGCGGTCGCCGATGGGTATATCCGAGCCATGGTCGTGATCCTCATTCCGGCGCTGCCGCCGTGTGGTTAAAAATGTACGTCCGGCTCGGTGTCCGTCACTTGAACCATTGCGCCACGAGCCCGCGCGATTCCGTCATGGAGTCGTCATATCCGTCCTGCGCCGCAGGCGGTTGCATTTGCGCCACTACCGTTGTGCGGTCTCCCAGTCACCGGCGATGAAGACATCGGCATTCGACGGCGGAAGCGGTGTCTTGCCAAGGATGTGGTCAGACACCTTTTCCGCCAGCATGATGGTCGGGGCGTTCAGGTTCCCCGTGGTGATCGACGGCATGATCGAGGCGTCGGCCACCCGCAGACCCTCCACCCCGATGACCCGGGCCTGCGGGTCCACCACGGCCAGGGGGTCGTCGGCGCGACCCATGCGGCAGCTGCAGGAGGGGTGGTAGGCGGTCTCCACCTTGTCGCGGATGAAGGCGTCGATGGCTTCGTCATCGGTGACATGGGCCCCCGGCTGCAGCTCCTCCCCCCGATAGGGATCGAAGGGGGCCTGGGCAAAGATCTCCCGGGTCAGGCGGACGCAGGCGCGCATCTCGGCCCAGTCATCGGGATGGCTCATGTAGTTGAAGCGGATCTCGGGCTTGGCCGACGGGTCGGGGGAGCGCAGCCGCACCCAGCCCCGGCTCTTCGATCGCATGGGCCCCACATGGGCCTGGAAGCCGTGCTGCTTGGCCATGGACTGGCCGTCATAGGTCACGGCGAGGGGCAGGAAATGGTACTGGATGTCCGGATAGCGGATCCCGGCCCGGCTGCGGATGAAGCCGCAGCTCTCGAAATGGTTGGTGGCGCCCAGCCCATCCTTCAACAGCACCCACCGCGCCCCGATCAGGAACTGGGCGAGGGGGTTCATGGCCGAATAGAGGGTCACCGGCAGCTTGCTGGCAATCTGGAAGTAGAATTCCAGGTGATCCTGCAGGTTCTCTCCCACCCCGGCCCGATCGGCGACCACCGGCAGGCCATGGCGGCGCAGCTCGTCCGCCGGGCCGATGCCGGACAGCTTCAGAAGCTGGGGCGAGTTGATCGCGCCGCCGGCCAGCACCACCTCCCGCCCGGCGCGGACCGTGATGGTCTGGTCCCCCTGCCGGTAGGTGACACCAACCGCGCGCCGCCCCTCGAAGTCGATGCGCAGGACCTGTGCATGGGTCCGGACGACCAGGTTCGGACGGTTCCGCGCAGGCTTCAGATAGGCGGTGGCCGCACTCCAGCGCCGCCCCTCGCCCACCGTCATGTCCATCCGGCCGAAGCCTTCCTGCTGGCGGCCATTGATGTCGTCCGTGTGCGGATAACCGGCCACCGCCGCTGCCGCCAGCCAGGCGGCGTGCAGGGGGTTCTTCAGGGTCCCATACCGGGTCTTCAGGGGCCCGCCGGCGCCGCGCCAGGCGTCGCCGCCCTCGGCGCGGTCCTCCGCCCGCTTGAAATAGGGCAGCACGTCGGCATAGCCCCAGCCCTGCGCGCCTTCGTCCCGCCAGCGCTCGAAGTCGAGGGGATTGCCGCGGACATAGACCATGCCGTTGATGGCCGACGAGCCCCCCAGCACCCGGCCCCGGGGCGTATGCAGCCGCCGTCCGCCCAGTGCCGGTTCGGGTTCGGCCTCATAGTCCCAGATGTAGCGCTTGTCGTTCATGGGGATCGACAGGGCCGTCGGCATCTGGATGAAGATCGAGCGGTCGTCCCCCCCGGACTCCAGCAGCAGCACCCGGTTCGCCGGGTCCGCGCTCAGCCGGTTGGCCATGACGCAGCCCGCAGAGCCGGCGCCGACGATGATGAAGTCAAACCCGTCCGACATCCGCCGCCTCAGTACGGGGCGTCGATATCGCCCAGGGCGACATAGACGCTCTTCAACTGGGTATAATGCTCGATGGCCGCACGGCCGTTCTCCCGGCCCAGACCCGAGGCCTTGTAGCCGCCGAACGGCAGCTCGATCGGCGTGACATTGTACTGGTTGATCCAGCATGTCCCCGCCTGCAGCCCGGCAATCACCCGGTGGGCACGGGTCAGGTCCCGGGTGAACACGCCGGCCGACAGGCCGAACTCCGTGTCATTGGCCCGGGCCAGCACCTCATCCTCGGTATCGAAGTCCAGCACGGCCATCACCGGTCCGAAGATCTCCTCCCGGACGATGGTCATGTCGTCCGTGCACGCATCGAATATGGCGGGGGAGACGAAATGGCCATGGGCCAGGGCACCCGAGGTGAGGCGTTCGCCCCCCATCACCAGCCGCGCGCCCTCGGACTTGCCCTGTTCGATGTAGCCCAGAACCTTGTCCATGTGCGCGCGGGAGATCAGGGCCCCCACATGCGTCGCCGGATCGAGGGGATCGCCGATCACCATCCTTGCCACCCGGGCCGTCAGCTTCTCGAGGAAGACCGCCTTGATCGACCGGTGCACGAACACCCGCGTGCCGTTGGAGCAGACCTCCCCCGCCGAATAGAAGTTGGCCATCAGGGCCCCGGATACCGCGTTGTCCAGGTCCGCGTCGTCGAACACGATCAGCGGGGACTTGCCTCCCAGTTCCATGGTCACGGCCTTCAGGGAGGGGGCCGCATCCGCCATGACCTTCTTGCCGGTCTCCACTGCGCCGGTAAGAGATACCTTGCGGATCAGGGGATGGCGGGACAGAAGACGCCCGGTCTCCACCCCGCCCTGAACCACATTGAACACACCGGGCGGCAGTCCCGCCTCCGCATAGATCTCGGCCAGCCGCAGCGCCGTCAGCGGCGTCAGGTCGGCGGGCTTGAAGATCATCGCATTGCCGCAGGCCAGCGCCGGCGCGGACTTCCAGCAGGCGATCTGGATGGGATAGTTCCAGGCCCCGATGCCCGCGACCACGCCCAGGGGCTCCCGACGGGTATAGCCGAAAGCCTGCGGGCCAAGGTCGATGTGCTCGCCGCTGATGGTCGCCGCCACCCCGCCGAAATATTCGAGGCAGTCGGCTCCGGACAGGACGTCCACGGCCACGGTCTCCTGGATCGGCTTGCCCGTGTCCCGGGTCTCGAGCTCCGCCAGTTCGGCATTGGCCGCGCGGAGCAGGTCGGCGGCGCGCTTCAGCACCCGGCCGCGCTCTGTCCCGGTCATCCGCGCCCAGACCTTCTGACCTTCGACGGCGGCGGCGACGGCCGCCTCCACCGTGTCCGGGCCCGCGATCTCGACCACGCCCAGCAGTTCCCCGGTCGCGGGATTGCGGGTCTCGAACGTCGCCCCCGAACCATCGACGAAGCGTCCGCCCACATGGCTGCGGAATGCGCCAGGCAACAGCGGCGGGACAACGGGCCCCTTCGCCGCACCCATCGCCGCCAGACGGCTGTCGACAAAGGCCGTCAGCATGGCCCGGGCGCTTTCGCTGTCCGCCTCCCGCCAGGTGGACAGCGCCGCGCGAAGCCAGACACCGTCGATCATGGCCGCGATCATCGCCGCCAGCCGCCGGGCTTCCGCACCGGGCAGCAGCATCTTCAGGGCGTGACGCAGGTTGGACAGCATCCGCTTCTGATAGACCAGCTGCACCCGGCGAAGGCTCTCGTTGTGCAGCACCTGGCCCCAGAAGGCGAGCCAGGCGGAGCCGGTCCGCTGGTCGAATTCCTTGGCGTCGAGATTGGCGTCGATCACCGCCTGCACCCGTTCCCGCGGGCCGTCGGCGGAATTGAGGCGGGCCAGAACGGCCTCGCCGAGCCGGGTGGTCAGCGTGCGGAACGCAGCCTCGAGCAGCCCGTCCTTGTCGCCGAAATAGTGCGCCACCAGGCCAGGGGACACGCCGGCGCGCCCGGCGATCTGCGACAGGGTCGAGCCGACATAGCCCACCTCGGCCAGGCTATCGAGGGTCATCTCGATCAGCTGGCCGCGGCGTCCCTCGTCCCCCTCGGCACGGGGCGGGCCGGGGGTGGCGGAAGCAGGCGGTCTGGGCGGCTTGGCGGACGACATTTCACCCCGATTGAATGAGCGTTCAACCGGATGATTAACATGGACCGGCCCCGGGGCGTCAATGCTGACAACGGGAGGAACATCCCCGTTCCGGCGCCAGCCTGAGGGCGAAATACGATCTGGGATAGTATTTTTGCCGCCGCCTCACTCGGGGGCTTCTCCCGAGAGGTGAAACCTCGCGGGTCCGTTCCCTTGCCGTCAAGGAGAAACGACCTCGGCACCCACCGCCGCCAGCCCCGGCAACTCCCCCGCTGGTTGATCCGACCGCGGGCGCTCCTGTTGCGCTGATCCGGAATTCGGTTAAGAATTTGAGGGTGCGGCGTCGCCCGCGAGGGGGTGCCACTTGACCAGCGAAGTTCTGCTGATGAATCTGGAGGCTGTGGTCATGGGGGCCGACAGCGCCGTGACCATCTCAGCACCCGACCGGGGCCGCTTTTCCCAGTCAGGTATCGAAAAAATCTTTCTGATCAATGAGAAAGGTCCCATCGCCGCCATGGTCTATGGGGGCGGTTCCTATTGCGGACTGCCCTGGCGGACCGTTCTCGGGCAGTTCAGCGACTATTGCGGCCCGGAACTCCTGAGCCTGGACGACTATTTTGCGAAACTGAACGACTACCTCGCCAACATCGAACAGCACACTGACGTGGGCATCGACCTCAGTTACGAGGTCGACAATTTCAACAGCTACATTGATGACTTTATTCACGACTACCTGCTGTGGACGCTGGCGGCAGGATGGACTCCGGGACAACCGATCGCCGAGACCACCGCCTTCAAGGCGCTGAAATACCTCGAGGAAGAGGTCCTGTTCGAACCCGTGCTGCCCTATGGCGGCGATCCGGAGCCCGTGCCCCGGGCGCGGGCGGAGGCCAGCCCCCGGCTGACCAGCCTCGTCGCGCGCAATCTGTCATCCGCCGTTTCCACAGCGCTTGGCCGCAAGCTGCAGGGCGTGGCCCTGCCGGAGGCGGTGATCCCGCCCCTGCTGCGTCTGGCGGTGGAGTCCCTGGTGGTGGAATGGCTGCCGGACTCGTCGCTCTATACCGGCCTGGTGCTGACGGGGTTCGGCGCGGGCCAGGCCCTGCCGGCCCTTTACAGTTTCCGCTTCATCGGGGCTTTCGGCGGGCTCCTGAAGACCCGCCGCTACGCGCCGCGGCGGCCGCGGCCCAACAGCGACCCGGTGATCTTCCATTCCTATGCCCAGGACCAGCTGATCCGCGGCTTTGTCTACGGTGCGCTGCCGGAATACGAGATGACGCTGCGCCACGTGACCATGGACTATCTGCTGCGGACCTTCGACGCGATCGTCAGCAACATCGGGGAAACCAACAAGAAGCTGGCCCAGCAGGTCAGCGAACAGCTGGCCGATGTGGCGCGGGAGGCCACGGCGCTCGGGCTGAACACGGCCCGGGAGCAGCGGTCCAGCGAAGTGTTCGAGACGCTCTGGCCGGCGCTGGACTCCGCCAATGCCGATGTTCTGTCGTCCCACGCCCTCAAGCTGATGGAGCTGACCGTGCTGGAGCACGAACTGCTCGCCGAACCCAGCGTGGCCCGGCCGATCTGGGTCCTGGCGATGGAACGGGGCCGCTACTACTGGCTGAAGGATGGGGTGCGCACATGAACCGAACCAAGACAGGTCCCGCCGGACCAGCCGACGCCGTCCGCCGGGCAGAGGCCGCCGCTGCCGCCCGCAGGCTCGTCGAGGGGTTGTCCCGGGACATCACCGACCGGGCGCCGGTGGCCATTGCCCGCCGGTCCCGCCCCCTGTGGGCGCGACTGACCCGGCGCAGCGATCCGTTCCGTGTCACGGAAGCCGAGGTCAGCGCCTGGCTGGCCGGGATCGAGGCGCGCCACCCGCCCCTGACGGTCACGGCGCAGACAGCGGACACCGTTGGCCAGGCCGCCGTCCGTCGGGATACCCGCGCCGCCTGATCCGGAGATTCCCACCGGACCGGCGGGGTCTCAGGCGTAGGCGCTCTGGGGCGCGGACCCGGGATCGAGACGGACGTTTGACCACTGGTCCACCGCCAGCAGCAGGTCCGCCGGCGCAATGGGCTTGGCGATATGACCGTTCATGCCGGCCCGGGCCGTGGCGTCCCGGTGCTCCGGCAGGACATTGGCACTCAGCGCGATTATCGGCGTGTCCGCATTGGGCCCGCCCTGCCGGCGGATCTGGCGCGCCGCCTGATAGCCGTCGGTGCCCGGCATCTGCAGGTCCATGAAGACCAGGTCGAAGGTCTGCTGCCCGGCAAGGGTCACGGCCTGCTGCCCGCCTTCGGCGACGATCACGGACTGACCGGTCGCCTCCAGCATGGTGCGGATCAGTTCCCGGTTCACGGCCACGTCGTCCACCACCAGGATCTGGCGGCCGGTCAGCCGCAGGCTCGTGCGCCGCTCCACCGCGGGATCGCGGCAGGCGATGGCCTTGGCTGCCGCGGGGACCTGGAACCGGAAGGTCGAGCCCCGCCCGAAGGACGAGTCCACCGAGATGCGCCCCCCCATGGCCCCCACCAGCTTGGCGCAGATGGACAGGCCCAGGCCGGTTCCGCCATGGCGTCGGTTCGAGGAGCCGTCCAGTTGCGAGAACCGCTGGAACAGCAGACCCAGCTTGTCCGCCGGAATGCCCAGGCCCGTATCGCGGACCGCCACCGTCAGAAGCTCTGCCTCCGGATCGAACGCGGCAATGACGGTGACCCCGCCCCGGTCCGTGAACTTCAGGGCATTGCTGATCAGATTGACGACCACCTGTCGCAACCGGCCCCAATCGGCGACGGGCTGCTGGTGCTCCGGGGCATGAACCTCCAGCTCAAGGGACAGCCCGCGGTTTGCAGCGATCTCCGTAAACATGGACAGGGTGTCCTGAAGCTCTGCCGCCAGGTTGAACGGGGCCGGGCGGAGCTGGATCTCGCTGGCTTCCATGCGTGCGAAGTCGAGGATGTCGTTGACCAGGGACAGGAGCGTGTCGCCGCTGGAGGCGATGCGGGCGACATAGGTGCGCGCCTGGTCGGGCAGTGCCTCGAGCCGCTGCAGAAGACTGGCAAAGCCGATGATCGCCGTGAGTGGCGTCCGGATCTCGTGGCTCATGTTGGTGAGGAATTCGGACTTGGCCTCCGCCGCAGCCTCGGCGCGGACCTTGGCGTCGATCAGGTCGTCCTCCAGCACCCGCCGGGCCGTCACGTCCCGATAGCTGGTGATGCAGCTGCGCTCGCCCGTCAGGGGATCGCGTACCAAGGTCGGATTGCCCTCGAGCCAGTGATACGCCCCGTCGCGGCCCCGGACCCGGTATTCGCGGCGAACGTCCTTGTCCACCGTGGTGCCTGCGAACAGGTCGCGCAGGATTTCCGTCGCCCGCTGCATGTCCTCGGGATGGACGAAATCGGTGGTGGTGCGGCCGATCAGATCCGCCTCCTCGTAGCCGTAGGCGCGCACGGAGGGGGATACATAGTGGATCAGGCCAGCGCTGCTGAGCCAGACGACCACGTCGGTTCCGTGGTCGGCGATCATCCGGAAGCGGGCCTCGCTCTCCTGAAGCGCCTGCTCGCGGCGGCGGGCGTCGGTGACGTCCATGATCATGCCGAACACCGTGACCACGTGGCCGCGGACATCCCGCTGGAAGGCGCCATTGGTGGCGACATACCGCCGCTCGCCGTCAGGCATCAGGATCGCGGCCTCGGTGCTGTAGGGGCGCACTTCCGCAATGGCGTCCTGCACCGCCCGACGCACCCGGTCGCGGTCCTCCGGCGCGTAGATGGCGAACAGCTCGTCCTGGGTCATCTCCTCCACGTCGGAGGGCATGCCGAGAATCCGTGCCGCACCGCGACCCAGGGTGAAGACCTGACGCGCGGTATCGAACCGCCAATGGCTGACCCCCGCCAGTTCCTCCGCCAGTTCCGTGAGTTTCGCGCTGGTGGCGACGGTCTTCTCCGAGTGGTCGGCCCGGGTCGCCTCACGACGGACGCTCAGGAGGTTCCCATGCAGGTCGAGGAACAGCGAGCGCAGAACCCAGAGCACGAGGGCCCCGCTCGACAGGGTCGGCAATACCATCCACGGGGTGCCGCGGCCCACCTGCGTCAGGCCGGCACCGACCTGGATCAGGGCCAGCAGGGCAAGCGGCGGGATCAAATTGACCAGCAGGCGCCGCGGTCGGGCATAGTCCTGGACCAGGGTACGGAACATCAGCACGCCCAGCAGGGTGACTCCGAACGTCTGGGGCGGCCCGGTGTAGAAGTACAGCAGATCACTGGCGGCAAGGGAAAAACCGAGATTGATCAGCCATGCGGCGATCGTCCGGGTTCGGTCGTCGCTGTCCCCGCGCGGGCCTCCGCCGATTCCCTTTTCCACGAGGTGCAGGACAGCCATGCCCGCCAGCCACGCCCCGGCGAGGGACGGACCCACGACCGGCAGGGCCGCGACAAACACGATGGAGGCGTAGAGCAGACTGGAGGACTTCAGTCCGGCGGCGGCGTCGATCCGCTGCCGGAGAAGGTTCAGGATCCGCTTGGGGGCAGTTTCGGTCATCAACAGCGGGGCCCGTTGGTTTTGAACGGCCTTGCCTGGCATCGGCCGGACTCGCGGTTCAGTGATCCCGACCCTTGCCTATCCGCCTAAACAATCGGTTGATATTCCCGGGCAGACGGGCCAGGTCCGCCCATTCAGGGACAAGATCCCGGTGTCTGCTCAATTCCCATCGACGCTGTCGACGATTTCGGGTGAAGTACCGGTTCATGACAAGCCTTCGCCGTCCGACCCGGACGAAGGCGGATAGCGGAACGGACACCCAGTTGGACCTGAGACGACGTGACGACCTGTTTGCCCGGCTGGAGGGGCAGACCTTCGACCTGCTCGTGATCGGCGGCGGCGTCACCGGTGCCGGTGTGGCCCGGGATGCAGCCCAGCGCGGCCTGAGCGTTGCCCTGGTGGAAGCGGGTGACTTCGCCTCCGGCGCCTCCAGCCGATCGTCGAAGATGATCCACGGGGGCCTGCGCTACATGGCCCAGGGAGACCTCGGCCTCGTGGGCGAGGCGGCCACGGAACGCAAGGCGGTGGAGCACATCGCCCCGCACCTCACGCGCCAGACGCCCTTTGTCATCCCGGCCAAGAACGCGGCCGTGATCGCCAAGCTGCGCGCGGGCATGTGGGCGTTCGAAAAGCTCGGTTCGGTGCCGAAGGACCGGCGGCATGAGGTCTGGTCCCGGGCCGATCTCGAGGCCCACGAACCGGCTCTGAGGCGCGATGACCTGTTCGGGGCGGTGGTCTATCCGGAATACCTGACGGACGACGCCCGCCTGACCCTGGCCAACATCCGCTCCGCCACAGCCGACGGAGCCGAGGCCCTGAACTACGCGCCGGTGGTGGAGGTGATCGTCGAGGATGGTCGGGCCACGGGCGTCGTGGTGGGCGACGGGCTCAAGGACCGCACGCCTCGCGCCACGGTCCGGGCCCGGGTGATCATCAACGCCGCCGGCCCATGGGTCGATGCCCTGCGCGGGCTGGAGGCCTCGGCCGCGCCGACCCGCCTCAGCCTGACCAAGGGCGTGCACCTCGTGACGCCCCGGTCCCGTCTGCCGGTGGCGCGGACGATCATCTATCCGGCTGCCGACCGCCGCAGTGTGTTCGCCGTGCCCAAGGGCGACGTCACCTATATCGGCACCACCGACACCTTCCATCCGACGGCGGAGCACTGGCCGGAGATCACCGGGGCGGACGTGGACTATCTGCTGGCCGCCACCAATGCCCGCTTCGACGTCCCGCCCCTGAAGCCGCAGGACCTGGTGTCCGCCTGGTCCGGTCTGCGTCCCCTGGTGGCGCAGGAGGGCAAGTCGGCGTCGGAAATCTCCCGCAAGGACGAGGTCTGGACCGGCCCCGGGGGCATCCTGTCCATTGCCGGTGGCAAGCTGACCGCCTATCGGCGCATGGCAGAACGGATCGTGGACATGGCCGAGGAGACCCTCGGGCGGGCCCCGACCCCGTCGCGCACGGCGGACACGCCCCTGCAAGGGGGCGATGTGGTCGTGACCGCGGCCCGCGCCGCCTGTGGCCCCGATGGGGACCGGCTTGTAGGCCTCTATGGGGCCGACGCGCCGGAGATCGCCGCCGCCGGGGGCGGACCGGCGGTGGAGGCCCGCCATGCGGTGCTCCGCGAAGGGGCCGTGACGCTGGAGGACTATTGGGTGCGCCGCAGCGCCCGGGCCTGGTTCGACGCCGACGGCGGCGTCGCCGCCCTGGCCCCCGCCGCCGAGGCCATGGCCCCCCTGCTGGGCTGGTCGCAGGCCGAGATTGCCCGGGAGATCGCGGGCTGCGTCGCCCGCCGGGCCGCGCTGATGACCGCCATGGAGACTGCATGACCGTTGCCGAAGACCTGATCCGGGCCCTGGGTCCCGACCGCGTACTGACCTCCGACGACGCGCGGACGGCCCGCCGGCACGACTACTGGATGGTCTCGAACCTGCGGGACCGGCAGGGACGCGGCGCCCCCATGCCGGCCTGCGTCGTCCGCCCGGCCTCGGTGGCGGATGTGCAGGCCACGGTGCGCCATTGCGTGGCGAACAGGATCCCGCTGATCCCCTTCGGCCAGGGCAGCGGCGTGGTCGGCGGCGTGATCGCAGGGCCGGATGCCGTGCTGCTCGACCTGGGAGCCCTGAACCGGGTGCGCGCCATCGACCCCGTGAACCTGACCGCGAGCTTCGACGCCGGCATGAACGGTCTCGCGGCGGAAGAGGCCGTGGCGGCCCAGGGCCTGACCACCGGCCACTGGCCCCAGTCCATCGCCCTGTCCACGGTGGGCGGCTGGATCGCCACCCGTGCGTCCGGACAGTTCTCCACCGCCTACGGCAATATCGAGGACATCGTCTATTCGGTGGAGGCGGTGCTGCCCTCCGGCGACCTCGTGACCCTCGGCCGGGGCCCCCGCGCCGCCGCGGGTCCGGATCTGCGCCACATCATGCTGGGCTCCGAAGGCACTTTGGGGGTGATCACCGGCGTCACCCTGTCCCTGCGCCGCAAGGCCGAGGCGCAAGGCGTGTCTGCCTTTGCCGCGAAGACCATGCAGCAGGGCTTCGACTTCCAGCGGGAAATCGTCCAGACCGGCTGGCGACCGCCGGTCATGCGCCAGTACGACGTGCGCGAGAGCGGGCGACTGCACGCCGACGCCCGGGACTGCACGGTGATCATGGTGCACGAGGGTCCCGCAGCCCTGGTGGAGGCGGAGTCCGCCGCCGTGGCGGCCCTGGCCGAGCGCATGGGTCTGCCCCCCCTGCCTGGCACCATCGTCCAGCACTGGCTCGGCCACCGCAATCACGTCCCCGGCTGGGACCAGATCCTGGATCGCGGCATCGTCGCCGACACCGTTGAGGTGTCCGCCCCGTGGGACCGGATCGGGGCGGTCTATGACGCAGCCACCACCTCGGTGGCGGAAATCCCCGGCTGCCTCGCCGCCTCTGCCCATTCCAGCCACGTCTATCGCAGCGGCCTGAACCTCTATTTCACCTTCGCCATCCGCCCCGACGCCGAGGGGGACATGGAGGCGGCCTATTTCGAGTCCTGGCAGCGGATCATGGCCGCCACCGCGGCGGCGGGGGGCAGCCTGTCCCACCACCACGGGATCGGCCGCGTCCGCCGGGACTGGATGGACACGGAGCTGGGCACCAGCGGGGTGACCCTGCTGCAGACCCTGAAGGCCGCCCTGGATCCGGCCGGCGTGATGAACCCCGGCGTCCTGGTGCCGGATCGTCCGGGCGGCGAGGCCCGCTGATGGGGGCCCTCGTCCTCGCCATCGACGCCGGGACCAGCAATCTGCGGGTGTGTGTCTTCAATCTGGACGGGCAGCTTCTGGGCCAGACCACTGTGCCGGTCGTCACCCGCGCCCCGGCACCGGGTCTGGTGGAGCAGGATGCCGACGCCATCTGGCGCGCAACCCAGACCGCCATCGGCCGGACGCTGGCCCGGATCGGCCGTACCGCCCAGGACCTGGCCTGCATCGGCGTCACCTCCCAGCGCACCAGTGCGGTGCTGTGGGACCGGACGACCGGCGAGACCCTGACCCCGCTGGTGGTGTGGAGCGATCTGCGCGGCGTCCAGCGGGCCCGGGCCCTGAACCGTGAGGCCGGCACCGCGCTCGCGCCGCAACAGGCCGCGGCCAAGCTGGAGAGCCTGGTGGCCTCCCGCCCGGACATCCCGCCGGCCCGCATGGCCTTCGGCAATATCGATACCTTCCTGATCTGGAAGCTCAGCGGCGGGACCGCTCACCTGATGGACCGCAGCCAGGCCTGGCCGACGGGCTATCTGAACCTGCAGACCCTGGGCTGGAACACCGACCTGATGGCGTTCCAGTCCCTGTCACCGGAGATCTTCCCGCAGCTCTGCGACACCTGGGGCCTGCTGGCCGTGAGCGATCCCCGGGCCATCGGGGCGGCGGTGCCCATCTCCGCCGACGTGGCCGACCAGCAGAGCGCCCTGATCGGCCAGGGCTGCGAGCGGGCGGGGGAGTTCAAGGTCACCTACGGCACCTCCGCCACCCTCGACGTGTCCACCGGGGGCGCGTTCCTCTATCCCGATCCGAACTTCCCGCCGTTCATCCTGTCCGCCGTGGAGACGGAGTTCCGCTTCTGCCTCGAAGGCATGGTCTTCACCGCCGGAGCTGCGCTGGACTGGCTGCGCGCGAGCTTCGGGCTGGGAGACATCGCCGACTTCACAGCCCTTGCGCACAGCGTCGGGAGCAGCGACGGCGTGGCCTTCCTGCCCGCGCTCCAGGGCCTGGGCGCCCCCTGGGGGGATCCAGACCGCCGCGCGGCCCTGCACGGCCTGAGCGGTGCCACGGGACGGGGGCAGATTGCCCTGGCCGCCCTCGAAAGCATCGCGTTCCGCGTCTGCGAGATTCACCAGAAGCTGGGGCAGCTGACGGATCTTCCGCCGGCGGATCACCTGCGTGCCGATGGCGGACTGACCTCCAGCGACCGGCTGATGCAGCTGCAGGCGGACCTGATCGGCCTGCCGGTGGCCCGCCATGCCCACCGGGAGGCCACCGCTGCCGGAGCCGCCGTCTGCGCGGCGCGCGGTGCAGGCCTCCTGGCCCCGGACGAAACCCGCGCCTTCGTGGCCCACGACCGGGTGTTCGAGCCGCAGATCAGTGCCGACGCGGCCGCCGCGCGGCTGGCGGCCTGGCAGGCGGCCGTGCACCCCGCCCGCTAGCCCTCAGAGCAGGGCGGCGACGGCAGCGTCCAGCTGTTCCGGCGTGGTGGTCGGCGCATAGCGTTCCGTCACCTGGCCGTTGCGGTCGATCAGGAACTTGGTGAAGTTCCACTTGATCCCTTCCGACCCCAGAAGACCCTTCTTCTGCGCCTTGAGGTAGGTGTAGAGCGGGTGCGCCTTGGGGCCGTTCACCTCGATCTTGCCGAACATCGGGAAGGTCACGTCATAGGTCAGGCTGCAGAAACTGGCGATCTCCTCCGCATTGCCCGGCTCCTGCGCGCCGAACTGGTTGCAGGGAAAGCCGAGGATCTCCAGACCCTGGTCCCTGTACTTGCGATAGAGGGCCTCGAGGCCGGTGAACTGCGGCGTGAAACCGCACTTGGAGGCGGTGTTGACGATCAGCAGCACCTTGCCCCTGTAGTCCCCCAGGGAGACGGGCTTGCCGTCCAGGCTCCGGGCTTCGTGGTCGTAGAGGCTCATCTCTCGGCTCCCTTGGCGTGTGGTCGGATCGGTCAGGCCTTCTTGAGGAATTCCGTGCGCAGGACCAGGTCCTTGATCTTGTCGGCACGGCATTCGATCTCGGCGTCGTCCCCGGTCAGGCGGATGTTGCGGATCAGCGTCCCGCGCTTCAGGGTGACCGAGGTTCCCTTCACCTTCAGGTCCTTGATCAGGGTGACATTGTCCCCGTCCGCGAGCTCGGCGCCGTTGCTGTCCCTGCAGGTCATGGGGTCTCCGTCAGTGGGCGTCAACGGCGGTCCACACCACCGGAAACAGGGGATGATCCAGGGGCGCACCGGCGGGCAGTTCGTCCGCCAGCCCCGGAAAGTCCGGAGATGTCTTCCATGGTCTGGGCGCGTGCACAACATCATCCCCGACAAATCGCAGGGACAGGGCCCGGCGTCGGGTCGTCGTGCCTCCGGAGGCATGCAGGGTCAGCATGTGAAACAAGACCGCGTCACCGGGCTCCAGCGCCCAGTTGAGGATGCGATGCTGCTCCGGCGCGCCGTCGATGTCCGGCAGCTCGGCCAGGGCACCGGCGGGGAACCACTTCGCCTCCTCGCTCAGGAAGGTGCGGGGCATCAGCCACGGACCGAGGTGGGAGCCGGCCACGAACTTGAGGGATGCTTCGGCGGGGACCGGATCGAGGGGCGCCCATAGGCTGCAGGTCTGGAAGCCGTCGATATTGTAATAGGGCTGGTCCTGGTGCCAGGGGGTCGGCTGGCGGGTGGCAGCCTCCTTCACCAGCAAGTGGTCGTGATGGAAGCGCACGGTCCGGGCGCGCATCAGGGCCGCCGCCACCGCCGGGGCCGCAGAGCCGGTGGCCAGGGCTTCATATTCCGGAATCCGCTGCCAGTTGCGGAAATCCTCGAAGAACCGTCCGGGGTCGGACGGATCACTGGCCACGCCGGCGAAGGGGCCCGGATGGGCAAGGTTGAACGCCACCCCCCGCTCGGCCAGCGCCACCTGCTCCGGCGTGAACAGGCCCCGCACCACCACCGCGCCGTCGGCGTGGAAGGCGGCCGACAGGGCGTCGAGGTCGAAGCGCGCCGCCGGGTCCGCAGCGGTACCGGTGTTGCGGTGATTGCGCGGGGCGAGGTCCTTGGTCATGCTGGGAGCATAAACACGCCGGGGGCGACGCGCCAGCCGACGAAGCGGGCTGGAAAGACGGAGACGGGATCTGCATGGGCAAGGGATGGGCGGCCTTTCTGGTCGGGCTGGTGATGATCCTCGGCGGGTCGTGGCTCGCCGCGCGGATTCAGACCGACGGCGGGATCACCGTGCAGGACGTGCGCTTTCCCGGCGCGGCCGGAGAGATGATGAGCGGCCTGCTCTATATCCCGCAGACCGCAACGCCCACGGCCCGGGCGCCCGGCGTGCTGGCCGTGCACGGCTACATCAACAGCCGCGAGACGCAGGACGGCTTCGCCATCGAGTTCGCCCGTCGAGGCTATGTGGTCCTGGCCATGGACCAGACGGGCCACGGCTACAGCGGCGGGGCGGCCTTCTCCTCCGGCTTCGGCGGGCCGGCGGGGCTGAAGTACCTGCGCAGCCTTCCCATGGTGGACACCGCCAATATCGGGCTCGAGGGCCATTCCATGGGGGGCTGGACGATCCTGGCCGCCGCCGCCGCCAGGCCCAGCGACTACCGCGCCATGGTGCTGGAGGGGTCGTCCACCGGAAAGCCCTTCGCCGCCGACGGCACCCGCACCTGGCCCCGCAACCTCGAGGTGGTGTTCAGTCGCTATGACGAGTTCTCGAAGATCATGTGGGGCGTGGACCGGGCGCAGGACGTGACCCGCAGCGAGAAGTTGAAGGCGGTCTTCGGCACCGACCGGAGCCTCGTCCCCGGCCGGATCTACGGCACCATCGCCGACGGCACGGCCCGGCGGCTGGAGACCCCGGTCACCACTCACCCCGGCGACCATGTCTCGACCCAGGCCATCGGCCATGCCCTGGACTGGTTCGCCGTCACCCTCAAACCCGTCACCCCCCGGTCCAACGGCGACCAGATCTGGTACTGGAAGGAGATCGGGACGGGCGTCGCCCTGCTGGGCTTCGTGGCCCTGATCCTGGGGACCTTCGACCTGCTGCTGGCCATGCCCCTTTTCGCGCCCCTGCGACGTCCCCCGACGGGGCCGGGCAGCGGTCCGTCGATGGGATGGATCGCCACCACCGCCCTCGTCCCGATCCTGACCCTGTTCCCGGCCTTCATCGCCGTGACCCTGTTCATCAAGCCGTCGGTCCTGCTGCCTCAGACCATCAACAATCAGGTGATCGCCTGGGCGCTGGTGAACACCGCCCTCACCGCCCTCTTTTCCGTTCGGAGCAAGGCACCTGCCGGACGGCCGGCGGACCTGGCCCGGACCGCCCTCCTCGCCGGGCTGGTTACCGGCGTCGGCGCCCTGTCCCTGATCGCCGTCGACCAGCTGTTCAAGGTGGATTTCCGGTTCTGGGTGGTGGCGCTGAAGCTACCGGATGCGGCGCAGCTGCGGATCATGCTGAGCTATTTCCCGCCGCTCCTGCTGTTCTTCTGGGTGAGCCTTGAGGCCCTCTGCCGCCGTCTGCCGGGGACGTCCGCACCCTATGCGACGGCGGTGGCGGCGCTCGCCGGCGGCTTCGCCCTGTTCCTTGCCCTGGACTACGGGATCTTCTTCCTCACCGGATACCTGCCCACGTCCTTCGATCCGCTGACCACGGTGGTGGCCATCCAGTTCCTGCCGCTGATGAGCTTCGTCGCCGGTCTGGCGGTCCTCGGCTGGAAACGGACGGGCAGTGCCGCCCCCGGTGCCCTGCTCGCCGCCCTGCTGGTGACCTGGTACGTGGTGGCGGGTACGGCGACCCACGTGCTCTGAGGACGAGAAGACCGACATGACCGATCCGCAGGCCGGGGCCTCGACCCGCCGTATCCTGGGCGCCAGCCTGGTGGGCACGGCGGTGGAGTTCTACGACTTCTACATCTATGCCACCGCCGCCTCCCTGGTGTTCGGCCCCCTGTTCTTTCCGTCGAAGTCGCCCTCGATCCAGCTCCTGTCCGCCTATGCGAGCCTGGCCGTGGCCTTCGTCGCGCGGCCGGTGGGGGCGGCCTTCTTCGGTCATTTCGGCGACCGGATCGGGCGCAAGTCGACCCTGGTGGCCAGCCTGTTGGTGATGGGCGGATCCACCTTCGCCATCGCCTTCCTGCCCGGCTATGCGACCCTGGGCTGGGTGGCACCGGCGATCCTGTGCGTGCTGCGCTTCGGCCAGGGCTTCGGTCTGGGCGGCGAGTGGGGGGGTGCCGCCCTGCTGGCCGTGGAGAATGCCCCTCCGGGCTGGCGGGGACGGTTCGGCATGGTCCCGCAGCTGGGGGCGCCGGTGGGCTTCATCGCCGCCAACGGCTTGTTCCTGCTGCTGGGCCTGGCGCTGGGCAAGGGAGAGTTCGCGGCGTGGGGCTGGCGACTGCCGTTCCTGGCGAGCGCGGTGCTGGTGGGGCTCGGCCTGTGGGTCCGGGTGAGCCTCTCGGAGACCCCGGAATTTGCCGCCGTGCTGGCCCGGTCCCACGCCGCGCATGCCCCCATGGCCGAGGTGCTCCGGCATCACTGGCGGGAGACCCTGTCCGGCACATTGGGTGTGATCTGCTGCTTCGCCCTGTTCTATCTCGCCACGGCCTTTGCCCTGGGATTCGGCGTCACCCGGCTGGGCTACGACCGGGAGACCTTCCTCGCCGTGCAACTGGTGGCGATCCTGTTCCTCGCCGTCGGCATCCTCGCCGCGGGCTGGCTGTCGGACCGGACCACGCCCCGCCGGGTGCTGGCGGTGGGCTGCGTCGCCGCCGTGGGTGTGGGTGCGGTCCTGGCCCCGATGCTCGGCTCGGGATCCCTGCCGGAAGTGGGGGCGTTCCTGTCCCTGGCCCTGTTCGTGATGGGCTTTGTCTACGGCCCACTGGGTGCCTGGCTGCCGGGGCTGTTTCCCGCCCGGGTGCGCTATACCGGTGCGTCGCTGGCCTTCAACCTCGGCGGCGTGCTGGGCGGTGGCCTTGCCCCCGTTCTGGCCCAGGCCCTGGCGGACCGGGGTGGGCTCGCCTGGGTCGGGGCCTATCTGGCGGCGGCCGGCGTGGCGAGCCTCGTGGGGATCGGACTGGCGGGAGACCGCAAGGGCTGAGGCCTGCCTCCGGCCTCCTTGAGGGACGCGCCCCTAGTCCTGCGCGGCCACCCAGTTCCCGTGGAAGCCGAAGGGCACGCGCCGCGGCATCTTCGCGGTGGCAATCGGCCCGGCAGCGAGGTCGAGGGCGTTGAAGACCAGCAGGTCGCTGCGGTTCTCCGCCGCCCGCCAGACCACTGCCGTGACCCAGCCGTCACCCTCCTCCGCCGTAGCCGAGCGGGGCGTGAACACCGGCTCCGACGTCATGTCCCCGCCGGACAGTTCGTAGGCGGACTGTTTCCCGCTCACGGCATCCACATAGGCAATGGCGTTGAACTTCACCGACTGGGTGTTGCGCAGGTCCGCGGCGAACCACCCGTGGCGATAGGCCCGGCCGGTCCGGCGCTCATCGAAGCGGGGAAATTCGGAGTCCCGGTCATCGATCTGCGCCTCGTGGATGGCGTCGGTGGCGCCGGACAGGTCCAGGGTCCAGCGGACCAGCTTCGCGGCCGCCCGCTCCGGCGCCCGGCCATCGACCCGGGGGAACAGGGGCGCGGTGTCATAGCGGCAGACGTCCGCATGAATCTTCCCGTCGGCCTCCCAGGCATTCATGGGATGGAAGACGTAGCAGGCATCGACATTGAACCAGCGGATCGACGACACGTCCCCGTCCCGGCGCATGACCCCCACATGGCCGCCCTTGTCCGGCTCCCAGGCCAGGGGCGGCTGGCCCCTCATCGCCCGCTCCAGGCTCATGGTCAGGGGCAGGACCGGGAACAGGACGTGGTTCTCGGTCACGATGAAGTCATGGACCATCGCCGAATAGGGGGTCTCGAAGTCATCCCTGCGCACCACCTGCCCGGTCGCGTCGGTGACGCCGTAGGACATCTGGCTGTTGAACGGGACCTCGCCCGTGGAATAGCCGAACCAGATCATCTCGCCGGTCACGGCATCGATCTTGGGGTGGGCGGTGACCCGGCCCCGGTAGGCGTCGAGATAGCCGAGACTGTCCAGCGTCGCCGGATCCATGGCGAAGGGCGGATGACCTTCTTCCAGGGCCATCAGGTGCCCGGCATGGAAGAGGATGTTGGTATTGGCCACGCCCCCGTCCTTGCCGAAGGCCATGGGGTCGGTGGTCGCGGGATTGCCGAAGGTGCCGAACAGGGACCGCCCGGCCTCCCGCTCCAGGTCGTACTTGGGGGTCTTCACGAAGCGGTTCCGATAGCGGACGCGGCCGTCCTCCACATAGAAGCCGTGCACCATGCCGTCGCCGGAGAACCAGTGATAGTTGGGATCCCGCGGCTCGAACTGGGGATTGGCGCCGATGCGGAACAGGGCCCCGCGGAGCTCCCGCGGGATCTCGCCCAGGACCTCGAGATCGAAGTCGTCCTCCGAGCGGATCGGCGCGAAATTGCCGGAGAGATAGGGATTGATGCGGGCCTCGCCGTCCATGGTCTGTCCTCCCGTTTTGACGGACTGTCCGCCCACTTTCGTCAGGCGACAAGTCGAATGTTGCAGAGACGCACCGGCAGCGCATTGCCACCGGTCCCGGCACGGCGATAACGTGCCCGAGACCTGCTGGACCGGAGAGACCCTGATGGCCGATGACGTGATGGCGATCGACGCACCGCCCCCGGTGCTGACCCTGACGCCCCTGAACCCGGCCTTCCGCGAGGACCCGTACCGGATCCTGAACGCCATCCGGGAGCGCTATCCGGTCATGCGGGACGAGATGGCCGGGGTGTTCTTCATCTCCCGCCACGAGGACGTCCGGGGGATCGTCACCGACCTGACCATGCTCCGGCACCCGTCCAACGCCGAGGAGGCCGCTGTCCTCACCCGTCGGGGCCTGGACGAGCGGGCGGGGCCGGATGGCGAACCGCCGCGCTCCTCGATCCTGACCCTTGACGATCCGGACCATGCCCGCATCCGCAACCCGCTTGCCCAGGCCCTCTACCGGCGAGTGGCGAAGTTCAAGCCGGAGGTGGAGCGGATCGTGGATGAGACCCTCGACCGGATCGGCGAGGCCAGGACCTTCGACCTGATGGCGGAATATGCGCTGCCGATCCCCATCGACGTGATCGCCGCCATCCTCGGCGTGGCGCACGACCGGCTGGACGAGTTCCGCACCTGGTCGGAGGGGATCATCCAGGTCCTCAACCCCATCGCCACCGAAGCGCAGAAGGCCGAGATGGCCCGCTGCTCCGACGCGCTTGGGGCCTATATGACCGACATGCTGGCCCAGCGCCGGGCGAACCCGCAGGACGACCTCGTCAGCGACATGGCGATCCTGCAGGCGGAAGGGGCCCAGATCGACGATGCCGACCTGATCATCAACCTGTCGGCCCTGCTGGTGGCGGGCAACCTGACCACCACCGACCTGATCGGCAATGCCGTGCGCCTGTTCATGCTGAACCCGGGCGAGCTGGCCAAGCTGAAGGCCGACCCGTCCCTCATCAATGCCGCGGTGGAGGAGGCCCTGCGCTTCGAGCCGCCGGTGGACATCACCGGCCGCATCGCCTCGAAGGACATGGAGGTGCGCGGCTGCCCCGTGAAGGCGCGGCAGTCCATGCTGGTGTCGCTGCGGGCGGCCAACCGCGATCCGGCGGTCTTCGACGACCCTGACCGCTTCGACATCACCCGGCGCAAGTCTCCCCACGTGTCCTTCGGCGGGGGCGCGCACATCTGCATCGGGGCTCCCCTCGCCCGGCTCGAGGCGCAGGTGGCGCTGATCCGGCTGTTCGAGCGCTTTCCGGACATGACACTGGCCGACCCGGCCGCGCCGGCGGAGTGGCGCCAGCTGCCGTTCTTCCGCGGGCTGGAACAGCTTGTCGTCAAGGTCTGACCCCGCCTCATCAAGGATTGAACACCCATGACCCTTGCGCGCCCCCTCGGACGGTCCGGCCTGTCAGCCGCCCCCCTCGCCTTCGGCGGCAATGTGTTCGGCTGGACGGCGGACGAGGCCACCTCGTTCCGGCTGCTGGACGCCTGCGTGGACCACGGCGTCGCGCTGATCGACACGGCCGACGTCTATTCGGCCTGGGCCCCCGGCCACAAGGGCGGGGAGTCCGAGACGGTGATCGGGGCCTGGCTGAAGGCCCGGGGACCGGCGGTGCGGGACAAGGTGGTCATCGCCACCAAGGTGGCCATGCTGCCCACCCGTCCGGGCCTGTCCCGTGCCAATATCCTGGCGGCCTGCGATGACAGCCTGCAGCGCCTGGGGGTCGAGGTGATCGACCTCTACCAGTCGCACAGGGACGATGCCGACACCCCCCTCGAGGAGACCCTTTCGGCCTTCGGCGAGCTGATCCGCGCGGGCAAGGTGCGGGCCATCGGGGCCAGCAACCATGATGCCGGGCGGCTGGCGGAGGCGCTGAAGGTGTCCGCGGCCCACGGTCTGCCCCGCTACGAAACCCTGCAGCCCCTCTACAACCTGCACGACCGGGCGGGCTTCGAGGACGCCCTGCAGCCCCTGTGCGTGGCGGAGGGAATCGGCGTGATCCCCTATTACGGCCTGGCGTCAGGCTTTCTCACCGGCAAGTACCGGTCCGAGGCAGACTTCGGCAAGAGCGTCCGCGGCGGGCGGATGGGCGGATATCTGACCGACCGGGGCCGGCGCATCCTGGCCGGGCTGGACGAGGTCGCCGCCCAGACCGGGGGGACCCCGGCCCAGGTGGCGCTGGCCTGGCTGATGACCCGGCCATCCCTGACCGCGCCCATCGCCTCGGCCACCAGCCTTGACCAGTTCACCGAGCTGCTCGGGGCGCTGACGCTCAGCCTCTCTCCGGCCCAGACCGCGGCCCTTGATACTGCGAGCGCCTGACGCAGCCCCTACTTCTGCGCGTCCAGATAGGCGATCAGGTCATCGACCTTCTGGGGCTGATGTAGGCCCGCATAGGGCATCTTGTTGCCAGGCACCAGGGCTGTGGGTGCCGGGAGATAGGCTGCCAGCTTCTCCTTGGTCCAGGCAAAGCCCGCCGCCTTCATGGCGGGGGAATAGTTGTAGCCCTTGGTCGTGCCGCCCGTGCGGCCGACGATCCCGTGCAGGTTCGGCCCCAGGAGGTTGGGCCCACCCGCGGCGATGGTATGACACATGGCGCACTGGGAATTGAACACCGCCTTGCCCGCCGTCGCATCGCCGGCCGCGGCCGGTCCGTTCATGGACACGGCCAGCACGAGGGCCGCCGCCAGGGTCATCACGGGCATATGGTCGCGTATCATTTCGGGAAGCCTCATCTCGAACTCCTCATCCTGCACGGGCGTCGCCAGGATCGCTTGTGTCGCCCGCCATCGCGGTGTCATTCCCGTCCGGTCCCGCTCACTTGGCGGGTTGCAGCCGGGTCTTCAGATAGTCGCCGATCAGCAGCACCGTCGGCTCCTGGATTTCCATGTCGTCGAGGGACTCACCGGCCAGGGTCACCGCGAACTCCACGGCGGCGCGGTCGTGGGCCACCCGCCCCGCGTCCCGCAGCTCCGTCAGCAGGGTGTTGATCCGGTTGTGCTCCTGCTGGATCACCTCCCGGTCCGCCCGCAGCCGGTCTGCCATCGGGATCGCCCAGGCCATGTCCGGCGTCATCTTGCCGTCCGCCAGATAGGGCAGAAGGGTCAGGGGCGGCTTGATGTAGCTGTCCTCCCGGGCGATGTGCCCCTTCACGGCGGTCAGGGTCTCCCGGGCGATGGTACCGACGCGGCCGGGATGACGGCTCAGCGCCTCGAGGTGGGTCACGGCATCGGCGTGCCCCATCTCCACCGAGGCGGGGATTTCGCTTCCGTTGGGCGGTGTCTGGGCCGCGGCCGTTCCAGCAACGGACAGGAGGCCGATGGCAGCGATGGCGAGGGCCCGTCTGGTGGGTGTCTTAAGGTGCATGGAAATCTCCTTCGTTCCGTCGCCGGACGACCGCATCCGCAGCCGCCCGGCCAGGGGTTCGTCCGTCAGTAGGCGGCCCAGAGGAAGACCCTCAGGGTATTGTTGTCGGAGGCATTGCCGCCGGCGCCGTCCCAGTTGTGGTTGGCGCCGTTGAACTTGGCATAGGCCGTGTACT
Source organism: uncultured Caulobacterales bacterium (assembly GCA_903874895.1). Classification (GTDB taxonomy): domain Bacteria; phylum Pseudomonadota; class Alphaproteobacteria; order Caulobacterales; family Caulobacteraceae; genus CAIMFV01. Next base: position 29,056 of record CAIQUG010000064.1, on the reverse strand, counting down.
GGGCCCCGACCCGGACATTGAAGCGGGGTCCGAGGGGGGAGGCGCCGGCCCCCCAGGGGGTGGCGTCCACCTGCAGGACCGCACCGGCGCTGTCGGGCTTGAAGGTGCGGTTGCCGCCCCAGATCACCGGGTTTGCCGTGCCGGTGGTGTTGAACAGCTGCACCGTGCCGCCGATCTTGTTGCGCCAGTAGTAGGAGGCATCGACCCGGACATCGTCGAGGCTGTTGTCGATACACCCGCCCGTGGCAGCCGCCAGGTTGCAGGTGGCGTCGAGGGACTGGTCCTCATGGGTGTAGCGGCCATTGATCGTCACCACGTCGCCACTGCCGAGGGTCCGCTCATAGGCGGCATCGAGGCCGAGGTCCGTGTAGCCGTCCGTCTGGCCGGTGCTGCGGTCCCGCCCGGGATGGATGTCGGCCTTGAGGGCGAACAGTCCGGTCTCGAGGGTGCCGCCAAGGGCCTGCTGCGTCAGGGCCAGACGGGCATAGGGGGCGACCCCGTCTATGTCGCCCGGCGCATAGGGATCCCCGCCCAGACGGCGCAGGATCGCGGAGCCCACGGACTTGTAGCCCCCGAGTTCCACATAGATGTGGCTGTCGATCCAGGCATAGGCGTTGAGACCGATGACATTGGTCGCCAGCCCGCCCGCCAGCAGCGGGGCTGCGGCCGGAGAGGGGGCCAGGGCAGAGCTGGTGTACGGGTAGCCCCAGCCCGGCAGGGTGTTCCACACATCCTGGGACGTGGGGTTGTTGTTGAGGGACAGCCCGAAGAGGACGTTGTGCGTCCCCATGTCGACGGTGGTCACCGCCCGCAGGTCGGCATTGTCCCAGGAATAGGTCTTGCCGATGCCGTCATAGGTGGACTGGATGAAGCCGCCGAAGTGGTTGTCGATCCCGCCCGCGACAAAGATGCTGATCTGGTCGAGGCCCAGATTGTCATTGCGCTTGAAGCCGCTCGCCGGCGGGGACGCCTGCGCCTGCTGGGTCTGGACGAAGCTCTCGATCGCCATGATCGACACCGGCATCGTGTAGCCCGTGCCGGAACGGGCGGTGTAACCGCGGAGCTTGAAGTCCCTGCCGTAGGCCGTCAGTTGCGGCCCGAAGCCGCCCACATGGCAGGCCTGGCAGGCCTGGCCGGTCTGCATGGCGAAGGCGGGCACCGCATGGGCGGGTGTGCCGCCGAGGGCCAGTCCGCCGAGCGTCACCGCCGCGGCGATCAGACCGGATGCCAGCCGCGGCCCGGTCCGCATGAGCCTGTCGATCAAACCTTGCATGATGATCCTCCCTGGGTCCCGTCTGTCGAGATCCATGGGAGGTGTCGGCCGCAGCTCGGCCCGCGACGTTGATGCGCATCAACAAAGGCGCATATGTCGCGCGGCTTAGGGCCAGTTCCGTCCCGGCGCGGCCATTCGGCCACACTGCAAGGTCCGACCGCTGGCCAGCCGGCGGGGCGGGATCAGCCGTTGGGCGGGGCCGTCGCGACAAAGCTCGGCCGTGCCGCCAGATCGGCGAAGGCGGCGGTCAGCCGGGGCCGGCCGGCACGCCATTCGATCTGCGGCAGGCGGAAATCCACATAGCCGAACGCGGCGGCGATGGCGATGGCCCCCAGATCGGCCGCCAGCGGTCCGGCCGCCAGCGCCTCTTCCAGGGCGTCGGCGGCACCGTGGATCGCCCGGGTCCAGCGATCCAGCCATTCCGAGGATCGCAGCGCCTCGGCCCGCCGATGCTCCATGACGATGTTGAAGGCCGCATCGGCGACCCCGTCCCCCAGGGCCTGCAGACGAAGCGCCGTCCAGCGTCCGGTGCCCGAGGCGGGCAGGAGCGCGGGTCCGGTTCCGATCGCGTCCAGGTACTCGCAGATCACCGGGCTGTCGTACAAGGCCTCCCCGGTATCCAGCACCAGGGCCGGGATCTTGCCGAGGGGATTGACCCGTCGCACGGCCGCGGCCTCGTCCGCCGTGCCCATCGGCACGCCCGGCTCGCTGGCGACGCGGTCCGCCAGCCCCTTCTCGAGCACGGTCATCCGGACCTTGCGGGCATAGGGCGAGGTGGGGGAGCTCAGCAGGCGCATCGGGGTCTCCGGTCGGGACCCGTCGGCGGCGCGGGTCAGGAACCCTCCGGGTATAGGCCGCCGACGGAGACCTCGAAAGCCCCCGTCACACCGCCCGGCAGCGGGAATGACGACCCTCGATCTCGCAGCGACGGACCACATGGCCGTCGGCATCGTGCACGGTCGCCGCCCAGCGGTCCGTCGCCTGCCGCTCCAGGGTCATGTAGCCGAACTGGCCGTTCCAGACGCTGAAGCTCTCGAGGACCGCGCCGGGGGCCGGGGTGTCGGTGGCAGCCGGATGCTCGGGGATGTTCGGCACGTCCTCGAGGGTTCCGGAAAAGCCGGTGACGAACTGGCTCGGATGCGGCGTCGCATAGCTCAGCTGCTCCCAGATGTGGATGTGCCCCGACAGCAGGACCTGCACCGTCTCCGGGAACAGGTTCGGCGACTTCGACGCCAGGACCGCCTGGGCGCCCAGATTGCCGGGCCGCAGCTGGCGGGTACCGTTGTCTTCTGTCGCGCCGAAGCCGAGGATCGGCTTGTGGTTGGCAACGAAGGTGAAGCCCCCCTGCTTTGACAGGTTGGCCATGGCGTCATAGGTCGCCGCCACCTGCGCCGCGCGGCGGCTGTCCGCGGCCAGGGGCTTTTCCCCCACCGCCGTGAGATCGAGCACGATCACCTGCGCGCCGCCACCGATCGGAACGGCGAAGGGGGGCGTGTAGTCCGCCTCGGCATCGGCCGCCGGATCGAGGCAGTCCCGCCCCGGGGTGAAGGGGTGGGCATCCATCAGCCGGAACCAGCCGACCCCCGCCCGGGCACAATCCTCGTGATTGCCCCGCACCGCGACCCAGGCCGCGGCCTGCAGCAGGGACGCGCCCGGCGTGAAGAGGTCGGCGTTCCACGCGTCCCAGCCATATCCGTCCGGCGAGCCCGCGCATCCGGGATCATCGTCCGGGCACGGGGATTCCCGATAGAGGTAGTCGCCGACGTGGATGACGAGATCCGGCTTCCAGTCCGCTGCGTGCTGTGCGATCCGGCGGAACGGATAGGCCGCAACGTCATTGCAGTCCTGATAGGCCTTCTCGCTCTGCTTCAGACGGCAGCCGGTGTCGCCGATCACGACGATGCGGTCGATCCGTGCCGGCGGCAGCGGCAGGGGCACACCATCGCTCTGCACGCGAATGACATCGGCGGGCACGGTCACCTCGCAGACGCTGACGGGAAAGGCCGCCGGCTTGCCCTTGGATCCGACGTCCGAGTGGCTGCGCGCCGGAACGGTTCCGGCGGGCTGGCGCAGGGTCAGGGGCAGGCTCAGCCGCCGACCGCCAGGACCGATGGCGTCCAGCGGCGGACAGGTCGCGGCGGTGGTCAGAACCCGGGCGATCCTTGCCCCGTCCTGTCCCATCACGACATAGCGGGCGACCACGGACGACGGCGCGGCCTGGGCGAGGCTCGCGGACGCCGCAAGGGCCATGGCCGCCGCAAGCAGAGTCTTGAGGGACGGCATGTTGATCCGGACCATTCTAGTGTCCCTCCCCAAGGGCCAGTCGCAACAACAGGTCACGATAGTCTGACAGGCGGGTGGTCTCACCCCCTTCGATCTTGCCCTGGTCGTCATAGCGCCGAAGCCGGACCGCTTCCGCGGCGAAGGGCATGGCCTCGAACCGGCGGGCCTGGTCGGCATCGAACGGGCCACCCTGCAGGACGAGGGAATGGGCGGATGCCGCACTCAGCCCGTCCAGATAACCGGGTTCGGTGGCGCACAGATAGCGCTTGGCGGCCACGTGGAGGGCAATGGGCTGGACGACGGCGGGTCCGAAGATCGCGCCGAGGGCGTCGGCCCCGAGCATTTCGTGCATTTCGTCCGTTGTCGGATTGTCCGGGTCCAGCAGACGATCCGCCTCGATCAGGTGGCCGTAGTCATGCAGCAGGCTGGCCGCCACCAGCGCCTCGTCGGCACCATCCCGCGCGGCGAATTCGGCGCACTGCAGGGCGTGGGCCGTCTGGCTGACCCGCTCGCCATAGTGGCTGTCACCGTGACGGGCGAACGCCTCGAAGAGCTGATCGATGGCACGGGACGACATGGGCAGGACTTTCTCCGGCGTGGGCCGGTCGGGGAACGGGAGATCGAATCCGGGGCCCGGTGTAGAGGTCCGGCGACCCGCGCTTCTATCTCGAAAATATGACGGTGGATGACTTTCGAACAGGGCGTTCTCATCCCTTCTGAAATCCGGTACGGGAACAGCTGCGAGGCGTCCGGGCCGGTTCACATTCCCCGGCCGCAAGCCTTGCCGCCCCCGAAGGTTCCGCCCATGGCCCACTCCCTGCGTCCCGTCTACGACCTGGCCGTCATCGGTGCCGGGATCATCGGTCTGGCAACGGCTGCGGTCGCCGCCCGGCTCGGCAAGCGGGTGGTGGTGATCGAACGGTCCGCCCGGGCCCACGGGGCGTCCATCCGCAATTTCGGCTTCATCACCGTGACCGGTCAGGCCCGGGGCGAAAGCTGGCAGCTGGCCCGACGCACCCGGGATGTCTGGGCCGAGATCGCGCCCCGTGCCGGCATAGCCGTGGAGCATACGGGCCTCCTGCTGACCCTTCGCCGTCCCGAGGCGGTGGCGGTGGCGGAGGCGTTCCTGCAGACCGAGATGGCGGACGGCTGCGACCTGCTGGACGCCACGACCTTCGCCCGGCTGCACCCGCAGATCGCCGCGGCGGACACGCTGGGGGCCCTGCGCTCGACCCGGGACCTGCGGGTGGAGTCCCGTACCGCCCTGCCGAAGCTGGCCGCATGGCTGGAGGAGGAGATGGGGGTGACGTTTCTCAACGGCACGGCGGCCTATTCCGCCCAGCCGCCGGAAATCGCCACCTCCCGCGGGCCGGTGTCGGCGGGGGCCTGCGTGGTGTGCCCCGGCGACGATTTCGCCACCCTCTATCCCGAGCGGATTGCCGCCTATCAGGTACAGCGCTGCCGATTGTCCATGCTGCGCCTCGCAGCCCCGGGCTTTGTCTGGCCGGCCTCGGTGATGTCCGATCTCAGCCTCACCCGGTACGAGGGATATGCCGCCCTGCCGGAGGCCGATGCCCTGCGCCGGCGTCTGAACAGGGAGCAGGCGACCCACCTGGCCCACGGAGTGCACCTGATCGTGGTCCAGAGCCAGGACGGCAGCCTGGTGGTCGGGGACAGCCACCACTACGGCGACCAGCCCTGGCCCTTCGCCCCGGCGGAGGCGGAGGCCATGATCCTCGACGAGTTCGAGAAGGCCACCGGCCTCGCCCCGCCCCCCGTGATCGAACGGTGGACCGGCGACTATGCCACGGCCCCGGGCCGGACCTTCTTCATCGATGCCCCTGATCCCGCCGTCCGCCTGGTCATGGTCACCAGCGGCACGGGGGCCTCCACCGCTTTCGGGATCGCCGAGAAGACCCTCGCTGACCTGTTCCAGATTTCGGGAGACCTCGCCCCATGAGCTATGCCGTCAAGGCCGTCATCTTCGACTGGGCGGGCACCATGGTCGACTTCGGCTGTGTCGCCCCGATCGAGGCCCTCGTCGCCGCCTTCGCCGCGGAGGGTGTTCCGGTGTCCGCGGCCGACGCCCGGCGGGACATGGGCCGCGCCAAGCTGGACCACGTCTGGGCCCTGCTCCAGTATCCGCCGGTGACCGACCGCTGGACTGCCACCAAGGGGGCCGCCCCGACGATCGCCGACCGTGACCGGATCTACGCGGCCCTGGTGCCCCTGATGGAAGCCGCCGCCACCCGCCATGCGGTGCTGATCCCCGGCGTTGTCGAGACGGTGACCGAACTGCGCCGCCGGGGGGTCAAGATCGGATCCGGCACTGGATACACCCGGGAAATGATGTCCGGCATCCTGCCCCGGGCGGCGGAACAGGGTTATGCGCCCGACATGGTGGTGTGTGCCGGTGAGACGCCGTCGGGTCGGCCCGCCCCGCTGATGGCCTGGAAGGCCATGGTGGACCTGGACGTCTGGCCCGCCAGCGCCTGCGTGAAGGTGGACGACGCCGAGGTCGGCATCGAGGAGGGTCGCCTGGCCGGGTGCTGGACGGTCGGCCTGTCCGGATCCGGCAACGGCGTCGGCCTCGGTCTGGCGGCGTATCAGGCCCTGGACGCGCAGGATCGCGCGACCCGCGTGGCCGCCGCCGCCGCGTCCCTGACCGCCGCCGGCGCGCACCATGTGGTGGAGAGCGTGGCCGACCTGCTGCCGGCCCTCGACGACATCGCCCGGCGGATCACCGCGGGGGAGCATCCCTGAGCGCATCTGCGCACCCGCACCGGACCCCGCCAAACCTGTCCAAACATTAACTGGTCTTCGCCGGTGGCCGCCTCTAGGTCGGACAAGACCGGACGGAGGCAAGGGACATGCGGGGTTTCAACACACTGGGTTCGCTTGCAGGGGGTTGGCTTGCAAGGGGTTGGTTGGCGGGGGTCCTGGCCCTGGGATCGGCGCAGGTCGCCGCCGCGGAGACCCTGCAGGATGCCCTCGCCCTCGCCTATGAGAGCAACCCCACCCTGCAGCAGCAGCGGGCCCAGCTCCGGGTCCTGGACGAGACCTATGTCCAGGCCCTGTCCGGCTATCGCCCGACGCTCGGAGTCTCGGCCACGGCCTATTACGACCGCTATGCCCCCAGTGCCGGCCCGTCCCTGACCTCCCGCACCGCCCAGGCCACCCTGTCCGCGACCCAGCCCCTCTACACTGGCGGGCGGGTCAGCGCGGCGGTCCGTGCCGCAGAGGCGGAGGTGCTGGCCGGGCGCGAGACCCTTCGGTCCCAGGAGGCGACGGTCCTTCAGCAGGTCATCGGTGCCTATGTGGACGTGCGCCGGGATACCGAGATCGTCGAGATCCGCCGCGCCAATGTGGAGGTGATCAAGGCCCAGCTGGACGAAACCAGCGCCCGCTTCAAGGTCGGCCAGCTGACCCGCACCGACGTGGCCACGGTGAGCGCCCAGCATGCCCAGGCCCGGGCGGCCCTGGCTGCGGCCCTCGGACAGCTCAAGAGCAGCCGCGCCGCCTATCTGGCGGTGATCGGACGCGCCCCCGGCACGCTGGCTCCGGAATCCCCCCTGCCCGGTGCGCCCCGGACCCTGGACGAGGCCTTCGACACCGCCGAGGTACGCAATCCGCTGCTTCTGTCCGCCAGCCTGAAGGAGCAGTCGGACCTCGCCCGTGTGGCGCAGGCCAGGGCTGCCCGCATGCCCACCGTCTCCGCCAGCGCGTCCTTCAGCCAGGGGGCGGCGCTGGGCGCCTATCCGGACAACAACAGCCAGAGCACCCTGGTGGCCGGGGTCACGGTCAGCCAGCCCCTGTTCTCCGGCGGGCTGGTCAGCTCCCAGATCCGGGCCGCCCTCGAGCAGGACAATGCCGACCGCCAGGCGCTGGAACAGGCCCGGCGCGCCACCATCCAGTCCGTGTCCGTGGCCTGGAACCAGATCCTCGCCGCCCGGTCCGGCCTGTCCGCCAGCCTCGAACAGAAGGACGCAGCGGCCCTGGCCTTCGAGGGGGTGACGCAGGAGTTCCGGGCCGGCCTGAGGACCGTGTTCGAGTTCGTCCAGGCCGAGCAGGGCGTGCGGGATGCGGACCTGTCCGTGGCCAATGCCCGCCATGACGCCTACGTGGCCGACGCGGCCCTACTGGCGGCGGTGGGCCGTCTGGACGTGGCGAGCCTCGGCCTGGATGCCCGTCCCTATGACCCGGCCCGCAACCTCGATCGGGTGCACAGCGGTCCGGGCGCGGTGATCGACCCGGTGGCGGCGGCCCTCGATGGCGTCAACCCGAACGGCACACCCCGCCGCCTGGATCCGCACCGGGGCACCGCGCTCGGACCCCTGAAGGCGGCCGCCGACACCACCCAGCAGTAGCGCGGTCGCCGGTCAGGCGAGCCGGGCCTTCAAGTGCTCCGCCACCCTCAAGGCATTGGCAACGATGGTCAGGGTCGGGTTTACGGCCGAAGACGAGCAGAAGAAGCTGGAATCCACCGCATACAGATTGTCCAGTTCGTGCGCCTTGCAGTTCACGTCGAGCACGGAGCTCGCCGGATCGGTGCCGAAGCGCAGGGTGCCGCACTGATGCGCCGTGCCGTAGAGGGGCAGAAGTTCGTCCACCTCGAAATGATGACCGGAGAAGACGTGGTGATGGGTGACGAAGCCGTCGAGCCCGTCGCGCAGGCGTTTCACCAGCCGGTCGTGGGCAGACAGATCGCCGAAGGTGTAGCTCAGCCGGATCTTCCCGTCCGGCTCCACGGTCACGCGATTTTCCGGGTGCGGAAGATCTTCGGACATGGCCAGGAAGCTGACCATCCGGTGTGCGAGTGCATCGGAGAAGGCGTCGGGGATCAGGGCGGGGGGCAGCCAGTCGGAGAGTTGACCTTCCAAGGTCTGACCGGACATGTATTCCAGCAGCTGGATCTGGCCCATGGGGAAGTCATAGGACCCGTCCGGCTCGCCGAAATAGAAGTCGTTGACACACAACGTCTTGGGGAAGGTGGCGTCGAACGGTTCCACCGCCAGTGAGATCACCGCCGAAGTGGCATGGAACATGTAGTTCCGTCCCACCTGGTCAGACCCGTTGGCCAGCCCGTTCGGGTGCCGGTCCGTGGCCGACTTCAGCCACAGGGCGGCGGAATTGGCAGCCCCCGCCGCGGTGACGATGATGTCCCCGGTGAAGCGCTCGTCCCCATGCGCGCCGGTGGTCTGGACGGCTGTGGCCACTCGCCCGGAAGCGTCGGTCTCGATCCGCGTCGCCAGGCGGCCGGTCAGAAGCGTGACATTCCCGCAGGCCCGGGCCGCGGCCAGGACCGCCGTGCGGGCATCCACCTTGGCCAGCACCTTGCAGGGATAGCCCCCACAGGTCTTGCAGCGGACGCAGGGGGCCAAGGCAGGGTCGAAGTCGTTGCGCCGGATGCCCAGAGGGAGTGGCGACGGCGTCCAGCCCAGCCCCTCGAAATGGGCCTTCAACTCCAGCACGCCGGGGTCATGGGCCAGGGCCGGGAACGGATAGGGCGGATCATCGGGCCGGTCGTTGCGATCAATGCCCCGGGTGCCGTGCACCTCCCACAGGGCCTCGGCCTTCTGGTACCAGGGGGCGATGGTGTCGTAGTCGATGGGCCAGGCCGGGGACACACCGCCGGCGTGGGCAACCTCGTCGAAGTCCCGGGTCTTCATCCGCATCAGGGCCGCGCCGTAGAAGCTGGTATTGCCGCCGACCCAATAGTGCGTGTTCGGAATAAACGGCTTGCCGGCCTTGTCGAGCCAGGTCTCCCGCGTCCGGTACTTGCGCTGGATGAAAACGGCAGAGGGGGACCAGTTGTCCTCCTCCACAGGCAGTTCCTCCCCCCGCTCCAGGATCAGGATGGACTTGCCGGTCTCGGCCAGGGCCTGGGCCAGGGTTCCGCCGCCGGCGCCGGAGCCGATGATGATCACGTCGTAGTGGGAAGGCATGTCACAGGCTCCGTCTTCGTCCAGGATCACGTATTGCCGCCGGCAAAGGCCCCGGCCGCACGGGCGGCGGCCCAGCGCTGCAGCCCGTCCGGCAGCACCCGGAACAGGAGCGCGGCCAGCCGGTTGTACCAGCCGGGAATGACCACCAGCTGCCCCCGGTCGCTGGCGGCCAGCGCGGCGTCCACCACCTGTTCGGGGGAGGCGATGAAGGCCTGTGGCATGCCGCGCATGGCCGTCTCCGTCCCGTTGGCGGCCTGAAACTCGCTTGAAGTGGAGCCGGGCAGGACGCAGGTCACCCGCACGCCCCGGGCCTTCACTTCGGCGTGGAGGGACACCATGAACTTCAGCACGAAGCTCTTGGCCGCGGGATAGACCGTATGTCCCGGCCCGCCCTGCGACAGGGCCAGAAGCGAACTGGTGGTGATGATCCGCCCCTGCCCGGCGGCCAGCATCCCCGGCAGCACCGCATGGGTCAGGGCGCAGACCGCCATCACCAGGGTCATGACGCAGTCCCGCTGAGCGGGCCAGTCGGTCTCCGCATATGCGGCGGAGAGGCTGTAGCCGGCATTGTTCACCAGCACGGCGACAGGTCGTCCGGCCAGCGCCGACAGGACCCGGTCATGGGCATCGGCCAGGGACAGGTCGAGGGCGATGACCAGGCAGCGCACCCCGTGGGCGGCGTCCAGTTCCGCCGCCAGCGCCTCCAGTCGGTCCCGGCGTCGGGCGACCAGGGCCACGTCATGTCCCCGGGCAGCCAGCCGTCGGGCAAAGGCCGCCCCCATGCCGGACGACGCCCCGGTGACGAGGGCGAGGGGACGGGCGGGGGGCGACAGGGTCATGGGGCTGTTATGCACCGGTCGTGGGCGATTGCACAGGAGACCCGTCCTCAGCCTCCAGCCACCCGGCATCGCGCAGCTTCGCCACGGCGGACCGGGCCACCGGGGTTTCCAGCCCGTTGACGAGCCGCAGTCGCACATTGCGACCGGTCCGGACGACGTCCTGCACTGCATCCCGCGCAACCCACCAGGACCGGTGGGTCTGCAGGCCCTCCACGCTCGGTAGGGCGGCGAGAGCCTCCTTCAACGGGGTCAGGACCAGTTCGGACCCGAGATCCGTGTGGACCCGGACATAGTGATCCTCCATCTGCAGGCAGACGATCCGGTCTCCCAGACGCGCCGGCAACCGATCGCGAAGGTCTCCGGTACGAACCCGGGTCGGCTCCGCCGGTCCGGCTGCCACCGCCGACCGCTGTGCCAATATCCGCCGAAGCCAGATCAGGATGAGGTTGAGGGGCACGCTGACGAACAGGACCTGAAGGTACCAGTCGAGGGGGCTCATGTAATAGGCCGCCCGTGGCCACAGGCCCGTGTCGACCACTGCGCACAGGGCGCTCAACGGGCCGGCAAGGACCGCGCTGGCCAGCACCAGCAACGGCACTTCCGGCCATCCCCTCCGCCGGGCCAGGTGGGCAATGGCGCGCATGCCGGTTCCGAACATCATCTGGCCGATGCCGAACATAGAGGCCCAATAGGCGATTCGCAGCGAGGTCGGTCCGAACAGGAAGGTCCCGAATGGACCGATCACGCCGACGAACAGGCCGGCGGCCAGTGCCGCCGCAATCTCGCGACGCCACTCCCTGCCCTGTCCCATCCAGTCCGGCATGTCCATGGGTCTGCTTATAGCCCAGTCGCCGCGGAAGGCGGGAGACGGTTCCACAAAAATGGGCGGGAAGGCCCTGCGGGTCCAGGTCCCGGACCGCCTCGCCCATCCGCGAACCCGTTCGCCCGTTCGCGAAGTCCCGGGTTCCAGCCGGCCCCTGCGCAGTCGACAAGCAAGTTCGAACCTCAACCCTCCGCATGAGCAATCCCATGTCACGAACACCTGCCTGGCTCATCTTCCTCATCGCCCTGCTGCTGGCGGGAGCCGCCGCGGCTGCCGATCCCGCCCCGCCTCCGGCCTATCCGGGTGTCGGCTATCAGGAGCTGCAGATGCCCGATCCGGCCGGTGGCACGGTGGAGGTGGGCGTCTGGTACCCGGTCGGGGCGGATGCCCCCCTGACCGTCACCTATGTGAGCGCCTATCCCCTCCAGCTGGCGAAGGATGCCCCGGTCCGGGGCGACCACCTGCCCCTGGTGGTCATGTCTCACGGCAACGGCGGCGGCTTCGGCGGTCATTGGGATACGGCGGTGGCGCTGGCCCGTGCAGGGTTCGTCGCCGCCGCCCTCACGCACACCGGCGACAACTGGCGGGACCAGAGCCGGGCGGTTCACCTGCCGGAACGGCCCCGGCAGCTGAAGCTGCTGGTGGACTACATGCTGGGCAGCTGGAGCGGTCATGCCGCCATCGATCCCGGCCGGGTCGGCGCTTTCGGCTTCAGTGCCGGCGGGTTCACGGTGCTGGCCCTCGCCGGGGGCGAGCCGGACCTCTCGACCATCGGGCCCCACTGCACGGCCCACCCCGACGTCTACGACTGCCAGCTGATCAAACGCTTTCCCGGGGCCGCCGATGCGATCGCCCGGGCGAAGCCGGTCTGGACCCACGATACCCGCATCCGCGCGGTGGTGTCCGCCGCCCCGGCCGTCGGTTTCGCCTTCGGCAAGTCAGGGCTGACGGGGGTGACCCAGCCGGTGCAGCTGTGGCGGGCGGAGCAGGACCACGTCCTGCCGCATCCGGACTATGCCCAGGCGGTGCGCGACGCCCTGCCGTCGGCACCGGACTATCATGTCGTGCCCGGCGCGGACCACTACGACTTCCTCCCCCCGTGCAACGCGGCGCTTCGCCGAAACGCCCCGGTGATCTGCCCAAGCCCGGCGGGCTTCGACCGCGCGGCCTTCCACGAGACCTTCAACCGGGACGTCGTGGCGTTCTTCGTGCGGACACTGGGAAACTAGGCGCACCGGGGCTCGCGGCGCAGCTCAGGCCTCGCCGAACACCCGGGCGAAGATCGTGTCCACGTGCTTGAAGTGGTACTCGTAGTCGAACAGGGCCTCCATCTCCCGCGGGGTCAGCAGGGCGGCCACCGATGCGTCCTCCTTCAGGAAGTCGAGGAACCGCCCCTCCCCCCGCCAGACCCGCATGGCGTTGGACTGCACCAGGGCATAGGCGTCTTCGCGGCTCATGCCCTTCTGCGTCAGGGCCAGCAGCACGCGCTGGGAGTTCACGAGCCCGCCCAGCCGGTCGAGGTTGCGCTGCATGTTCTCCGGATAGATCACCAGCCGCTCCACCACATTGGCCAGGCGACGGAGCGCGAAGTCCAGGTGGATGGTCGCGTCCGGAGCAATGCCGCGCTCGACGGAGGAGTGGCTGATGTCCCGCTCGTGCCAAAGGGCCACGTTCTCGAGGGCCGGGATCACGGCGGAGCGGACCAGCCGCGCCAGACCGGTGAGGTTCTCGGTCAGGATCGGGTTGCGCTTGTGCGGCATGGCCGACGAGCCCTTCTGGCCGGGATCGAAGGGTTCCTCTGCCTCCAGGACCTCGGTGCGCTGCAGGTGGCGGATCTCGACCGCCAGCCGCTCCACCGAGGAGGCGACCACGGCCAGCGCCGCGAAGAAGGCCGCATGCCGGTCCCGGGGGATCACCTGGGTCGAGACCGGCTCCACCGCCAGGCCCAGCTTGTCGGCCACGTGCTGCTCCACCCGGGGGTCCACATTGGCAAAGGTGCCGACGGCGCCGGAAATGGCACAGGTCGCGACCTCGTAGCGGGCCATGGCCAGCCGGTCCCGGGCCCGTACGAACTCTGCATAATGGCCTGCCAGCTTCAGGCCGAAGGTGGTGGGCTCGGCATGGATGCCGTGGCTGCGACCGGTGCAGGCGGTGAAGCGATGTTCCTCCGCCCGGCGCTTGAGGGCGGCCAGGACCAGCTCCACGTCCTCCATCAGCAGGTCGGCGGCCCGGGTCAACTGCACGGCCAGGCAGGTGTCCAGCACGTCGGAGGAGGTCATGCCCTGGTGCAGGAAGCGCGCCTCCGGCCCGACGATCTCGGAAACGTGCGTGAGGAAGGCGATCACGTCGTGCTTGGTGGTCCGCTCGATCTCGTCGATGCGGTCAGGATCGAAGGTGGCGTTGGCGCCCTTTTCCCAGATGGCGGCGGCAGCCTCCTTCGGGATCACCCCCAGCTCGGCCATGGCGTCGGCGGCGTGGGCCTCGATCTCGAACCAGATGCGGTAACGGGTTTCGGGCGACCAGATGGCGACGGCCTGCGGACGGGCATAGCGAGGGATCATGGGGCGGTCTTCCATCGGGGGCGGACGTGGGGGAGCGGAGTGAGCAGGCTCGCAGCACTTGTCAAGCGCGCCACTAGCGTTAAGGCGCGGAAGTCGCAATACTAAAACCAGAAGCTCCCTATCCGGACGACTCGAACCCAGAAGAGGATGACAGACTTGGCCGACGCTTCGCCGACTGCAGACACGGGCGCAAAGTCCTCCCACGGCAAGAAGGGGGGCGACCGGGTGGTGATCAAGAAGTACGCCAACCGGCGGCTGTACAACACGGCCTCCTCCTCCTACGTCACCCTCGAGCACCTGAGCGAGATGGTGAAGGATGGGGTGGACTTCCTCGTGTTCGACGCGAAGACCAACGAGGATATCACCCGTTCGGTCCTGACCCAGATCATCTTCGAGGAGGAGAGCCGCGGGCAGAACCTGCTGCCGATCCAGTTCCTGCGCCAGCTGATCCGCTTCTACGGCGACCAGATGCAGAGCTTCGTCCCCTCCTATCTGGAAATGTCGCTGGAGGCCTTCGCCCGGCAGCAGGAGACCATGCAGAAGCAGATGTCCGGGGCCCTGGGCGGCCAGCAGGGCTTCGGCCTGTTCGAGGATCAGGTCCGCCAGAACCTGGCCATGTTCGACCGGGCCATGAAGATGTTCACCCCCTTCGCCTATCCCCCCCGGGTCGAGGACACGGGTGACTCCAAGCCCGTTTCCCCCGGAAGCGATCCCGACACCATCGCCGAGCTGAAGCGGCAGATGGAGGAAATGCAGGCCAAGCTGGCGAAGCTGTCGGAGAAATAGGGGGTCGTTCGTCCTTCGAGACGGGCCGTTCCGGCCCGCCTCGGAATGACGAAGGGGCGGAGTGCCCACCCCGCGGATCCTTGGCTCGGGCGCGGCCATCGCGAAGCTTGAAGGCTCACCCAAACAAAAAGGGCGCTGTTTCCAGCGCCCCTTCGTTATCCGTGGATCGGCCTCAGGATCAGGCGGCGGAGACCGCCGAGTTGTCCTGCGGGTCGCGGAGCACGTAGCCCCGGCCCCAGACCGTCTCGATGTAGTGCGCGCCCATGGTGGCGGTGGCCAGCTTCTTGCGGAGCTTGCAGATGAAGACGTCGATGATCTTCAGCTCCGGCTCATCCATCCCGCCATACAGGTGGTTGAGGAACATTTCCTTGGTGAGGGTCGTGCCCTTGCGGAGCGAGAGCAGCTCCAGCATCTGGTATTCCTTGCCGGTCAGGTGAACCCGGTTGGCGTTCACTTCCACGGTCTTGGCATCCAGGTTGACGACGATGTCGCCGGTGCGGATCACGGACTGGGCGTGGC
This sequence comes from uncultured Caulobacterales bacterium, assembly GCA_903874895.1. GTDB lineage: Bacteria > Pseudomonadota > Alphaproteobacteria > Caulobacterales > Caulobacteraceae > CAIMFV01. The sequence continues at coordinate 14,027 of CAIQUG010000064.1, read as the reverse complement.
CCTTGGAGCGGCGCACCACGGCGTGGATGCGGGCAACCAGTTCATCCTTGTGGAACGGCTTGGTCATGTAGTCGTCGGCACCGCCGCCGAAGCTCTTGACCTTGGTGTCGATCTCCGCCGTGCCGGACAGGATCATGATGGGGGTGTTGATCTTGGCGACCCGCAGTTGGCGCAGGACGTCCAGACCGGACATGTCGGGCAGGTTCAGGTCGAGCAGGATCAGGTCGTAGTCATAGATCTTGCCGAGATCGATGCCCTCTTCGCCCAGATCCGTCGTGTAGACGTTGAAGCCCTCCGACTTCAGCATCAGCTCGATGCTCTGCGCCGTCGCGCTGTCGTCCTCAATCAACAAAACCCGCATTAGCCCCTCCCGCTGGCGCTCGCGCCCTTTTGGCGCACCCACTACGAGCGCGGAATCCGAAATCCGACCCTCCACAACGGTAAGCGGAGAGTTACTTAAACTTTGTTAATCGTGAAACGCTCAAACCGAATCGCTAGTCTGCGTCGGGCCTTACATCAAGCAAATCTCGTAAGGCTCTGATTTCTAACGATTCAGCTTCGATTCCATGCTTGAATCGTGAGGTGCTTCGCCGGGAGCCGCAAGAGTCCCGCAAACAAAAAAACACCACATTCAGAAACTTTTTTTATTCAGATCCGCGACCGGTAACCTGCGCGGACGCGCGCCCTAGCCGTCCAGATCTTCGGCCAGGATGGCCATTTCGAACAGGAACGAGCCGTCGTCGTCCTCGTCCTGATAGATCACGCCGACGAACTCGTCACCGATATAGGCCTCCGCGGAGTCCTTCTGACGGGGACGCGGCTTCAGGTTCAGGTTCGGCGTCCCGAAGGTCCGCTTGAGGTGGGCCTCGATCTTCTTGATGTCTTTGTCGTTCACGAGACCGCAGCTCCAGATGTCATGTTCCCGCCGGCGCGAAGCAGGCCCGCCACCTTTAGAGCCTAACGCCCGGGAACGGAAGCATGAGCGCCGTCGAAATCCCCAGACAAGATGGAGCGATCGGTTGGTCCGCCGCCGGGTCCCCGGTCAGATGACGTAGTCGTAGGCCGCGTCCACCAGGGTCTGGTCCATGTTGGCCGCCGGATCGGGCCCGGCCGGGCAGTTGACCAGTCGCGCCGGCACACCGGCAGCGGTGCAGCCCGGGGGCACGTCCTTCAGCACCACCGAACCCGAGGCCACCTTGGCGTAATCGCCGATGCGGATGGCCCCCAGCACCTTGGCACCGGCGCCCAGCAGCACGCCCTTGCCGATCTTGGGATGACGGTCACCCCCCTGCTTGCCCGTCCCGCCGAGGGTCACGTTCTGCAGCATGGAGACCCCCTCGTCGATGGTGGCGGTCTCGCCGATCACGATGCCGGTGCCGTGGTCGAGGAAGGCACCCTTGCCGATGGGCACCGCCGGGTGGATATCCACCTGGCAGAGTTCGGACGCCCGGCTCTGCACATGGAACGCCAGGGTCTCGCGCCCGTCGCGCCACAGGGCATAGGCCAGCCGGTGAGACTGCAAGGCCAGGAAGCCCTTGAAGAACAGGAAGGGCTGGAGATAGCCCCGGGCCGCGGCATCGCGGTCGAACACCGCCTGCATGTCCGCCTCCACCGCCTCGATGACGGTGGGGTCGGCGGCATAGACGCCCATGGCCAGGTCCCGCAGGCACAGGGACCCCACGTCCGGTTCCCCCATCTTGCGGCCCAGCTGGTAGGCCAGGGCCGACGCCAGGTCCTCATGGGAGAGGATCACCGCATTGAGCATGCTGGTCAGCATCGGCTCCGCCCGGGCCGCCGCCTCGGCTTCGGCCCGAAGCTTGTGAAACACAACTTCCGTGGCCCGCGCCAACGTCCGCTCGTGCTGGGTCATGACCGGCCTCCCGTGTCGGTGTGTCCGGAGCCGCTCGCGTCCCCGGCCCCCGGTTCCGGTGCGAGAAGCACCGACGCCAGGTCGGGAGACAGCGCTCCCGTCACAGCCATATGGTACAATCTTAGCAGAGCTGCCACCGTTATGGAGTCCTGAATGCGCCCGTCGACGGCTGCTGCCAGGGCCTCCCGGAACGGGACCCGTGCCGCGGTCAGCATTTCGGTGGGATCCGGATCCACCGGCGCGTCGCTGAGCCCGGTGGCCAGAAACACCTCGCACATCTCGTCGGACGAGGAATTCGACATCTGCATCACCAGGATCTGCTGCCAGTCGCGGGCGACCAGCCCCACCTCCTCCCGCAGTTCCCGCTGGGCACCGGCCAGTGCCGCCTCGCCGGAGGGAACGCCGCCCTCGGGCAGCTCCCAGCTGTAGCTGCCGAACGGAAAGCGCCACTGCCCCACCAGCATGATGTCGCCGTTGGGAAACAGCGGAATGGCTCCCACGGCCAGGTTCTTCTGGTGATGCACCCAGTAGGCCGCGGACAGACCGGTCGGGGCCACGGCATCATAGGCATCGACGGCGAAGTAGGGATTGTCGTGCACCCGCGCGGGCGGCCCCGCGGTCCAGCCGGTTCCATGGGCTCTCAGCCACGCGGGCACCGGACGTCCGTCAGGGTCACGCATCGGACCACCCCCTTGATTGCACCCCGCCTCTATAGACGATATGCCGCCCGCCAGAAGCCCCGTTTCCGGGACGCATTCCCGTCCAGCCATGAGGTCCGGCCTTGCCTGCAAAGCTCCCGATCCCCGACCTGGGCGCGCCCCTCCCGACGGTCTCGTCCGCCGAGATGCTGGACCGCCTCGCGACCCGCCGCTCCGCCTCCGCGCCCCTGCTGGCCGCGCCGGGACCGGACGACGCGCAGCTTCGGGACCTGCTGCAGATCGCTGCGCGGGCCCCGGACCACGGCAAGCTGTTTCCCTGGCGCTTCATCGTCCTGCGCGACGGATCCAAGGCAGCGTTTGTCGAGGCTCTTCGCCGGCTGGCGGACCATCAGCCCGATGCGGACAAAGCGCGCACGGCGCTGCGCAAACTGGAAGCGCCCCCGGTGGCGGTGGTGGTCGTGTCCAGCCCCAAGGCCGGCGCGATCCCCGCCTGGGAGCAGGAACTGTCCGCCGGGTCCGTCTGCACGCTGCTGCTTCTGGCAGCTCAGGCCATGGGCTTCGGTGCCAACTGGATCACGGACTGGTACAGCTATGACCGCTCCGTGGCCGATCGCCTCGGTCTGGCCGCGGCGGAACGGGTTGCGGGCTTCGTGTACCTGGGCACCTCGAGCGAGCCGCCGCTGGAGCGCGTGCGGCCGGACGTGGCAGCCCTGACGACGGCCTGGGAGGCCTGATCCGCCTCAGCCCGCCCGGCGACGGGAGCGGGCGGCGATCGACTTGGGAGCCGCGGCGGCCATGGCGTCGGCAGCGATCTTCAGCAGGGCCGCATGGTCCGCCAGCGGGGCCGGCCGACCGAACAGGTAGCCCTGGATCACGGCACAGGCCTCCTCCCGCAGAAAGGCCAGCTGGTCTTCGGTCTCCACCCCTTCGGCGACCACGGGAATGCCGAGACCGCGTCCGATGCCCAGCACCGCCCGCACGATCACGGTGGACCGGTCGAACTGGCCGATACCCTGGACGAAGCTCTTGTCGATCTTGATCTTGTCGAAGGGGAAGGACTGGAGCGTCGACAGGGACGAGAACCCCGTGCCGAAGTCGTCCATGGCCACGCCGACACCCATGGCCTTGATCCGGCGCAGGGTATCCAGCGCCCCCTGATAATTGCGGAACAGGGCGCTCTCGGTGACCTCGAGTTCGAGCCGCGCCGGCGGAAGTCCCGTCTCGAACAGGATCTGGCGGACCCGGTCGCCCAGGTCGGGATCACTGAGCTGAAGCGGCGACAGGTTGACGGCGATGCTGATGTCCGCGGGCCACTGGGTCGCCGCGAGGCATGCCTCGCGCAGCACCCACTCCCCCAGCTCCACGATCAGGCCCTGCTCCTCCGCAATCGGGATGAACATGTCCGGCGGCACCAGTCCGCGGTCCGGGTGGCGCCAGCGAACCAGCGCCTCGAAGCCGCAGAGGATCCCGGTCTGGGTCCGGCCCTGCGGCTGATAGTAGACCACGAGCTCGTTGTTCTTGATGGCGTCCCGCAGATCCCGGGCCAGGTTCCGGCGCTCGCGGACCGTGTTGTCCGTGGCGTACTCGAAGAAGCAGAAGGTCTGCCGGCCCGAGGCCTTGGCCCGTTGCAGGGCGGTATCGGCATTGATCAGCAGCGTGTCCACGTCCGAACCGTTGTCCGGGAACAGGCTGACGCCCATGCAGGCACTGGGTTCGATCGGCGTACCCGCCCAGTCCACCGGGCGGCGGAGCTCGTTCTGCAGGGACTGGAGCCATTGCGCCAACCCCAGTGCCGTGTCCTCCTCCGGGAAGAAGACCACCAGCACGAACTCGTCCCCGCCGTACCGGGCAACGAAGGACGGATCGTGGAGCTGCTGGGAGAACCGCTGGCCCAGCTGCGCCAGCAACGCGTCCCCGGCCGCCTGTCCGTGCAGGTCGTTCACGTCCTTGAAGCCGTCGAGATTGGCGCAGATCACCGCGAACTTCTCACGGGTCCGCTTGGCACGCTCCACGCAGCTGGTGAGGCGCGCGTGCATGGCCTTGCGGTTTGGCAGTCCGGTCAGACTGTCGTGTTCCGCAAGATAGTGGATCCGGCTTTCCGCCGCCCGCTGCTCCCGCAGGTCGCGCAGGGTGACGATCATATGGTCGGAGCTTCCGCCAGCGCCGGGCTCCTCGGCCAGATAGACCTCCACCGGGATCGGTGACAGCGCCGCATCGGCGGGCTGTAGCCAGCCCTCCCGACGCTCGTCCCCAACCACGGCGGGTTCAAGGGTCAGGAGACGCGAGAAGAGCTCCGTCCCCAGAAGGTCCCCGGCCTCGACCCCGACCAGCCGGCAGAACGAGACGTTGGCGTCGTTGATCCGACCGGCACGGACAATGACGATGCCCTCCCGAGCCGCGTTGGCCAGCCGGCGAAGGCGCATCAGGGTGACCACCGACTGGGCGTCGTCGATATAGGCGGCGCCGAGGCCACCCGTGAGGATCATGGCGGCCAGCATGATCACGACGAACATCAGCGACATGGGATTGATCAGTCCGGCCATGGACAGGCCCGGATCCGGCGTGAGGGTCAGTCCCGACAGGGTCAGGAAGTGGGCGGAGATCACCGCCAGGGTCAGAAGCGTCGCTCCGGCCACTTGTCGCAGGAAGGTTATCGCCCGGCCGGAGGCCACCAGGGCGCCATGCACGCCCAGAAGGTTCACCACCATGGCCCCCCAGACGATGGACGGCTCCCACTGGACCACGCCGGCCATGTGATAAGCCCCGTAGACCAGCCACTGGTTCACGCCGACGGTCATGGCCAGCACCATGCTGCCCGCCAGAACACGGGTGCGGTCGACGCTGGTCCAGCCGATGGCCAGGGCGAAGGTGGCACCGGCCACGGACGCCAGCAGTCCGAACAGGGTCAGGAGCGGGTCGATCCCGACGGCCACCCCCGGCCGGTTGGCGATCAGCACGATGCACTGGGTCGCCCAGATGGCGACACCCGCTTCGAGGCCGGTCAGAAAGATCCAGCTGGCGCGGACAAGGCCCGTGGAATGCCGCATGCGGGACCGCAGCCGAAACACGCACAGACAGCCCGCAAAGCACAGCGACACACTGAGCAGCAGCAGGGCACCGTCGGTGTGTGCGGCCAGACTCATCAACAAATCCAACAGGGCTCTCCCGCCTTTGGCAAGGGACCACCCTAGTCGCCGTTTGTTTAATTTACGGTCAATTCTAAATCGTTAAGCAATAGTTTATTGAAAAAGAAGCATTAATGGTCGATTAAGATCATCAATACTTGCAATACGCATTGTATTCGGCGGTTTTTGTTCGATTTTTTATTTGCATTCTAAACTGAATGGCCTTCTGCCTGAAGGAGTTCGATCAGCCAGCCGACGGCCGGATGACTGCCCTGGTCCCGTCGCCACAGGGCACAGACGTCAATCGGGCGGGTCTCGTACGGCGGTGGCTTGATCACGAGGGAAAAGGCTGGCCCGAAATGCCGGGCCATCCGCAGGGGGGCAAGGGCCAGAATGTCGGTTTCCGCGGCGATGGCCAGGGCCGTGATGCTGTCCGGCGCGGTCATGCCGGTCACAGCCGTCCGACCGGCCCGGGACATGGCCCCGAGATAGGCCCCGTCATCGTCCCAGATCACCCGACGCTCCAGCCCGTTGTCGATGAAGACGGTGTCCATCTCCGAGATCGAGCCGGTGGCGGAGACGATCAGGTGCGGCTCGGCGGCCAGCCGCTCGAGGGTCAGGTCCTCGTCCGCCAGGGGATGCGCCTTTCGCATCACCCAGACCAGCTGCTCCTGGAACAACACGCAGCGGTCGAACCGGTCCGACGACCGGCCGAAGGCGCCGATGGCAATGTCAACGCGTCCGGAGTCCAGCGCTTCAGTGACACTCTTCTCCTGATGGCGCAGGACCAGCTCGGCCCGCGAGGCCAGGTCGCGGAACGTCCGCACCAGCCCCGGTGCCAGGACGGCGGACAGATAGGGCGACATGCCAAGGGCGAAGCGCCGATCCGACGTGGACGGGTCGAACATCGACGGGGCCAGCGCCCGCTGCATCATCTGCAGGGCGCGGGAGACCTTGGGTCCGGCCTCCACCGCCCATGGGGTGGGGCGCATCCCGTCGGACGTGCGCACGAACAGCTCGTCACCCAGGGTCAGGCGCAGGCGGTTCAGCGCGTGACTGACCGCCGACTGGGTCAGGCCCAGCCGCTCCCCCGCCCGGGTGACGCTGCGCTCCTCGATCAGGGCCTCGAAAACCCTGAGGAGATTGAGGTCAAGATTAGCGAAATGAATTTTCTTCATGGTTTTGTTGATCAAAATCCATTTGGATCATAGTGTCAAAGGACTATTTGTGCAACGCACCATGTAAGGTCGCCTCCGGGGTCGTGCTACACTCCCGACGTGCGGCGCTGCGTGGGAAGCGACGAACCGCGGCACCCATGCCTGGCCTGCCGCCGATCAGGATGAACCGATGAGTGCGAACAGTTCCGAGGCCGGCGCAGCCCAGGCACCCCGCGTGACCAGCGTCGAGGGCCGCATCGGCCGCGACGAGGTGATGCCGCCCCGCCCGCTGGCGGAGCGCCTGAGGCTGCCGCTGATGGTCGGCGTGCCGGTGTTGGTCATCGCCGGGGCCCTGTTCGTCTGGCTGACCGGCGGTCGCTACCAGACCACCGACGATGCCTATGTCCAGGCCGCCCGGGTCCAGGTGTCCAGCAACATTCCCGGTCGGGTGATCCAGGTGGCGGTGCATGAGAACCAGCTGGTGCGCACCGGCGACGTGCTGTTCCGCCTCGACCCCCAACCCCTGGAGACCGCCCTGTCCCAGAGCGAGGCCATGGCCGCCCAGGCCCGGCTGCAGATCGATGCCTACCGCGCCGCCTATGGCCAGCGACGGGCGGAGACGGCGGCGGCGGCGGACACGCTGGCCTATCAGCAGCGGGAGCTGACCCGGCAGAAGACCCTGCTGTCCGCCGGTGTCGCCTCCCAGTCGCAGGTGGATCTCGCCCAGAATGCCGTGGATTCCGCCGGACAGAAGCTGTCCGCGGCCAGGGAGGCCGAGGCCGCGGCCATGGCCCAGCTGGGCGGATCGCCGGATGGCGCCGCGGACCGGCACCCATCCGTCCGCGCCGCCGACGCCATGGTGGCCCGGGACCGGCTGAACCGCTCCTACGGGATCATCACGGCGCCGCAGGACGGGGTCGCCACCAAGGTGGAGCAGCTGCAGGTCGGCAACTACGTGAACGCCGCCCAGCCCCTGTTCTCGCTGGTCTCGCCGCGCATGTGGATCGACGCCAATCTCAAGGAAGACCAGCTCGCCCATGTGCGCCCCGGCCAGTCCGCCACGGTGGAGGTGGATGCCCACAAGGGCGTCACCTATCACGGCAAGGTGGCGAGCCTGTCCCCCGGCACCGGCTCCAGCTTCGCCCTGCTTCCGCCGGAAAACGCCACCGGCAACTGGGTGAAGGTGGTGCAGCGGGTGACCGTTCGCGTGGAACTGGATGATCAGGACCTGAAGGCCCATCCCCTTCAGGCCGGCCTCAGTGCCCGGGTGAAGATCGATACCAAGGGCGCGTCCGACGGCGGCGGAGCGGCGGCCCGGCCATGAGCGGGACCCCGGCCCCGGGGCGCAGCGACGGCTTCACCCGCCTGATGATCACCGCGTCGATCATGACCGCGACGCTGATGAACGCCCTCGACATGACCATCGCCAACGTGGCGCTGCCCCATATCCAGGGCAGCGTTTCGGCCAGCGCCGACCAGGTGAACTGGGTCCTGACCTCCTACATCGTGTCGGCGGCGATCATGACCCCCCTGACCGGGGCCCTGTCGTCCCGGTTCGGACAGAAGAACGTGTTTCTGGTCAGCGTGGTGGGCTTCACCATCGCCTCGGCCCTGTGCGGCGTCGCGCAGAACCTGGTGCAGATCGTGGGCTTCCGCCTGCTGCAGGGCATCTGCGGCGCGCCGCTGATCCCGCTGGCCCAGTCGGTGCTGCTGGACATCAATCCCCGGGAGAAGCAGGGCCAGGCCATGGCCGTCTGGGGGATGGCCTCCATGCTGGGCCCGATCATGGGACCGGTGCTGGGGGGCTATCTGACCGACCATTTCTCCTGGCGCTGGGTGTTCTACATCAACGTGCCCTTCGGCATTGCCTCCTTCCTCGGCATCTGGACCTTCGTCCCCGGCGGCCGCCCGGCGGCGACCAAGCGGTTCGACCTGATGGGCTTCCTGTTCCTGGCGGTGGCCGTGGGCGTGGGCCAGCTGATGTTCGACCGGGGAGAGGGCCTGGACTGGTTCAGTTCCTCGGAGATCTGGATCGAGGCGATCATCGCCAGCATCGCCCTCTATCTCTGCATCACCCAGACCCTGACGGCGAGGCAGCCCTTCATCAGCCGGGAGCTGCTGCGGGACCGCAACTTCGTCACGGCCGCAGGTTTCAGCCTGATCATCGGCGTCCTGATGTTCTCCACCACCGCCCTCCTGCCGCCGATGATCGAGACGTTGCTCGGCTATCCCGTGACCCAGGCCGGCCTGGTGCTGGCGCCCCGGGGGGTGGGTACGCTGATCGCCATGTTCTTCGTCGGCCGACTGGTGGGGCGAATCGACAACCGGCTGATCCTGAGCGTGGGTCTTGGCCTGATGGCGCTGTCCACCTGGCAGATGACCCACTTCTCCCTCTACATGTCGTCGAGCCCGCTGATCCTCGCGGGGCTGACCCAGGGCCTGGGCATGGGCCTGCTGTTCGTGCCCCTGTCCACCATCGCCTTCTCCACCCTGCCCGGATCCCTGCGGACCGAGGGGGCGGGGCTGTTCACCCTGATCCGCAACATCGGCTCCAGCGCCGGCATCTCCCTGCTGGCCGCCTCGCAGATCCAGGCGATGGAGGTCACCCGCTCGGAACTGAACGACCACATCCGCGCCGACAATCCGGCCATGAACATGCTGGGCCGGGTCATCGATCCGCAGAGCCCGTCGGCGCTGGCCCGGATCACCGCCGAGATCGCCCGGCAGGCGGCCATGGTCGCCTACGTCGATGCCTTCAAGGCGATCATGGTCATCTGCCTGCTCGCCCTGCCGATCCTGATCCTCCTGCGTCCCCCGAAGGCCAGCCTGGCCGCCGACCTGCATTCGGCGGTGGAGTAGTCCGTTGAAACCGACCCTGATCCGAACCCTCACGCCCCTCGCCCTCGCCGCCCTGTTGAGCAGCTGCGCCGCCGTGGGACCGGACTTCACGTCCCCCGCACCCCTGACCATGGCCAGGGACTACCGCCCTGCGGACGAGCGAGGCGGTGCCTCCCCCGTGGTGCTGTCCGGCCCCGGCGAGGCGGTGGCCCGGGACTGGTGGACCCTGTTCCCGTCGAAGGACCTGGATGCGGTCATCCGTCTGGCCCTGGCCGCCAATCCGGAGATCGCGTCCGCCGATGCCAGCCTCGACGCCGCCCGGGCGGAGCTGGCCGCGGCCCGGGGTGCCGAATTGCCGGAGGTCTCCGCCAGCACCGGAGCATCGCAGAACCGGCTGAACCTCGCCGCCTTCGGCTTCAGCGGCGGTGGCTTCCCCAACAATCCGGAGTTCAGCCTCTATTCCCTCGGCGGCGCGGTCAGCTTTCCACTCGACGCCTTCGGTCTCGCCCGCCGGGGCAGCGAAGGCGCCGCGGCCCGGGCGGAAGCGGCGCTCCATCAACGGGACGCCGCCTGGCTGATCCTCACCGGCCAGGTGGCCACCCAGGCCGTGACCCTGGCCGTGCTGCGGGAGGAGCTGGCCCAGGTGGACGCCATCCTGGCCGATGACCGCCGCACGGTGGATCTGGCCCAGCAGGCGGAAAAGGCCGGCGGCGAGGCCCACAGTGCCGGCGTCAGTGCCAGCGCCCAGCTGGCGGCCGACCAGACCCTGGTGGCACCGCTGAAGAAGCAGCTGGACACCGCGCGCCATGCCCTGGCGGTGCTCACCGGACACGCGCCGTCGGACTGGACCCCGCCGGACTTCGACCTGGCTGCCCTCCCCGTGCCCGCCAGCCTGCCCGTGGCCGTGCCGTCGGAGCTGGCGCATCAGCGGCCGGACATCCTGGCGGCGGAGGCGCGACTGCATGCCGCCACCGCCGATGTGGGCGTGGCCACGGCAAGGCTCTATCCGAACCTGTCCCTCAGCGCCCAGATCACGCAAGGGGCCCTCAGGCCGGAGAACATCTTCAACTATCCGTCGACTGCGTTTGGTCTGGCGGCGGGGGCGACGGCGCCTGTCTTCGACGGTGGACGCCTGCGCGCCGGCGTGAAGGGGGCAGAGGCCAGGCGTCGGGCCGCCGTCGCCGCCTACCAGCAGACCGTGCTCCGCGCCTTCGGCCAGGTGGCGGACCTGATGCAGGCGGTGCAGCGGGACCAGGAAGCCCTGGCCGCCCAGCATGCATCAGTGGATCATGCGGCGGAGACCCTGCGCCTGAACCGGCTGGCCTATGGCGCCGGTGCCACGGGCCTGTTCCCGGTGATCGATGCCTCCCGCCAGCTGAGCAATGCCCGCCTGGGCGTGGCCCGGGCCGAAGGCCAGCTGCGGCTGGACGCCATGGCCCTGTTCGTCGCCACCGGTCGCGGTCTGGCGCACGGCGCGTGAATCCGCTAACCCCACCTGATGACCACACCCGCCAGATCCCCCAGCAAGTCCATTGCTGACCTCGCCCTCGAATTCGGCCTGAAGCCGGAGGAATACGCCATCATCCTCGACCGTCTCGGCCGCGAGCCTAACGAGGTGGAACTGGGCGTGTTCAGCGTGATGTGGAGCGAGCACTGCTCCTACAAGTCGTCCCGCAAGCACCTGCGCAAGTTCCCGGTGACCGGCCCGCGGGTCATCTGCGGCCCCGGCGAGAATGCTGGCGTGGTGGACATCGGCGACGGCCAGGCCTGCATCTTCAAGATGGAAAGCCACAACCACCCGTCCTACATCGAGCCCTATCAGGGCGCGGCGACGGGGGTCGGCGGCATCATGCGCGACGTCTTCACCATGGGCGCGCGGCCGGTGGCCCTGCTGAACGCCCTGCGCTTCGGCTCGCCAGACCATCCCAAGACCCGGCGGCTGGTGGCGGGCGTGGTGTCGGGCATCGGCGGCTACGGCAACTGCGTCGGCGTGCCCACCGTGGCGGGGGAGACCAACTTCCACTCCGGCTATGACGGCAACATCCTGGTGAACGCCATGTGCGTGGGCCTGGCCGATGCCGACAAGATCTTCTACTCCGCCGCCCCGGAACCGGGCCTGCCGGTGGTCTATTTCGGCTCCAAGACCGGCCGGGACGGCATCCACGGGGCCACCATGGCGTCCGCCGAATTCGACGAGGCCTCCGACGAGAAGCGCCCCACCGTGCAGGTCGGCGACCCCTTTGCGGAAAAGCTGCTGATCGAGGCGACGCTGGAACTGATGGGCCTCGGCGCCGTGGCCGCCATCCAGGACATGGGGGCCGCCGGCCTCACCTCCTCCTCGGTGGAGATGGCGGGCAAGGGCGGTCTCGGCATCGCCCTCGACCTCGACGCCGTGCCCCAGCGCGAGACGAGCATGAGCGCCTACGAGATGATGCTCTCCGAAAGCCAGGAGCGGATGCTGGCCATCCTCAAGCCCGGCCGGGAGCAGGACGCCTACGACGTGTTCCACAAGTGGGGTCTCGACGCCGCCGTGATCGGCGTCACCACCTCCACCGGCCGGATCGTGCTGACCCACAAGGGCGAGGTGGTCTGCGACCTGCCGCTGGGCCCCCTGTCCGATGACGCTCCCCTCTACGACCGACCCTGGACCGAGCCTGTGAAGCGCCCGGTGCTGACGGCCAAGGACGTCCCCGCCCCCACCGACTGGCGCACGGCCGTCCTCGCCCTGCTGGGCAGCCCGGACGGGGCCTCCAAGCGCTGGCTGTGGGAGCAGTATGACCGCCACGTGATGGCCGACACCCTGGCCGATTCCGCCACCGCGGCGGATGCGGGCATCGTGCGGGTGCACGGGACGGACAAGGCGCTGGCCGTCACCTCCGACTGCACGCCGCGCTATGTGGAGGCCGATCCCTACGAGGGCGGCAAGCAGGCGGTGGCCGAGGCCTACCGCAACCTGTCCGCCGTCGGGGCCGAGCCCATCGCCATCACCGACAACCTGAACTTCGGCAATCCCGAGCGGCCCGAGATCATGGGCCAGATTGTCCGCGCCATCGACGGCATGGCCGAGGCCTGTCGCGAACTGGACTTCCCCGTCGTCAGCGGCAACGTGTCCCTGTACAACGAGACCAATGGCAAGGCGATCCCGCCGACCCCGACGGTCGGTGCCGTGGGCCTGCTGGTTGACAGCACAAGGCGGGCGGGCTTCGGCGGGCTGAAGGCCGGCCAGGTGCTGGCCCTGCTCGGCGAGACCCGGGGCGCGCTGGGGGCCACCCTCTACCTGCGGGACGTGCTCGGCCGCGAGGACGGGGCCCCGCCGCCGGTGGACCTGAAGGCGGAGCGGGCCGCCGCGGGCGTGGTCCGCGGGCTGATCGCCTCCGGCCAGCTCAAGGTCGTGCACGACCTGTCCGACGGGGGGCTCGTGGTCGCCGCGGCGGAGATGGCACTGGCCTCCGGCGTCGGGATCGGCCTGTCCAATCCCACGGCGATCGCCGACCATGCCTTCTATTTCGGCGAGGACCAGGCCCGCTATCTGCTGGCTCTTGACCCGGCGCAGCTGGACGCCCTGGACGAGGCCTGCGCCACGGCCGGCGTCCCCTACGAGGTGATCGGCGTGGCAGGGGGGTGCGAACTGGCGCTGCGCGGTCCGGCGGGCGAGATCGTGGCCATCGATCTGGACGACCTGCGCGCCACCCACGAGGGCTGGATGCCCGCCTTCATGAATGCGCCGGTCTGAGGACGATCGCGGCTGAGGCGGTACGCCGGGCTGTCCTGTTTCAGGCGGTCCGACGGGGCCAGAGGCGGTCGACCGCCAGCATCAGAAGGACCACGGCCAGGCTGCACAGCAGACCGCCCTCCGGTCCCGCCGTCCCGCCGGTCAGCCACTCCGGACCGGCCCCCAGGGTGGCCACGGTGAGGGAGCCCTTGATCATCAGGCCGCTGTCCGGCACGCCGAACACATAGCTCTGCGCGAAATCCCAGGTGGCATGATAGCCGATGGCCAGCCACAGATTGCCGGTGCGGTACCGGATCCAGGCGAGAGCCAGGCCCACCAGGCCGACATTGGCGATGCCGATGACGGTCTCGCCCTTGTTGCCCAGGTGAAGGGCCAGGAACAGCAGGCTGGTGACGATCGCCGCCGGCCAGAAGCCTCCGGCCCTGGCGATGAGGGCCAGCAGCGGGCCGCGGATCAGCCCCTCCTCCACCAGCGCCACGAAAAGGAACAGGGCGGAGAACCCCGCCAGCCACATGAGGCCGGTGCCGCCCTCGAAGCTCACGGGCGCGAAGTGGATGAAGCCGGTGGCGTAGAGCACGCCAATGATGGCCGACAGCAGCACGAACCCCAGGATGCCGCCCAGCAACAGCCCCCGCACGACGCCCT
>CAIQUG010000063.1 GCA_903874895.1 uncultured Caulobacterales bacterium | reverse complement strand
CCCCGAGTTCAGTCGCCAGACCTTTCGTCCCCCCACGGGCGGTGCGGCTGTCTTCGCCTGCGGCCTGTTGCATGAGGTGACCCCCGTGACAGTGGGTCAAAGGTTCACCCTCGTGCCTTTTCTCTATGACGCCGACGGGGCCCGGGTGCGGGCCGCCAATGCCGGTCGGGTGGAGGGCGAAGCCGCCGCCGGCCGCCGGTTCGCGGCGCCATGAGCCCCGCCGCCTCGCCCCTGCCGATGACCCCGCGGGAGACGCTCTGAATGCCGCTGCGCAAGTCCCGCTTCATCCATCTGGCCCCGGTCGGAGACGGACGGGTGCTGGTGCTCCATGCCGTCAATCAGATGCGCTGGGTGGTGGATGCCGACCTCGCCCAGGTGATCGAGCTGTTCCAGGTGCCACAGCCCCTGTTCGAGAAGAGCCTGGGGGAGGTCCTGCTGAACGCCCTCGTGGAACGGGAGGTGCTGACCCACCTGACCCCGGAGGCCGAACTCTCGGCCCTGTCGGCGGATCTGGGTGCGACCCATGGGCGCGATCCGGCCGCGGCTCTGGACGCCCGTCGCCGGGCAAGGCGCATCGGGGGCGAGGACTACTGGACCGTGACCGAGGCCGCCACCATGGAGGGCGTGTCCGCCGGGGGGCGCAGGCTGGATCTTCTGCTGTTCGGCGATTGCGACATCCAGATGGAACAGGACTTCCTGCGGCAGGAGGGACGGCGTCGCGGTCTGGATCTGCACATCGCGGCGAGCTTTCCCGACGACATCGCCATGGCCGTCGATCGCCGCCATGACCTGGTACTGGTCGGTGCGCTGCGGGCCCGCCACGCCATCATGGATCCGGTGGACCCGGCCACCGGTGAGCCGCCCACCGGGCTGTTCCTCCAGTCCGCCCGTCACCTGATCGAACAGCTCCGGGCTGTGACCTCCGCGCCCATCCTCCTCGACAATCTGCCTGAACCCACCGTGCAGCCCCTGGGCTTTGCCGAGCGGGGATTGCTGGGACACCGCAACCGGTTTCGTCTGGCCAATATCGCCCTGGCCGAGCTGGCCGAGACCTATGCCGACGTCCACGTGGTCGACGTGGCCGCGGCCCTCGCTGGGGCCGGGCAGGACCGTCTTCTGGACGACGGGGAGGTGGGGTTTACCCATTTCGGTTCGCCGGGCTGGCTCTTGCAGCGCATCGAGGCGGAGAAGGTGGCCGTTCACGGCCTGCCGCCGGATCTGACCCGCCTGTCGGAGTCCCTCGATGGCGAACCCTATCTGCGGGAACGGGTACTGGCATCGGCGCACCTGGATGCGATCCAGTCGGTGACGCGGCACGAGGCCCGAAAGTGCGTGATCGTGGACCTCGATGGCGTCCTTTGGCCGGGGGTCCTTGCCGAAACCGGTGCGCCCTTTGCCTGGAGTGCGGAGGTCTCCAGCCCGTTTTCGTTCATCGGACTCTATTTCGGTCTGCACGAAGCCCTGTTGTGCCTCAAGCGGCGGGGGATCCTGCTGGCCTGTGTCAGCAAGAATGACGAGCAGACCGTCCGCGCCCTGTGGACCTATCCCGACCATTATCCCCGGGACCGTCTGCTGACCCTTGATGACTTTGTTACCTACCGGATCAACTGGACCGACAAGGCGCAGAACATCCGGGCGATCGCCGACGAACTCGGCTTTGCCCCATCGGCTTTCCTGTTCATCGACGACAATCCCGTGGAGCGGGAACGCATTCGACAGGCGTTGCCGGAGATTGACCTGCTGGGCGAGGACCTGGCCGGACTGCGGCGACGGCTGCTCACCGATCCACGGCTTCAGCCGCCTCTGGTGACGGCGGACAGCCTGGAGCGCACGGCGATGACCCGGGCCACCCTTGCGCGGGGACGCAGCCGGGACAGCTTCGACGATCGGGATGCCTTCATCGCCTCCCTGGGGATCCGACTGGAGTGCCGCGCCCTCGCGCCGGGGGACGACACCACCCGGGTGGCGGAACTGCTGCAGAGGACGACGCAGTTCACCACCACGGGTCTCCAGATCTCGGCGGCAGAGCTGGGACGGCGGCTGGAAATGTCGGACGCGTCGGTGTTCGTGGCCCGGGCGTCCGACCGGTTCGGGGATCACGGGTTGGTCGGGGCCATTGTCGTCCTCGGGGACGAGATTGTCGCCTTCGCCGTCAGCTGCCGGGCGCTGGGCATGGATATCGAGCACCGGTTCCTCGCCTTCGCCGTGCAGGCCACGGCGGCCCGGGGCGTGCGTCTCGGAGGGCGGATCGTCGAGAGAGAACGGAACTTCCCCGCCCGGAACATCTATCGGGACAATGGTTTCACCCTGCAGGACGACGGGGTCTGGCGCGCAGGCTGAGGGCGGGGTTCGTCAGCCGAACAGGGACAGGGTGGTGTTCGGAGTCGACGCCGCGCCCTGCAGACGGGACAGGGCCGTCTTGTAGTCGGCAATCTGGGCGGTCAGATAGGCGGGCACACCGCCCGACTTGCCCGATCCCGTCGACTTCGGCAGCGGCTTGGTGGTCATGTCCGTGAAGATGACCTTCAGCACGTCCTGGGCCGCCGTCAGCTCCTTCTTGGCGTTGGCGATGTCGTCCGCCGTGCCGAGGTTCAGATTGCCCGTCAGGCCCAGGGCATAGGGCGAGACCTTCAGGTTCGAGGTCTTCGAGATGGTGGCATAGGTGCTGGCCGAGGCCGCCAGTTCGCCCGGTTTGATGCCCAGCGCCGCCAGGGCGTCGGCATCGGCGGGCCCCGCGTTCAGGACCACCTTCTGGCGGCTGTTGGTCGGCTTGATGGTCAGATTGCTGCCATTGACGGCAATGCCGACCGTGGCCGTCAGCTGGTTCTGGGACGCGGTGTTGATCTTGGCGGCCAGGGTCTGCAGCGTCTCCTTGGCGTCAATGGTGACCGTGCTGGTGGAGCCGTTGGCCAGGGTGATGCTGAACTTGTCCCCCGCCTGCAGGGGGCTGTTGTCCACGAGGTAGGTGGAGGGGGCATAGTTGATGGTCTGGGCGGGAAGCCCGAGCAGGTTGAGAGCCGATGATCCGTTGGCCGAGACGGCAATGCTGTTGGGCCGATCCTGCCCGGCGTCACCGGTAAGGCTGCTGGTCCATGTCGCATGCCCCGTGGTCGGGTCGATGGCGGTGACGAACCCTTCATTGGACGGCAGGCCGTTGCTGGCCGCATCGGCCGGTCCAGCCACCTGTCCGGCGATATAGACCACGCCGTTTGCTGTCGTCACGGTCGTCGCCGTGGTGTCTCCGCCGGCGGAATAATAGGCGAGGGTGTCGGATCCGCTCGGCGCCCCGCTGGGCGACAGCTTGGCCACAAAGGCTTCCTTGCCGCCGGAATAGGCCGTCGTCACCGCGCCTGCGCTGAGGGCTCCGTTGTGCGTCGAGCCGGCCACCACGACGGACCCGTCCGCCGCCGTGCTGATTCCGGCTACGCTGCCCCCGTTCAGGGCCCCGAGGTCCCGGACCGTTCCCGCCGTCAGGGTGTCCGTTCCGCTGATGGCGAAGCTCCGGAGCACCGCATGGCCGCCTTCGGCGCCGGCCACCACCACGGTCGTCCCGCTGACCGTCAGTCCTGCCGTACTGTTGATCCCGGACGCGCCGAATTCCTGCAGCGTGCCCGCCACGCCCTTGGAGGAGAAAGCCTGGACGAACCCGTCCTGTGATCCCTTCAGCGTCTGTCCGGAGAAGGCCGCGGAGGTCTGGCCGGAGACATAGACGGCACCGTTGGCATCGAAAGCGACGCCGGTCGGCGTGTCCGCGCCGGCGCCGGTTCCCACCCGGGACACCCAGTTCGGGTCGCCCGACTGGGCGTCATAGGTCGCCACGAAGGTGTCGGACTGCCCTGGCGTCACGGTCCCGTCGTTGGCGTTCAAGGCACCGGTGATGCTGCCCGCCACGGCGACGCTCTTGCCGTCGGGTGAGACTGCGACCGAATAGGCCGTCGCACTGCCGGCGGTGCCGAGGGTCCGGGTATAGACGACCTGCCCGGCGGAATCATACTTGGTCAGAACAACGTTCTGCGGACCGGGCAGGGCCTGGCCCGTCGGTCCGGTGCCGGCATCGTTGCTGACCACATAGAGGGCTCCGTCAGGGCCCGTGGCCTGATAGGCCGCTCCCGCGGTGTTGGTGCCGAGCGTGCGGCCGAACAGCTTGCTGGATGTCCCGGCGGCTGCGGTCGGATCCGCCGTCAGGCCGGTCAGGACCTGGGTATTGACCGCCGGTGTCGTGACCACCTTGGTCGCGGTAAAGCTCTGGGTCGGTGTCGTCGAGCCGGACGTCTGCGACACATAGACGGCCGGCTTGGTGGTGGGCGCAGAGAAGGTGACGGTCTCATCCGGAGAGCCCACGATCTTGAGGGCGAAGCTGTCCGCCCCGGCCGGCAGCGTGTAGCTGGACTTGCCCGACGTGACGGTCTTTCCCACCCCTGGAATCCGGACGTCCTGGAAGGTCGTCTTCAGGCCGGCAGCCTGGAGCTTGCTGTTGAGGTAGGAGACCACGTTCGGCAGGGTCCGCGGTGTCGAACCAAGTTCGCTCAGGTCGAAATTCACCGTCGCCGACGATCCGTTCGGCAGCTTGAAGCTGGCGGAAAACGCCACGGTTCCGGACAGGGAGGGCGGCGGGACGGAAAGGTCGCCGGTGTAGATGGTCGGTCCCTGATAGAGGTCGGTCTCGGACGGCGTGACGGCGGCGGAGGTGTCCTTGGAGCTGACAGCCCCGAGGGCCAGGGAGAAGCGTGCGAACGGCGACGTGGAAAGAAAGGTCTGAAGCTCACCCAGCCCCTGGCTGAAGGCTTTCTGATAGGTGGTCAGCTGGCTTGTCGAGGCGGTGCCCGCCTGGGTCGCGATCGACTGGAGTGCGGTCACGCCCTGGTAGAGGGCGAACAGGTTCTTGTAGTCCGCGTTGACCTTTGCGTCTTTGCCGCTGACGGACAGACGGGTCGCCGCGGTATTGATCAAGGGCTGGCCGTTCAGGATGTTGTTGGCAGCGGAATTTGCCGCCGCCGCCGCAGCCGCTGCCTTCTGGTCCGTGGTCTGGGTTCCGGCCTTGGGCGTTGCCGCAGTCTGCCAGGGCGGCTTGGGCGCGGAGGCCGCCGTCGAATTCGAGGGGGTCGTGCCCGCCGAGGCCCCCGACGCCGGCGCACCTGCGCGAGCGCTGTACCAGCTCACCAGCAGGGTTGGGTCGAAGGAAACCGTCACGCTAGGCACCTTTTGCCGGGTTCAAGCCGACAGTCTGCGCCTTTGCAGTAAACTCCGGATTAATTTGTAGTAACGCTCTCTTGCGTGCCGACGGCCGAGCGGCCTCAGTGATAGGGCGGCGGCAGGCCATCGGCCGCCTTGAGGTAGCGGTCCCGCAGGTCCAGCTGGCGGGATCGTCCGGACTGTTCGCGGCCCTTGATGATCACGACATCCGGTGCGCCGCTGGTGTCCAGCGGATCGCCGCTCCAGACCACCAGATCGGCGGATTTGCCGGGTTCCAGTGACCCCACCGTATCGGCAAGACCGAGGGCGCGGGCGGGATTGATGGTCACGGCAGCCAGTCCGGCGGACCAGGGCAGGCCGTGCCCGACGGCGCGCCCGGCGGCCAGGCGCACGGCCTTGCCACCGGTCGAGAGACCGGGTCCGTGGATCGAGACCGAAACCCCCGCCGCCGTCAGTCGGGCGGCATTTTCCAGGGTGGAGGCGAGCTTCTCGAACGAGACCGGAAGGTCCTCGTCGCTGTCGAGCATCACCGGGGTCTGGGTCGCTGCGAGCTCTGCGGCGACGCGCCAGCCTTCCTCCACCCCGGACAGAACCAGCCGGACCTTCTCGGCGCGACCGAAGGCCAGGATCTGGCGTATGTCGGAGGCGCGATGCACCTCCACCAGCAGAGGTTCGCGTCCGTCGATCACGGCCCCGAGGGCTTCCAGATCCTCTCGCCGCAGGGCGAAAGGCTGGACCTTGTTCTGATCATAGGCCGCCCGGCTCCGGTGGTAGGCCCGCGCTTCGGCGAGCAGGCCATGCAGTTCGGGAATCAGGGCTCCGCGGGCACCTCCCGCCCGACCGGCGCCCCGGTCGCCGGCGTCCACACCCATGGCCACGTGGGCGCGGAGGAGGATGTCAGGGCCCTCCGCCAGGCTGATCGCGGCGGCCTGACCCGCGAACAAGGTCTCCCGCGTATCACCCCGGCGCCCGCGGAACATAGGTGACACCAGGGCCGAGGTCGCCCCCGTCAACCGTTCGATGGGCAAAACGGTGGAGTCCGGATTGAGGCTGTACTGGATGTCGAATCCGGCGCTCAGAGGCCCGCCCTCGACACCCGAATTGACCGTGGGTTCCACCCCCTCGATTTCCTCCGCGCCGACACTCGACCCGGTGACGATGAGGCCCGGCGTGACGATCCGGCCCTTGGCGTCGATGATTCGGGCCCCGGCGGGGATGGCAACATCGCGGCCCACCGCTGTGATCCGGCCGTTGTCGATCAGCACGACGCCGGAGGCGATCTCGCCGCCCTTGCCCATGGTGTGGATGTGCGCGTGGGTGACGGCAATCGTGTCAGCCCGCGAGGGGCCGCTGACAAGCGTCGTGGCCAGCGCTGCCGCCATCAGGGTCTGTCCGAGGATGCGCATCAGCGGTTACCTCCCTTCATCAGGTCGCGGGGGCCGGGCTGGCCGAGTTCGAAATCGCTCCGCGGCTGTCGGGAAGGGTCGCTGCGATCATAGGCGAGGGCCCCGTCGATATAGACCTGATCAGCCAGGGCATAGGCGCTGAAGGGGTCGGCGCTCCACAGCACCACGTCGGCCATCTTGCCCGGTTCCAATGTGCCGACCTTGTCCAGGATGCCGAGGGACTTGGCCGGATTGGCGGTGATCCAGCGGATCGCCCGGGCCCGGCTGATGCCTAGTCCGGCGCGGTTGCCCGCAGCCATGGCCACGCCGGCCTCCACGTTCAGGTGCTGGATCAGGTGCTCGTCGTCGGAATGGACAATGGCGCAGCCGCCCGCGTGGTCGACCATGGCGGCGTTTTCCTCGATGCCGTCGAAGGCCTCCATCTTGAAGCCCCACCACTGGGCCCAGGTATCGACACAGATACCCTCCTTGGCCAGTGTCGGCGCGATCTTGTAGGCTTCCGAGGCATGATGGAACGCCGCGATGTGGTAGCCGAACTCCCGGGAGATATCGATCATCTGGGCCATTTCATCGGCGCGGTAGCAGTGGTTCTGGACCAGGATCTCTCCCTTCAGGACCCCCGCAAGGGTGTCCAGGGTCAGGTTGCGGGTCGGCGGTTCGGCCTTCTCGCCCTTGGCGATCTTGGCCTTGTAGTCATCCCACTTGCGAAGGTACTCCGCCGCCTGGATCCAGGCCGCGCGATAGCCGGCCACGTTGCCCATCAGGGTCGCCGGCGATCGGCCGCGGCTGCCGTAGACCCGCTTCGGATTCTCGCCGCAGGCCATCTTCAGGCCGTAGGGTGCGCCAGGGAATTTCATCTGCTGGACGGTTTGCGCCGGCATGTTCTTCAACACCACGGAGCGCCCGCCGAACAGATTGGCCGACCCCGGGAGGATCTGCAGCGTGGTCACACCGCCGGACAGTGCACGGTTGAAGCCTGCGTCCTGAGGCCAGACCGAATGCTCGGCCCAAACATTGGCGGTGTTGGGATCCGTGGCCTCGTTGCCGTCGGACTGGGCCTCCACCGCCGGAGAGGCATAGACACCCAGATGGCTGTGCGGGTCGATGACGCCGGGTGTGACCCACCGGCCGTGACCGTCGATGACCTGCGCGCCGGTCGGCACCGGAACATCCTTGCCCACGGCGACGATCTTGCCCTCGGCCATGACGATCGTGCCGGCGTCGATCTGGTCCCCCGCAGCCGTCAGGATGGTCGCGCCGACGATCGCCGTCGGTCCGGAGGGCACCGGACGATAGGTCGAGGGGAAGGGGTCCGGGTTCGCCCAGGGGTCCAGACCGGCCCGGAGGGGCTTGGGTGGGGTCTTGTCCGTCGTCTTTTCGGCGGGCTTGTCGGCAGTCCTGGCCTGCGTGCCTGTGACGGGCGTCGTGCCCGTCTCGGCGCAGGCTGCAAGGGTGAGGGCGGCCGCCGTGAGGACGGCCAGAACGGCGATGGACTTCAACCTGATCTCCCTGGATTCGCGATCAGCAGACCCTGACGACCAGCGCGTGTCCAGTCGGGAAATGCAACCTACGCCCGCGGCTTCAGATTCCGCCCGGACATGACGGCGGTGCTGCCGAAGCGGGCACGAATCCGGTCCATGGTGCCTTCCATGACCCGGGCGCGGCTCTCGTCACTGCTGAACAGGTCGACGGCCTCCGCCGAGGTTTCCACCAGATCGCCCAAACCAGCGCCGATCAGCCGGAAGGCGCGGCCATCGGCCTCACGCGTCAATATGTCGCAGGTGGTCTGGAACAGCAGGGTCGCGGTCTGGATCGGACCAGGCAGGGTGCGTCGGCGGGTGATGATCTGGAAGTCCGCCGTCTTCAGCTTGAGGGTGGCGACCCGTCCGGCCAGTCCCCGGGCGCGGGCCTGACCGGCCGCCTTTTCGCACATGCGCCAGAGCTCGTCCTTCAAACCCGGTAGGTCGCGGATATCGGTGTTGAAGGTCGTCTCCGCGCTGATGCCCTTGCGCGCCTCGTTGGGATCGACGGTTCGCAGGTCGCGCCCCTCCGCCAGCTCGGCGAGCCTCAGCCCAAAGGCCCCGTAGCGCTGGGTGAGCACCTTGGCACCCAGGCTGGACAGGTCCGCGATCCGTCGGACCCCGTCCCGTTCCAGGGTCCGGGCAAAGGCCGGCCCGACACCGGGCAGGAGGGTGACCGGGCGGCCCGCGAGGAACGCTTTCGCCTCCTGCGACCCGATCACGGCGAAGCCCCGGGGCTTGTCCAGATCGGACGCGATCTTGGCCAGGGTCTTGTTGGGGCCCAGGCCGATGGACACGGAAAGTCCCGTCTCGGCTTGGAGTCTCCGCTGCAGTCGGGCCATCTGGAAGGCAGCGGGCCCGCCGTTCAGGCGCTGGGTGCCGGCCAGGTCGATCCAGGCCTCGTCGAGGGACAGGGGCTGAACCAGCGGGGAGAGTTCGGCCACCATGTCCATGATCCGGCGGCTCTCGCGACGATACTTGCTGAAGTCGGGGCTGATCACCACCGCATCCGGACAGGCCTTCAGGGCCTTGAACATGGGCATGGCCGACCGCACGCCGTAGGTCCGTGCGATGTAGCAGCAGGTGGTCACCACGCCCCGTACGCCGCCGCCGACGATCACCGGCAGCTCGGCCAGCTCCGGACGGTCCCGCTTCTCGACGCTGGCATAGAAGGCGTCACAGTCCAGGTGTGCGAGGGTCAGTTGCCAGAGCTCCGGGTGGGAGACGAGGCGGGGCGAGCCGCAGACCGT
Organism: uncultured Caulobacterales bacterium; assembly: GCA_903874895.1. GTDB lineage: Bacteria > Pseudomonadota > Alphaproteobacteria > Caulobacterales > Caulobacteraceae > CAIMFV01. Next base: position 28,905 of record CAIQUG010000063.1, on the reverse strand, counting down.
GCAGCGCGTCCCGGTCAGATCGTCTGTCATCCAGAGGCAGTCGCGACACAGACCGGGGCGGGCTGGAGGGCGGGGCTGGCCGAGGTCCTGCGACATGTCACCCACCCGGCCGACATCCTGTCGGCTAACCCGGACTTAAGGATATGCGTGTAACACCGTGTTCAACTGCGCTGGAGACCGTGGACTGCGGATCGCCGGGCGAGGGTGAGCGTGATCGGATTATGACCAAGAAAGTCCTCATCGTCGAGGATAACGAGCTGAACATGAAGCTGTTTCATGATCTGCTCGATGCCCAGGGGTACGAGACGCTGCAGACCCGGGAGGGACTGCAGGCGCTTGCCCTGGCGCGAAATCATCGTCCCGATCTGATCCTCATGGACATCCAGCTGCCGGAGATCTCGGGGCTTGAGGTGACCAAGTGGCTGAAGGAGGACGACGAGCTGTCCCACATCCCCGTGATTGCCGTCACCGCCTTTGCCATGAAGGGCGACGAGGAGCGGATTCGCGAGGGAGGCTGCGAGGCCTATATCTCGAAGCCCATCTCGGTCACCTATTTTCTCGATACGGTTCGTCGGTTTCTGGGATAGGAGCGGCATGACTGCGCGGATCCTCGTTGTCGATGACGCTGAGGCCAATGTCCGCCTCCTCGAGGCGAAACTGTCGGCAGAGTACTATGATGTCCTGACGGCACCGGATGGTCCGTCGGCGCTGGTCATGGCGGCCGAGCAGGCCCCGGACATCATCCTGCTGGACGTGATGATGCCCGGCATGGACGGGCTGGAGGTCTGTCGCAGGCTGAAGGCCGATGCGGCGACTCGCCACATTCCCGTCGTCCTGGTCACGGCCCTCGACGGGCGTCGCGACCGGTTGAGCGGGCTCGAGGCCGGCGCGGATGACTTCCTGACGAAGCCGATCGACGATCTGGCCCTGTTCGCCCGGGTCCGCAGCCTGGTGCGTCTGAAGCTTGTGATCGACGAGCTTCGCCACCGGGAGGCATCCGGCCGGCGCATGGGCGTGATCGAGGGGGCCGCCGCGCGGATGTCCGGCGGTGGCGGTCTGATCCTGATTGCCGACGACAACGACGAACAGATTCGCGTCATCGAGCAGGAACTGTCGCAGGACCACCGGATCGTCGTGGAGCGGAATGTGGACCAGGCCCTGCCGGCTGCGCGGGGGCGGGCCGACCTGCTGGTGATCAATGCGGCATCCCGCTCCCATGACGCCCTCCGGCTCGCCGCCCAGATCCGGTCGGACGAAGCCACGCGCCATCTGCCGATCATCGCCATCGTCGAGGCCAGCGACCGGGCCCGGATGGTGAAGGCGCTGGAGCTCGGGGTGAATGACGTCCTGACCCGGCCTGTGGACCCGGAAGAGCTCGCCGCCCGGGTGCGAACCCTGATCCGCCAGAAGCGCTATTACGATTTCCTGCGGAACAATCTGGACCAGAGCCTCGAGCTCGCAGTGACCGATCCGCTGACCGGACTGCACAATCGCCGCTACATGTCCGGACAGCTGACGGCCCTCGTGCGGCGGGCCACCCACGGGGGGGAGCCGGTTTCGGCGCTTCTGGTGGATATCGACCACTTCAAGCGGATCAATGACAGCTTCGGTCATGCCGTCGGGGACGAGGTCCTGCGGGAATTCGCCATCCGGCTGGCGACCAATGTCCGGGCCATTGACCTGGCCTGCCGCTATGGCGGTGAGGAGTTCGTGGTGATCATGCCGGACACGGCGCTGGGTGAGGCCGAAGCCATCGCCGAGCGCCTGCGCCGCCATGTGGCCGGGTCGCCGTTCCATGTGGCGGGGGTCGACGATCCTCTCAGCGTGACGATCTCGGTGGGCGTGGCCGCAACCCTTGACGCCGCGGACACGGCCCAGGACCTGCTGAAGCGCGCGGACGATGCCGTCTATGACGCCAAGGCCAAGGGCCGAAACCTGGTCATCGCCAGGGCAGCCTGACTCCTGTACCGCCTGCCAGTCCCGGCATTCGGCAAAAGAAAACGCCCGGCCGTTCAAGGACCGGGCGTCTGCATTTTCAGTCGCGGTAGCGCGATCCTACTTGATCTTGCCTTCGCGGAATTCCACGTGCTTGCGGACGACGGGATCGTACTTCTTCAGCACGAGCTTTTCCGTCTTGGTGCGCGCGTTCTTCTTCGTCACGTAGAAGAACCCGGTGTCCGCCGTGGAATTCAGACGGATCTTGATGGAAGCCGGCTTCGCCATGGCCACAGACTCCTAGCGGGCCGACGCAGTGTCAGACCGTGAAAAACGAGAGCGCGGACAATACGTATCATGGGGCAGAAGTCAACGCCCCCCGGACGGTCCCGACTACAATGTCTCCATCTGCCGTCCGCCGCGGGCGTAGCGCAGGGACAGCGGGCGGCGGGCCGGGTCGGTGAGACGCAGGCTGAGTTCGCGCAGGACAAAGCGGGTGACCGTGGGCAGGTCCAGCGCCATGGCCTCCTCCAGATTGACCCAGGCGATCTCGTCCAGTTCGCCGCTGCCGCCCGTGGGGGTGAGGGACTGCAGCCTGTCCGCCTCGGCGGTGAAGAACCTGGCGTCGAAGCGCTTGGGGCGCATCGGCGGGGTGATCGCCCGCGCGATCAACTCCAGGGCGTCAAGATCGGGCAGGACGCCGTCGACGGCAAACGGTGCCCAGGGGCCGCCGGCCGGGATCGTCGGCGCAGGCTGCGCCAGCTTGAGGCCGACCTCCTCAAAGGTTTCCCGGACCGCTGCCACGGCCAGGGCGCGGGCCAGGGACGGGGGGCGGGACGCCGGGATGGTCCTGACGAGGGCGGCCTCCACGTCGGCGCGGAGTTCCGTCGCTGCCGGCGCGCGGTAGTCGGCGGCGTCCACTCGTCCACCGGGAAACACCCACTTGTCCGGCATGAAGCTATGGGACCGGTGACGGCGCCCCATCAGCACCCGCGGCGCGGCTGCATCCCGGCGCAACAGGATCAGGGTGGCAGCATCCCGGGGCCTTGCGGCCTTCGTTCCTGGGGGCTTCTGGGGACCGGCATCGGGCGCGTCGTATTCTGGTTGGGTCATGTGTCTCTCTTCCCTGACGCGATTGGAGCAGGGAATGCGTCCGCCGTCGACGGTTGCGTCAGCGACGCTGGCCCCTGCGGACGCCCTTGGGGGGATTTCTCGGTGCGCCCCCCCGTGGCGGAACGCGGGACGCGGCCTGGCGCCGGGCTCCGAGGCGCGGCGCCGGTGACCCGGGTGGCGGGGCTTCGGGCTCGCTCAGCATACCGAACAGGAGGCCGCCGGTAAGGGGCGTGGCTTCCCTGAGTTCCACCTCCACCATGCGGCCGAGGCGCCATTGGCGGCCGGACCGTTCACCGATCAGGGCGTGGGCGTGGTCGTCGTGCACGAAGTACTCGCCGCCGAGGCTGGACACCGGGACCAGCCCGTCGGCCCCCGTTTCCGCCAGCCGGACGAACAGGCCGAAACGGGTCACGCCGGTGATGCGCCCCACGAAGGTGGCCCCGATCCGGTCCGACAGGAAGGCCGCGACATAGCGGTCCGTCGCATCCCGCTCGGCGGCCATGGCCCGACGTTCGGCGGCGGTGATGTGCTCGGCGGTTTCCTTCAGCCGGGCGATTTCCGAATCGCTCAGCCCGTCCATCCCCAGGCGGTGGGCGCGGATCAGGGCGCGATGCACGACAAGGTCGGCATACCGCCGGATCGGCGAGGTGAAGTGGGCATATTTCTGCAGGTTCAGGCCGAAATGCCCCAGATTGTCCGGGGAATAGTGCGCCTGCATCTGGGTGCGCAGGACGACCTCATTGATGATCTCCCCGTGGGGACCGCCCCGGTGTTCCTCCAGCAGACGGTTGAACCGGTCGGTCTTCACCACCTCGCCCTTGGTCCAGGGGATGGCCAGTGTCGCCAGGAAATCGGCCAGGCTGAACAGCTTCTCCTGGCTCGGCTCCTCGTGCACCCGATAGACGAGGGGCGTCCGCTTCTGCTCAAGGCTTTCGGCCGCGCAGACATTCGCCTGGATCATCATCTCCTCGATCAGCCGGTGCGCGTCCAGGCGAGCGCGGGGCGTGATGGCGGCGATCTGCCCGGTGGGGGCAAAGGCGATCCGCCGCTCGGCGCTTTCGATGTCCAGGGGTGAACGCTTGTCGCGCCCCTTGCCCATGCAGGCATAGGCGGCCCACAGGGGGCGCAGGATGCCATCGAGAAGGGGGGCGGTGCGATCATCCGGTTCGCCGTCGATGGCCGCCTGGGCCTGCTCGTAGGACAGTTTCGCCGCAGAGCGCATCAGCCCTCGCGTGAAGCGGTGCGAGATCTTGTGGCCATCGACATTGAACACCATCCGCACGGCCATGCAGGCCCGGTCCTCATGCTCGATCAGGGAGCACAGACCGGCGGACAGCCGCTCCGGCAGCATGGGTTCCACGCGGTCCGGGAAGTAGACGGAATTGGCCTTGTTCCAGGCCTGTCGGTCTAGGGCGGAGCCGTGGCGCACATAGGCGGCCACATCGGCAATGGCGACCCACACCACAAAGCCGCCGGCATTCTTCGGATCGGGATCGGGGTGGGCGAACACCGCATCGTCGTGGTCACGGGCATCGGCGGGGTCGATGGTGACAAGGCCCAGATCCCGCAGGTCCTCGCGACCTTCGAGGGTCGGGGGCAGGGCGGCATTGGCCTCGGCCTCGGCCTCGACGGGAAAGCCCATGGGGATGCCATGGGTGTGGATGGCGATCAGGGAGAAGGCGCGGGGGTCGTCTTCCCGGCCGATGGTTTCCACCAGCTTGCCGCGCTTGGGGCCGTAGCGGTTGGGGCCGGGGGCGGCCACGGTGGCGAGCACCAGATCGCCGTCCCGCACCTCCATGGCGTCGCCGGCCATCAGCACGAGGCCTTCCTTGACGCGGCGGTCCACCGGTTCCACCCGCGCCTCGCCCCGGCTCTTGCGGACGACGCCGAGGATGCGATGCGCGCTCTGGCCCAGCTTCTTGATGATGCGGGCTTCAACCTCGCCGGACTCCCGCCGCTCGAAGCGGACCAGCAGCCGGTCACCCAGGCCCGGTGCCCCGGCAGAGGCTTCGGTCCGGTCCGGGGCCAGCCGGATGGGCGCAATGTCGTCGCCGCCCTTGACCAGGGTGACGAAAAGATCGCCGTCCGTGTCCTTGCTGGTCACCTCCACCACGCCGACCGGCGGCACATCTCCGGCCGTGGCCACGCCCTTGCGACCCCGACGGCCGAGGGCACCGGACTGCTCCATGCTCTTCAGCAGGAGACGAAGGGCCCGCCGCTCTCCGCCCTTCAGGCCGAAATGCTTGGCCAGGGCACCGACATCGGTCTCGCCCGCCGCCTGGATGTAGGCGGCCAGCGTCGCGTGGTCCGGCAGGCCGACGGAACGCTTGGGGCCATCGCCGGACGCAGTGGCTTCCGGTCTCGGCTTGCGGGGCCGCTTCACGTGCCCTTCGCCGTCTTGGCCGCTGGCTTCTTCGCGGTGGCTGCCTTGGCCGGAGCGGTCTTGGCCGCAGCGGTCTTTGCAGGTGCCGTCTTGGCCGGGGCTTTCTTGGTCGGGGCCTTCTTGGCCGCGGCGCCCGTCTTGGCTGCCGTCGCCTTGGCGGGCCTGGCCGCCGCCTTCTTCTTGGGGGCCTTGCTGCCGCCCTTGGCCGCTCGTTCCGCCAGGAGGCTCACGGCCTCGTCGAGGGTGATTTCGGTGGGTTCCTTGCCCTTGGGCACATTGGCGTTGACGCCGTCACAGGCAATGTAGGGCCCGAACCGCCCGGACAGGACCTTGATCACCGTGCCCGTGGTCGGGTGCGGACCCAGTTCCTTCAGCGCCGTGGCCTGCCCACGCTGGGGACGCCCGCCGCCCGCCCGCTTTTCCGCCAGCAGGGAGACCGCCCGGTTCAGCCCGACCTCGAAGATGTCCTCGAAGCCGTCAAGGCTCGCATAGGTTCCGCTGTGCAGCACATAGGGGCCGTACCGGCCGAGACCCGCGGTGATCGGCGCGCCGTCGTCCGGATGGGGGCCGACGTCCCGGGGCAGGGACAACAGCCGCAGGGCTCCGTCGAGGTCCACGGTCGCCGGTGTCCAGCCCTTGGGCAGGCTCGAGCGCTTGGGCTTGTCCTCCGTCGCGACCTCCACATAGGGACCAAAGCGGCCGATCTTCAGCCAGACCGGCTTCTCGCTCGCCGGATCGATACCCAGTTCCCGGTCGCCATTGTCCGCGCCGCCGTCCGGTGTCGCGCCGTCCTGCAATTGCCGGGTGAAGCTGCAGGTCTCCCGGTTCGAGCAGCCGACAAAGGCCCCGAACTTGCCCAGCTTGATGCTCAGCTCGCCGACACCGCAGCGCGGGCAGATGCGCGGGTTCTTGCCGTCGCCCAGGTCGGGGAAGACCCAGGGGCCGAGATCCTCGTTGAGCATGTCAATGACATCGCCGACGCGCTTGTCTCCGACCTCGCTGATCTGGCGGTCGAAGCCCGTCCAGAACTCCCGCATCAGGACCTTCCAGTTCAGTTCGCCGGCCGAGACCAGGTCGAGCTTGCCTTCCAGTTCGGCGGTGAAGTCGTATTCGATGTAGCGCTTGAAGAAGTGCGACAGGAAGGCGGTCAGCAGACGGCCCTTGTCGTCGGGAATGAACCGGTTCTTGTCCATGTTCACATAGCCGCGATCCCGCAGCACGGTGATGATGGAGGCGTAGGTGGAGGGGCGGCCGATGCCCAGTTCCTCCATCTTCTTGACGAGGCTGGCTTCGCTGTAGCGCGGCGGCGGTTCGGTGTGATGCTGGTCCGCCCGCGCCTCGGCCACCGTGGCCGTCGCGCCTTCGCTGACCGCGGGCAGGCGGCCGCCGTCCTCGTCACCGGAGGAGTCGTCGAACCCTTCCTCATAGACCCGCAGATAGCCGTCGAACTTCACAACCTGGCCCGAGGCGCGAAGGCCCGTGCGGTCATCGGCCGTCGTCAGGTCGATGGTGGTGCGCTCGACCCGGGCGGCCTCCATCTGGCTGGCAGCCATCCGCTTCCAGATCAGTTCATAGAGCCGTGCCAGATCGCCCTCGAGCCGCAGGGACTCCGGTCGGCGAGCCAGGTTGGTGGGACGGATGGCCTCGTGGGCCTCCTGCGCGTTCTTGGCCTTGTTCGCATAATAGCGCGGCTTTTCCGGAACATAGGCCTTGCCGAACTGGTCGGCGATGACGCTGCGGGCCTCCTCGATGGCTTCGGGCGCGGTCTGCACCCCATCGGTCCGCATGTAGGTGATCAGGCCCCCATTGTCGTCAATGCCCTCATACAGCTTCTGGGCGGCCTGCATGGTTCGCTGGGCGGCAAAGCCCAGCTTCCGGGCGGCTTCCTGCTGCAGGGTGGAGGTGGTGAAGGGCGGGGGCGGCGTGCGCTTGCCGGGCTTGGTCTCCACCGCGGTGATGGTGAAGCGACCGGCTTCCACCGCTTTCCGCGCGGCCATGGCCGTGGCCTCGTCGGGCAGGTCGAACTTGCCGAGTTTCTTGCCCTCGTGCTTCACCAACCGGGCGAGGAAGGGGTCGGAGCCAGCGGAGACGTCGGCTTCCACCGTCCAGTATTCCTGGGCGACGAAGGCCTCGATCTCCTGTTCCCGCTCGACGATCAGCCGCAGGGCCACCGACTGAACCCGACCGGCCGAGCGGGCTCCCGGCAGCTTGCGCCACAATACCGGCGAGAGCGTGAACCCCACCAGGTAGTCCAGCGCCCGGCGGGCGAGATAGGCGTCCACCAGTTCCTGGTCGATTTCCCGCGGGTGTTTCATCGCCTCGGTGACGGCGGACTTGGTGATGGCGTTGAACACCACCCGCTGAACCTCGGCCCCCTTGACCGCCTTCTTGCGCCGCAGCTCGTCCAGGATGTGCCAGGAGATGGCCTCGCCTTCGCGGTCCGGGTCGGTGGCCAGGATCAGACGGGTGGCCCCCTTCATCGCGTCGGCAATGTCGGCCAGCCGCTTCTTCGCCTTGGGATCGGTATCCCAAAGCATGGCGAAATCCTCGTCCGGCTTGACCGATCCGTCCTTGGAGGGGAGGTCGCGGACGTGCCCATAGGATGCCAGCACCGTGTAGCCGGCACCGAGATACTTGTTGATGGTCTTTGCCTTTGCGGGGCTTTCGACGACGACGACGTTCATTCGACCTGTCGGGTTGAGGGCTGGCTGGCGCTGCAGCAGGGGGAGGCGGCAGAGGCGCGAAAGTGGGTGCGCGGGGGGGGCTGTGTCAACAGAGCCGTTGCATAGGCGTCGCAGATCAGAACCGCAACCGCGCGAATTGCGCGTTTTGGTGGTAATATGATATGCTGCCCGCTCAGGTGGTGAGGCCCTTCATGTCCGACTCTAGTGATCCGTCGCTGTATTTCGATACCGCTCCCGAAGATATCATCACCTATGTGTATGAGATGCTCCGCGCTCTGGCGAACCTTGCGGACCGGGAGGGAGAGGTCGATCTCGCCCTCCAGATCCGGATGGTGAGCGAGCATCAGGGCGCGCGCCGGGGGCTGGCCCACTAGGCACAGACCGTCAGGCCGGGTCGTCACCGGCGAGGCTGGCCAGACCGCCGGGATTCAGTTCGGCCCGACCGGCCAGGACCAGCTCCACAAGGGCGGCGAGCACGATCCCCGCAGGTGCACCGGTGGCCCGGACCAGCTCGTCGATGGGGACCGGCGTGGGGGACAGATGATGGAGGAGGGCGGCATGAAGCCGCTCCGTGGCTTTCTGCAGGGCCGACTCGTCCATGGCCGGACCGGAAAAGGTGACGCGGTCCGGCTCCTCCATCGGACGGGATGCTGCCAGTTCCCGCAGGATGTCGTCGGCGCCCTCGCAGACGATCGCCCCCTGGCGGATCAGATCGTTGACGCCGCGGGATCGGGGATCGAGGGGAGATCCCGGCACGGCCCAGACGTCCCGACCCTGTTCGGCGGCGATACGGGCGGTGATCAGGGAGCCGGAGCGGAGTTCCGCCTCCACCACCACGGTCCCTCGGCTGAGGCCCGAGATGATCCGGTTGCGCCGGGGGAAGTCCCGGGCCTGGGCGCGGCGGCCCGGCGGGTTTTCCGACACGATCAGGCCGCGGGCGGCGATCTTCTGGTAGAGGGCCTGATGTTCCGGGGGGTAGATGTCGTCGATCCCCCCGGCCAGCACCGCCACCGTCCCGCTGGCGAGGGCGCCCTCATGGGCTGCGGCGTCGATGCCCCGGGCCATGCCCGACACCACCAGAAGTCCGGCCGCGCCCAGATCCGTCGCCAGCATCCGGGCGAACCGCTGCCCGGCGGACGAGGCGATCCGCGCCCCCACGATGGCAATGGCGGTGTGACTCAGAAGCCCGGTATTTCCGGCCAGCCACAGGACCGGCGGGGCCGGTTCCGCCGCCGCCAGCATCGGCGGATAGTCCGCATCACCGAACACCATCAGCCGGGCACCGGTGTTCGCACCGGCAGCGATCTCGCGCTCGGCGTCGGCGCGGGATACGGGCCGAAGGGCGTGCAGGCGGCCCCCGCGGCGGGACAGGTCGGGCAGGGCCTCGAGGGCCCGTCCGGCGGATCCGAACCGCTGCAGCAGGGCGTGGAAGGTAACGGCACCGACCTGCTCGGTGCGGGCGAGGCGCAGGCGGTTGACGCGTTCGTCTGCGTCCAGTCCGCTCAAGGCTGGCTGGCCGGATCCGCAACCGGTGCTGCCGCTGACTTGGCACCGATCCTCGGCTCCTGGCCTGCGAGCAGGCGGCGGATATTGGGGTCATGGCGGACATAGATCAGCACGCCCATGAACAGCGCCGCAGCCAGGAAGGACACCGGTTGTCCCAGCGCCAGCATGCTGAGCGGCGTCAGCGCCACGGCAACCAGGGCGGCGAGGGAAGAGATCCGGAAGATGGCGGCGGTCAGGATCCAAAGGGCCGCGGCGATGACGCCGATCTCCCAGTTGATCGTCAGCATGACGCCGAAGAAGGTGGCGACCCCCTTGCCGCCCTTGAAGCCGAGCCAGACGGGGAACAGATGCCCGGTGAAGGCCGCGGCTCCGGCCACGGCACCGGCGTCCTCCCCGTAGATCGCCCGCAGAATGACCACGGCGAGCATCGCCTTGCCGGCGTCCGCCACCAGCGTGATCAGGGCAAGGTCGCGACGACCCGTGCGCAGGACGTTGGTCGCGCCGATGTTGCCCGACCCGATATTGCGGACGTCGCCTACGCCGGCCGCGCGGGTGACGATCACGCCGAAGGGGATGGAGCCCAGCAGATAGCCGACGACAATGGCCGCCAGAAGGGCCAGCGGCGAAATTCCTAGCAGGATCATTCAGTCAGGCTCCCCGGTATCCGCCGGACGAACCGCCGGCGCTTGTCATGACTGTCGCCAATCCCCGGCGGGCGCGCAAGGCGACGAATCGCGCAGTCCGTTGCCCCCGGTGGCCGTGAGGCTCAGCGGCGGTGCGTCAGGGCGGCGTCGATTTCCCGGCTCAGCTTCTCCGGAGTCCATTCGCCGACGCCGGGGTCGACCTTGCGGCCATCGATCAGCACGGTGGGCGTGCCGTCGATCTTGTCGACGTCCATGGCGTGATCGATGCGTGCCTGCAGGGCCGTGACCGCGGCCTTGTCCGACAGGCAGGCCTGGAAGCGGGCTGCGTCGACCCCGTTGTTCCGGGCGATCCGCATCAACACGACCACCGGTTCGGTGCCCGGCTGTCCGGAGAACATCTCTGCCTGGGCCTTGAAGATGTCCTCCACCGACTTGAAGTAGGCCAGCTTGCCCGCGCATCGGGCGATGATGAAGGCCGAGGCCGCCACGTCCGCGGGGGCGGTCAGATATTCGCGGAACTCGAAGCGGACCTTGCCCGTGTCGATGTACTTCGCCTTCAGCGTCGGAAAGACCGATGCGTCGAAACGGGCGCAGTGCGGACAGACGGCAGATGCGTACTCCTGCACCACCACCCGCGCCTTGGGCGAACCCATGACATAGGCTCCGTCGTAGAAGGTGCCGGCCAGTCCCCCCGCCGGGGCCGGCGAATCGTTGGCGGCGGTGGCGGCTGCGAGGGCGGGGGCCGCGGCAGTGGAGAGGAAAACCCCGATCAGGGCCGTGGCGATCCGGAAACCGAAGTGGGACATGGGGCCAACCTTGGAGCGCATGGGGGGCTTGCGGACGGGATCGTTCAGGCGCGGGCCTGGTGCACGACCCGGCCGTCGACGAGGGTCATCAACACCTGTCCCTGAAGTCTGCGGCCGTCAAATGGCGAATTCTTGGATTTGGAGATCAATCGATCCGCCTCGATCCGGACGGGCGCGTCGATATCGCACAGGACGAGGTCCGCAGGCGCCCCGGCAGCGAGGCGACCTGCCTGCAGCCCCAGGGTCTCGGCAGGGGCCAGGGTGACCGCCCGGATCAGGTCGATCAGGCTCGACCGGCCCTCGTGATAGAGGCCCAGCAGCGCAGGCAGCAGGGTTTCCAGGCCCACGGCCCCGGGCAGGGCCTCGGAGAAGGGCAGGCGCTTGTCCTCCGCCGGAAGGGGCGCGTGGGCCGACACGATGATCGGCACAAGTCCCGACGCCACGCTGTCGATCAGGGCCTGGCGGTCGCTTTCCGGACGCAGCGGCGGGTCCAGCCGGTAGAAGGTGCGGTAGTCCCCGGTGTCCACCTCGTTGAAGCACAGGTGGTTGATGGAGGCCGTGGCCAGCGCCCGTACCCCCCGGGACCGGTAGCGCTGCAGGGTCTCGAGGGCGGCTTCGGTGGTGATCTGGTCCACCAGCAGGCGTCCGCCCGTCAGTTCGGTGATCGCCAGATCGCGCTCGAGCATGATCCGTTCGGCGACGGCCGGGGCAGCGGGCAGGCCGGCCCGGGCGGCGAACTCTCCCTCGGTGGCACAGGCCCCCTGGCTGAGCCACGGGTCCGCGGGCCGGTGAGCGACCAGGGCACCGAAGGCCTTTGCATAGGTCAGGATCCGGCGGAAAGTCTTTGAATTGACGATGGAATGGTCACCGTCGGTGAAGTAGACGGCGCCGGCCTCCCGCATCAGGCCCATCTCGGTCATGCGCTCGCCGGCGCAGTCGCGTGTGGCAGCGCCGGCGGGATAGACGTGTACCAGCTCGATGTCCCGGGCCCGGCGCAGGATGAAGTCCACCATGGCCGGGTCATCCACGGCCGGATCGGTGTCGGGCTGCACGACGATGGACGTGACGCCTCCGGCGGCGGCGGCGCGGCTCGCGGACTTCAGGGTCTCCTTCGGCTCCGCGCCGGGCTCCCCGGTCTTGACGCGCAGGTCGATCAGGCCGGGCGCCAGCATGGCGCCGGCGCAGTCGACGACCCGCAGATCGGCGGACAGGCTGTCGATGGTCGGGCGGCGGGTGACATCGGCAATGACACCCTCAGCCACCACGAGGCAGCCGGGGCCGTCATAACGGCTTTCCGGATCCACCAGGCGGGCATTGATGAAGGCGGTGGGCTGGCTCTGGGGCATGTCAGTTTCCACCGTCGCCGCGGGCGGCGAGGGAGGCCAGAACGGCCATCCGTGCGGCCACGCCCATCTCCACCTGATCGCGGATCAGGCTGACGGACGGATCGTCAGCCACGCCGCTGTCTATCTCGACCCCCCGGTTCATCGGACCCGGATGCATGACCCGCACATGGGGCCGCGCCAGGGCCAGCTTCTCCGCATCCAGTCCGTAGAAGCGGAAATACTCCCGGGTGGAGGGGACAAAGGCCCCGTCCATCCGCTCGAGCTGCAGGCGCAGCATCATGATCACGTCCACCCCGGTGACACCGGCGCGCATGTCATGGAACACGTCCGCCCCCCAGCGGTCCACGCCCGCGGGCATCAGGGTCGGTGGCCCCACCAGCCGGACCCGGGCGCCCAGGGTCTGCAGCAGCCCGACATTGGACCGGGCGACCCGGCTGTGCAGCACGTCGCCGCAGATGGCCACGGTCAGCCCCTCTACCCTGCCGAAGGCCCGGCGCAGCGTCAGGGCGTCCAGCAGGGCCTGGGTCGGATGCTCGTGCCAGCCGTCGCCGGCATTGATGACATTGCACCCCACCTTACGGGCCAGCAGTTCCGCCGCGCCGGACGCGGAATGGCGCACCACCAGCAGGTCCGGCTTCATGGCATTCAGGGTCATGGCCGTGTCGATCAGCGTCTCGCCCTTGGCGATGGACGAGGTCCGGGGGGCCATGTTCATGGTGTCGGCACCCAGGCGCTTGCCCGCCAGCTCGAAGCTCATCTGGGTGCGGGTGGAATTCTCGAAGAACAGGTTCACCAGCGTCCGGCCCCGGAGGATCGACAGCTTCTTCTCGTTCTGCCGGTTCACCGCGACAAAGGCATCGCCCAGCTCCAGCAGGCGCTCCGCATCCGGACGGTTGAGGGCGGCGACGCCGAGGAAGTGCGGCGTCGGGAACGCAAAGATGCGCTCACGAATCTGGGTTTCGAAATCGGCTGCGCTGGTCATCGGAAGTCAGGCTATAGGCGTCGCCGCGGGCAGGCGCAACTCATCCGCCGCGCAGGCGGTCGAGGGCCCCTTGCAGGATGTAGCCCGCGGCGGCCCGGTCGACGACCTCGGCGCGCTTGCCCCGGGTCATGTCCGCCTCGCCGATCAGCATGCGCTCCACCGCCGCGGTGGAGAGGCGCTCGTCCCAGAAGGCGACCGGCAGGTCCCGCAGGCGCAGCAGGTTTCGGGCCAGCGCCCGGTTGGACTGGCAGCGGGCCCCCTCCGTGCCGTCCATGTTCACCGGCAGGCCGATCACCACGCCGGCGGCCCCCCGGCTTTCCATCAGGGCGAACAGCTCCTCTGCCTCCCGGGTGAACTTGGAGCGGCGGATGAGGGCCAGGGGAGACGCAATGGTCAGGGAGATATCCGACACCGCCACACCGATCGTCTTCTCCCCCGGATCGAGGCCCACGACCGGGGTGCGGGGGGGCAGGGCGTCCCTGAGCTGCATTATATCGACAATGGCCATGTCAATCGGCGTGCCGCACATTGCGGGCCCTTGTCAAATGCCGTCTGAGGCGTCTAACCCAAGCCCTCGTACCACCGCCCTGGAATCTGGAGGCCCTGATGGCCATCGACGTCGCCACCGTGCGCAAGGTCGCCAAGCTTGCGAGGATCGCCGAGCCCGAGGACCGGCTCGCGCCCCTTGCCCAAGAGCTGAACGGCATCATGTCGTGGATCGAGCAGCTGGCCGAGGTGGACACCGACGGGGTCGAGCCGATGACGTCCGCCGTGGCCCAGACCCTGCCCATGCGCGATGACGTGGTCACGGACGGGGGCAATGCCGCCCGGGTGTTGCGCAATGCCCCCCGCGCCGATCAGGGCTTCTTCGTGGTTCCCAAGGTGGTCGAATAGGATGTCGGATCTCACCCGCCTCACGCTCAGGTCCGCCCTCGACGGACTGGCGAACAAGGACTTCTCTTCCGTCGAGCTGACGGAGGCCTTCATCTCCCGCATCGATGCGGTCAATCCGCAGTTGAACGCCTACGTGCTCACGACGCCGGAGCGGGCGCTGGACGACGCCCGGGCGTCCGATGCCCGACGGGCGGCGGGAACGGCGGGCCCGCTGGATGGCGCTCCCATCGGCGTCAAGGACCTGTTCTGCACCGACGGCGTGCGGACCACGGCGGGGTCGAAGATCCTCGGGACCTTCGTGCCGCCCTACGAGTCGACCGTGACCTCGCACCTGTGGCGGGACGGAGCCGTCATGCTGGGCAAGCTCAACATGGACGAGTTCGCCATGGGCTCGTCCAACGAGACCTCGGCCTTCGGTCCGGTGGTCAGCCCCTGGCGCGCCCGGGGCTCGAACCGCAACCTGACCCCGGGCGGCTCGTCCGGCGGGTCGGCATCGGCGGTGTCGGCGGACCTCTGCCTGGCCGCCACGGCCTCGGATACCGGCGGCTCCATCCGCCAGCCGGCCAGCTTCACCGGAACCGTGGGCATCAAGCCGACCTACGGGCTGTGCTCGCGGTTCGGCATGGTCGCCTTTGCCAGCTCCCTCGACCAGGCCGGACCGATCACCCGCACCGTTGCGGACGCGGCCCTGATGCTCACCTCCATGGCCGGTCATGACCCGAAGGACTCCACCAGCCTCGCCCTGCCGGTCCCCGACTTTTCCCAGTTCATCGGCAAGTCCGTGAAGGGACTGCGGATCGGCGTGCCGGAGGAGTACCGGATCGACGGCATGCCCGAGGAGATCGCGCGCCTGTGGGATGACGGCGTCGAGTGGCTCCGCGCGGCGGGTTGCGAGATCAAGAGCGTGCGCCTGCCGCACACCCGCTACGCCCTGCCGGCCTACTACATCATCGCCCCGGCGGAGGCCTCGTCCAACCTCGCCCGCTATGACGGCATGCGGTTCGGCTATCGGGGCGAGGGCACGGCCCTCACCGACGTCTACGAAACCACCCGCGCCGAAGGGTTCGGGCCGGAGGTGAAGCGTCGGATTCTGATCGGCACCTATGTGCTGTCGGCCGGTTACTACGACGCCTACTACCTGAAGGCCCTGAAGGTGCGCGCCCGGATTGCCGAGGACTTTTCCAAGGCCTTCGAGGAGGTGGACGCCATCCTGACGCCCACCACGCCGTCGGCGGCCTTCCCCCTGGGGGAGAAGCAGGACGATCCGGTGGCGATGTACCTGAACGACGTGTTCACGGTGACCACCAACCTGGCCGGTCTGCCGGGCCTTTCGATCCCCGCGGGGCTGGACAGCCAGGGTCTGCCGCTGGGTCTGCAGCTGATCGGCCGGGCGCTGGACGAGGGCTCGCTCTTCTCCCTCGCGGCCGCCATGGAACAGGCCGCCGGCTTCACCGCCCGCCCCGAGCCCTGGGCCTGATCCGGCATCAGCGCAAAAGGTCGCGGACACGAAAAACCCCGCCCTGGTAACAGGGCGGGGTTTCTGTATTCAGCCTGTGGCTGGAGGCTCGGCTCAGCCCTTGACGGCGGCCAGGGCGGCATCCAGCGCCTTCAGGGTGTCGTCGGTGATCTTGCCTTCCGAGTAGGGGGCAAGCGCCCGCGGGCTCAGGCCCTTGAAGGCTTCATACTGGGGATGCTTGGTCAGGTCGGCGCCGACGACCTTGTCCAGGGCCGCCTTGGCAGCCGGGTTGGCCGCGATCGTCTCGATGGCGGTGTCGGCAGAGAACTTCACGGCCGGGGCGGCGGAAGCCGGGGCCATCTGGGCGCCGGCCACGGACACGGTGGCGAGGCTGAGTGCGGCGCCGATGAAGGCGGCCTTGAAGAATTTGGACATAGGGGTTCCCTCAGGAGTGGAGTTGGTCTTTTGCGTCATGATTGAAGCGGGTTTTTGGCAAACTCACAAGCGCGGCGTGGCCATGGAGTTGCCTCGGCCCCATATGATGCGTAACCACAACACTGGACTTGCTGGCCGCAACGGCGCGTCCGATGACACGATCCTGAGCAGGACTGACCCATGACAGACCGCGCCCCCTACCGCATCTCCGGCCGCACCGGCGAGTGGGAACTTGTCCTTGGCCTCGAGGTCCATGCGCAGGTCGCCTCCCAGGCCAAGCTGTTCTCCGGCGCAGGCGTCGGCTTCGGTGCGGCCCCGAACCAACAGGTCAGCCTCGTGGATGCGGGTTTTCCGGGGATGCTGCCGGTGATCAACCGTTTCTGCGTCGAGCAGGCGATCCGGACGGGCCTTGGACTCCGGGCCAAGGTCAATCTGGTGTCCCGCTTCGACCGCAAGAACTATTTCTATCCCGATCTGCCCCAGGGCTATCAGATCAGCCAGTTCAAGGACCCGATCATCGGCGAGGGCGTGCTGGTGGTGGAGCGCAACGACGGCTCGACCTTCGAGGTGGGGATCGAGCGGCTGCATCTGGAGCAGGACGCCGGCAAGTCCCTGCACGACATGGATCCCAACCTCACCTATGTGGACCTGAACCGGTCCGGCGTGGCCCTGATGGAGATCGTGTCCCGGCCGGACATGCGCTCGCCCGAGGACGCGGCGGCCTATGTGAAGACCCTTCGCCAGCTGGTGCGCTACCTCGGCACCTGTGACGGGGACATGGAAAAGGGCAATCTCCGCGCCGACGTGAACGTGTCCGTCCGCAAACCGGGGGACCCGCTGGGCACCCGCTGCGAGATCAAGAACGTGAACTCCATGCGCTACATCCAGCAGGCCATCGTCTATGAGGCCCGCCGTCAGGTGGAGATTCTCGAGGACGGCGGCGTGATCCATCAGGAGACCCGCCTCTTCGACGCGGGCAAAGGCGAGACCCGCTCCATGCGGTCCAAGGAGGACGCGCACGACTACCGCTATTTCCCCGATCCCGACCTCTTGCCCCTGATTCTCGACGCGGCCTGGGTGAAGGAGATCGAGGCGACCCTGCCGGAGCTTCCGGATGCCAAGCGCGCCCGCCTGCAGTCGCAGTACGGACTGTCCGCCTATGACGCCGGCGTGCTGGCGAGTGACGCCGAGCGTGCCGCCTATTTCGAGACGGCTGCCGCGGGGCGGGATGCGAAGCTTGTGGCCAACTTCGTGACCAATGAACTGCTCTCTCACCTGTCCAAGGACGGGCTGGAGTTCGACCAGAGCCCGATCCCGGCGGCGGACATGGCAAGCCTCGTGGAACTGATCGAGACCGACGTCATCTCGTCGAAGATCGCCAAGGAGGTGTTCGAACGGATGTGGGCCGGGGAGGGCGCACCCGCCGCCATCGTGGAGGCCCAGGGGCTGCGTCAGGTCACCGACACCGGGGCCATCGAGGCCGCCATCGACGCCATCATCAGCGCCAATCCGGACAAGGCGGCGGCCGTGAAGGAAAAGCCGCAGGCGCTTGGCTGGTTCGTCGGCCAGGTCATGAAGGCGACCGGTGGCAAGGCCAATCCGGCCGCCGTGAACGAAATCCTCCGGTCCCGCCTGGGCGTGGTGGATCCCGCCTAGGCTGGATCGATCCATGGCGCCGTGAAACGGTGCCTAGGGATAGACGCCTTCCACGATGTCCACGATCAGGCCACTCCGGTCCTGGGCGAGGATCAGGTCGTGACCCACATGGATCCAGCTGTAGCCGGGCGGTGCGGCGCGGACCTTGTAGGCCCTCGGATCTGCCACCCGGTCGGCCAGACGCTCTGCCGGCAGGAATCCACCCCGTACGGGATGGGCCCTGGGATCGGATGGGGGGTGGCCCGCGCGCTCATCCGGTGCCGGGGGCGGCGCTGCAGCAGCGGTCGCGGCGAGCGGGGCTGCTGTTACCGACAGAAGTCCGATCAGAGCCGCGGCCAGAAGCCCGCCGCGGCGGCGCGCTTCTGGAGTGTTGTCGTTCGGGCAGAGCAGGGCCATCCCGTAGCCTCCGTATTCCCGCCGGTCGCGGCCATCGTGCAGCGTCGACTTACCAGTAGAAGATGCCGTAGACCACGTCCTCCACCTCGCCGGTGTAGACATTGACCAGCAGGGCATCCGACCCGTACCGGACCCAGCGGTAGCCATAGGGGGCCGGCGGCAGGTCATAGGCATAGGCGTCGATGAAATAGTACGACGTCAGGAAAAGGAACGGGAGTCGCTCGCCGACCCGCCAGGACCGGTAGCCCCACCCACTTGGATAGCGATAGGGGGACAGGCGATAGCCGGGGTGCAGTTCCCCGCGATAGCGCCACTCGTGACGCTCGCCACCGCCTCGATCCCCGTGCGGATCGCGCCCCCCATCCCGTCCCCAGTCTCGTCCCCAGTCCCGTCCCCAGTCCCGTCCACCGTCCCGGCGTCCGTCGCGTCCCCAGTCCCGGCCACTATCCCGGCCACTATCCCGGCCACTATCCCGGCCGCTATCCCGGCCCCAGTCGCGGCCCCCATCCCGAGATCCGTCCCGAGATCCATCCCGGGCTCCATCGCGCGCCGATCCCGGCCAGCGATCACCGTCCCGACCGGAGGGGGCGGGGGGATTTCCCGGTGCCGCACCATAGGACGCCTGGCCGGGACGTCCCGTCGGCGGTGCCTGACCGGAGTTCGGAGCCTGTCCGCCCGTGTATCCCTGGAAACGGGCCTGTCCCGAAGGCGGGCCCTGGAACTGACCCTGGCCCTGGCCCTGGTACTGGCCCGAATACTGGCCGCGGAACTGCCCCTGCGCCGGTCCTGCCGGCGGGGCGGGTGCGTGGTAGGTGGGCTGGGCTGCTCTCTGGGGTGGCGGGCTCTGAGGTTGCGGGGCGGGCTGCGGCGCCGCGGCCGACCGAGGACCGTCGCGATCCGCACGCTCGTGGTCCGGGTTCTCGGCACCCGCAGGGGAGGCGGCGCTGGCCAGCAGCAGCGTGCTGGCGGCAAGGGCTGTGAGAGCAACAGTCCGGCGGGCGTGGGTCGGCTTCATCTCGGTGTTCCTTGACGGGCGGCGAATGCCGCTGTGTCTGTCACGACCCTGTTTGATCCGTTCTGCATGAACCGTGGCTGAACGGATTCCGAAGCCTCGAATGCGGCGGGTGAATCATCTCTTACCGACCCGAAGACAAGTATTGTTTCGTTAGTAATGGTTTATGAGATTAAAATGAATATATATACAGTAGTAAATGGTTAGCTTCTGCAGAAAAATCAAATAAATTTCGACATTAACTTTAAATTCAATCGAGCAGGGCTTTTCTTGTCTTGCGGTCTTCGAGATGGCCGCCCGTACGTCGAATGCGTGCGGATCAGGAGGGCAAAAATGCAAATCGAATTCGCGAACATGTCTGAGGTTTCGTCTCTGCCGCTGCCGGGCGTCGATTCGTCAGGCGAGGAACTCTGCCGGATCGGCCTGTTGTATTCGACGGGCCATGGGGGCGTGCCGCTGGACCTGGTTTCCGCGCACATGATGTTCAACCTGGCTGCCATGCGCGGGTCCGAAGACGCCAAGCGCTATCGTCGCGAGCTGAGCGCCGAGATGGACCGCGAGATGGTCGCCGAGGCCCAGCGCGCCGCACGGCAATGGCTGCAGCAATACGCCGCCTGACGGAGCGCGTCGGAGCGTCGACACACGTCGACGGGCCTGCGGACCTTGTCCTAAGCTCTGGCAACCTTGCGGGAGCTCTGTCATGTCCGATTCGTCCGAGGGGCTGCGGCTCGACGCCTATCTGCCCTACAGACTGAGCGTCGCCTCCAATGAGGTGTCCCGGCTGATCGCCCGGGCCTATGAGGACCGCTTCGGCCTGTCCGTCCCCCAGTGGCGCCTGATCTGCATCCTGGCCGAGGACGGCCCTTCCACGCCCCAGTCGGTTGTGGCACGCACAGCGACCGACAAGGTGATCATCAGCCGCGCGGCCCAGGCCCTGACCGCACGACGGCTGATCCAGCGCACGCCCAATGCCGCAGACGGGCGATCCCATCATCTCGAACTCACCGAGACCGGCCGGCGGCTGCATGGGGAGGTCACCCCCCTGGCGCTCAAATACGAGCAGGAGGTCATCGCCGGTCTGTCCGAGGCCGAGGTCGAGGGCCTGCAACGCCTTCTTCGCCGGATCGAGCAAGCCGCAGCGCACCTTGCCGCCGATAGTTTCAAATGATACTTTAACGACGTCGCTATCCAGCCATCGGAGGACGTCGTGGCCGACCTGTTCGAGAACCCCCTGGGGACTGATGGCTTCGAGTTCGTGGAATTCACCGGACCGGATCCGGCCGCCCTGGCCCAGCTGTTCGAGCGGATGGGTTTCACCGCCGTCGCGCGGCACCGGTCGAAGGACGTGATCCGCTACAAGCAGGGCGACATCAACTTCCTGCTCAACAACGAGCCTCAGGGCCAGGTGTCCGACTTCCGGACGACCCGGGGGCCGTCCGCGAACGCCATGGCCTTTCGTGTCCGCGACGCCGCCCACGCCTTTGCGGAGGCCGTGCGGCGGGGCGCAGAGCCCGTGGCGTCCCGCACAGGCCCCATGGAGCTGAACATTCCCGCGATCGTCGGGATCGGCGGCGCGCACATCTATCTCGTCGACCGCTACGGGGCGAACGAGATCTATGACGTGGACTTCCGGCCCATTCCCGGTGCGGTGGAGCGGGAGGCGGAGGTCGGCTGCGGCCTGACCTATCTCGACCACCTGACCCACAACGTGTTCCGCGGGAACATGAAGACCTGGGCCGACTATTACGAGCGGATCTTCAATTTCCGGGAAATCCGTTATTTCGACATCGAGGGCCAGCAGACGGGCCTGTTCTCCAAGGCCATGACCAGCCCCGACGGCAAGATCCGCATTCCGCTGAACGAGAGCCAGGACGATCACAGTCAGATCGAGGAGTTTCTTCGCTCGTACAAGGGGGAGGGGATCCAGCATATCGCTCTGGGAACGAACGACATCTTCGCCAGCGTTGAAGCGATCCGCGGGCGCGGTCTGAACTTCCAGGACACGATCGATACCTATTTCGACGGCATCGATGCCCGGGTCCCGGGCCATGGAGAGGACGTGGAGCGGCTTCGGGCCGCGCGGATCCTGGTGGACGGGGCCCCGTCGGAGGGGCAGGGCCTGCTGCTGCAGATCTTCACCGAGAATGCCGTGGGGCCGATCTTCTTCGAGCTGATCCAGCGCAAGGGGAACGAGGGCTTCGGTGAGGGCAACTTCAAGGCCCTGTTCGAAAGCCTGGAACTCGACCAGATCCGGCGGGGCGTCCTGCCCGGCCGGGTGGAGGCCTGAGCCATGACCCGCCGCAACTGGCTGCCCGTGCGGGGCAGCGAAGGTCAGCATAGCCGACAGGCCCATGCGGACCTGCCCGCGGGCACCTATGAGCGGGAAATGTCCAAGGAGGGCTTCTTTGGCCCGGCGACCTTCCTCTATCACCCGCGTCCGCCGACGGGCTGGTCAAGCTTCGAAGGACCGCTCCGCCCCCGGGCCTTTGACCTCACCCGGCTGGCAAGCCCGGACGGTTGCCCCTGGCGGGCCCCGGTGGTGCTGAAGAACGCCCATGTGGAAATCCGGTTCCTTCGCCTTGACGGGCCGATGCAGGGGCTGGCGCGCAATGCGGACGGGGATCAGCTGCTGTTCGTCCACGCCGGTGCGGCGGAGCTGTTCTGCGACTTCGGGCGGCTGGAGGTCGTGGCCGGGGATTATGTCGTCCTGCCGCGCGGCACGATGTGGCGGCTGACGCCGAGCGCGCCTCTGCAGGTCCTGATGATCGAGGCGACCAACAGCCACTTCACCCTGCCGGACAAGGGACTGCTCGGCGGACACGCGATCTTTGATCCGGCCCTGCTCGACACACCTGTGATGGATGACGCCTTCCGGGCGCACCAGGCGCAGGCGGGGCCGGTGGGAGTGACGATCAAGAAACGTGGAGCCCTGTCGGCTGTCACCTATGACTACAATCCCCTGGATGCGCTGGGCTGGCACGGGGACCTGGCCCCGGTCCGCCTCAACGTGCGACATATCCGGCCGGTGATGAGCCACCGCTACCACGTGCCCCCGTCGGCCCACACGACCTTCCTGGCCGACCGTTTCGTGGTCTGTACCTTTGCGCCCCGCCCCTTCGAGACCGATCCCGGTGCAATCAAGATCCCCTTCTTCCACAACAACGACGACTATGACGAAGTGCTGTTCTACCACGCAGGGGATTTCTTCAGCCGTGACAATATCGATGCCGGCATGCTGACCTTTCACCCGTCGGGGTTCACCCACGGGCCGCATCCCAAGGCCCTGCGCAACATGCTGAGCCCGTCCAAGCCCGCCACGGATGAATACGCCGTGATGATCGACACCCGCGATCCGCTGGATGTTCCGGACGCCATGTCGGCGGTGGAAAACCTCGACTATGTGAACAGCTGGAAGACCCCGGGCTGAGGTCTAGCGCGCCAGTTGCCGGGCCTCGGCGGCAGCGGACCGGACAAAGGCCCAGTCGCCGGCGGCGATGGCAGACTTCGGCGTGATCCAGCTCCCCCCCACACAGAGGATGCTGGGCAGGGCCAGATAGCGCGGCGCGTTTTCAAGGGTGACGCCTCCCGTCGGACAAAAGGCGATGTCGGGGAAGGGGCCCTCCAGCGCCTTGATCGCCGGGACGCCGCCGCTGGTCTCGGCCGGGAAGAACTTGAACGTGTCGAGGCCCAGTTCGAAGCCCCGCAGGATGTCTCCCGCTGTGGCGATGCCCGGAAGGAAGGGCAGGCCCCGTGTCCGGGCCCGCTGTGCCAGCGCCGGCGTGAGCCCGGGGGCCACGATGAAGTCTGCCCCCGCGTCTGCTGCCTGATCCAGCAGGTCCGGGGTATTGACCGTGCCGGCCCCCACCACTGCGTCGGGCCGGGCCGCCTTCATCGCCGCAATGGCCAACAGACCCGCAGGCGTGCGCAGGGTGACCTCGAGCACGGTCAGACCGCCGGAGCACAGGGCCTCGGCCATCGGGGCCGCGTCCTTCAAGTGGTCGATGACGATCACGGGGATCACGGGGGCCAGGGTCAGGATGTCTCGGATGGGACGCATGGATCAGCCTTCAGGTCGGAAGGCGGCGGGGCGGCACCCGTCGCTCCGTCCGGCCTTCGCACGGGCCGGGAAGTTCGCACAAGGGGCAATCGTTTGCGTTTCGCTCCCGATATTGTGACCTGCGGCGCGCCATGGTCTCCTGCCGCCATGCATCGATGTTCAAACTGGAGCTGGCGGACCTTTGTGTTGCCGCTCATCGCGGGGATCGGCTTCGGGCTGATGACCGCACCCGCATGTGCCCAGGCCGACCCTCGACCTGACCCCGGCGTTGCCATCACCCCCCGCCCGGCCCAGGTCCAGCTCACAGGGCAGGACTTTCACCTTCCCGCGACCCTCGTCCTGTCGGTGTCCGAGGGGGATCCCGCGGCCCGGGCGACGGCAACCTATCTGCGGGCCGCCCTTCAGGCCCAGCTGCATCGTCCTGTGGCAATCGGCTCCGGGGGCGCCATCCGCCTGGAACGCGTCTCGGACCCCATGCCCGCAGAGGGCTACCGACTGTCTGTAACTCCGCAGGGCATCACCCTCCGGGCGCAGGGAGACGCCGGTCTCTTCTATGCCGCCGTGACCCTCTCCCAGATCCTGGAGCCGCCCACCAACCGCGCGGCCGGTGATCCGGCGCAGGTGCCAGGCATGGAGATCACCGATGCCCCCCGGTTTGGCTGGCGCGGCGTGATGCTCGACAGTGCCCGTCACTACCAGTCACCAGAGTGGATCCGACGGTTCATCGACGAGATGGCCCGGCACAAGCTCAACATCCTCCACTGGCACCTCACGGACGACCAGGCCTGGCGTCTGGAGATCCGCCGCTATCCGCGACTTGCCGAGGTCGGCGGATGGCGGGTGGAGGCGGGGGAGCACCGGGTATCCGGCGGAATCTATACCCAGGCCCAGGTTCGCGCCCTGGTGGCCTATGCCGCGGTTCGCCACGTGACGATCCTTCCCGAAATCGAGATGCCGGGCCATGCCACGGCAGCACTTGCCGCCTATCCTGACCTGAGCGCGGGTGCCGCCCCCCGCGTTCCCGCATCGGGTTGGGGTGTTTATCCCAATCTCTTCAAACCGCTACCGGCAACCCTCAAGGTTCTCGAAGACATTCTGGATGAGGTCACGGACCTGTTTCCGTCCCGCTTCATCCATATCGGCGGCGACGAGGCGGTGAAGGACGCGTGGAAGTCCTCTCCGGAGGTGCAGGCGCAGATCCGGGCTCTGGGACTGAAGGACGAGACCGCCCTGCAGGCCTGGATGGTCCGTCAGATGGCCGCCCACCTGGACTCCCGCGGGCGCCGGCTCATGGGATGGGACGAGATTCTGAATGACGACCTGCCGCCGTCGGCAGCGGTCATGTCCTGGCATGGTGTCGCCGCCGGGCGGTCTGCGGCGCGGGCCGGTCACGACGCCGTGCTCAGCCCGGTCCTGCCCCTCTATCTCGACTACCGCCAGGGCGACGCTCCCGAGGATGGCCCGGGGCGCGGGGTCTTCCCCCTGAAGCTGGTCTACGATTTTGATCCGGATACGAACGGACTGGACCCGGCGGCTGCAGCCCACGTCCTGGGTGTTCAGGCCAATATCTGGACCGAGCTTCTGCGCAGCGAGGCGCGGGTCGAGGCCGCGGCCTTTCCACGGCTGGCCGCCCTCGCCGAAGTCGCCTGGACTCCGGCGGAGCGACGGGACTGGTCAGATTTCCTTGACCGCCTGCCGGGCCAGCTGGCGGCCTATCACCGGCGTGGCATCGGGGCGTCGAACAGTGCCCTGCGGGTCAGGCTGAAGTCGGATCCGGGACTTGCGGGGCGGGCAATCGTCACCCTTTCAACCCAGGCGCACCTGGGAACCCTGCGCTACACCCTGGACGGATCGCAGCCGCGTCCGGATTCAAAGAGATTCGCGCTCCCGATCGATGCGGCCTTGCCGGTCCGGGTCCGCGCGGCGGCGTTCCGGGACGACATGAAACTGCCGGGGGAGCTTGATGAGGTGATTGAGTCACCGGTCGGGGCGGACGGGATGCCGCTGCGCCTTTCGCTCTGCACCAGTGGGCTGGCGCTCAGTCTCGAGTCTCAGGCGGGGCCGGTGGTGCGGGTCGATTCCAGGAACCCGTGCTGGCAGACGCCAGAGGTGGCGATGGACGGGGCGGCGGCCCTGCGGTTGTCGCTGGTGTCCCTGCCGTACAATTTCGAACTGGGCGAAGAGGCCGCAGGGATTGCCCTGGACCCCTCCCTCGGTGCGGGTGGCAGGATGGAGGTCCATCTGGACCGGTGTGACGGACCCGTGGTCGCCGCCCTGTCCCTCGGGGATCCTGCCCGCTCCCTGCGCCAGCCCATCCGGATGCCCCTGGCGACCACTACGGGACGGCACAGCCTGTGTCTGCAGGTCCGCCGATCGACACCCGGTCCGTTCTGGGCGTTGGAGCAGGCGTCACTTCTGGCGGTTGGAGGCATGAAAAATCCCCCGGTCCCATAGGCGGGAGCGGGGGATCATTCCGTTTGCAAGGGCGATGGTCCGTTCGAGACGGATCAGAATTCGTCCCAGTTGTCCTCGCGGGGTGGCGCTGCCGGCTTGGGCGCGGCGCTGGACGACGCGCGCATCACGGTCGCCCGTTGGGTTGTCGCCGGTGCCCGCCCCCGGGCCGGTGCCGGGGCCGACGCGGCGCGGGCAGGGGGCTGGATGGCGCCGACGGTGGAGCCGATCTTGAACCGTTCGAACAGACGGGTCAGTTCAGAGGCTTCCTCCCGCAGGCTGCGCATGGCGGCCGTGGTCTGCTCCACCATGGCGGCGTTCTGCTGGGTGACCTGATCCATCTGGCTGACCGTGGAGTTCACCTCGATCAGGCCGGTCGCCTGTTCCTGGGCCGAAGCGGCGATCTCGTTCACCAGCTGGGTGATCTCGGTGACGTTGGAGGCGATGCTGGTCAGGGCCTCACCGGTCTGGCCGACCAGATTGACGCCGACATTGACCTGGGCGGTGGAGGCGGAAATCAACGCCTTGATCTCCTTGGCCGCATCCGCGGAGCGCTGGGCCAGGGCCCTCACTTCGGAGGCCACGACGGCGAAGCCGCGACCGGCATCTCCGGCCCGCGCCGCCTCGACCCCGGCATTGAGGGCGAGGAGGTTGGTCTGGAAGGCGATCTCGTCAATCACGCCGATGATCTGGCTGATCTGACGTGCCGACGACGAGATCTCGCTCATGGCCTTCACGGCGTCGCTGACAATCTCGCTGGACCGCTCGGCCTTGACCTGGGCGGAGGTCACCACCGTCTTGGCATGGTTGGCCCCCTCGGCCGTGCGGTTGACAGTCGCGCTGATCTCCTCGACGGCAGCGGCCGTTTCTTCGAGGCTGGCGGCGGTCTGCTCGGTCCGGCGCGACAGGTCGTCGGCGGCGCTGCTGATCTCCACGGTGCCGGACTGGATGGCGACGGCGTTGGCGATCACGACCTTCAGGGCGTTCTGAAGCTGGCTGATGGCATTGTTGAAGTCGGTCCGGAGCTGTTCGTATTCACCGGCGAACGGCTCTTCGATGCGGAAGGTCAGATCGCCGGACGAGAGGCGCTCGAGACCCGTGGCCAGTTGGCTGACCACGGTCGCCTGCTGGGCCTGAGCGGCGGCACGGGCCGCCTCGGAAACCCGGCGTTCATCCTCGGTCATGCGGCTGGCAGCAGCCTGCTGCTCGCGCATGTCGGCAATGGCGCGCTGGTTGTCGCGGAAGACGGAGAGGGCGCGCACCATGGCGCCCAGTTCGTCGCCCCGGCGCAGGGCCTCGAGGTCGACGTTGTTGTCGCCCTCGGACAGCCGCTCCGTGGCACCGGCGATCTTCAGGATATCGCGACGGAACGGCATGACCGAAGCGTAGGCCGATCCCAGCACCAGCAGCAGGCAGACGGCCGCGCCGAGCCCCAGGATTCCAGCGGCGGACTGGGCGGTGGCATAGCTGTCGTCCGCCCGCTTCGAGGACGCCGCAGTCTGCTTGTCGACGATGGACGCCAGCCGCGATGCCATGTGCTGATAGTTTTCTTCAAAGGGCGCGACAAAGCCGGCGGCCGTCTTGAAGTCGACCCCGATCATGGCGCCGACGGCATCCAGAGCGCTGCGGGTTTCACCCAGGTCCTTGCGAAGGGCGGCCAGGGCAGGGCGCTGTTCGGGATCGGCAGCGTCCTCGATGGACTTCACTTCCGCCGTGATCTTGTCGATCTCCGTCAGCAGCTCGGCCATCTGGTCGCTCACCTTGGCGGTGTCGATCTCCGCCGCCTGGTGCGTCATGAGCATGTAGAGGCGACCGTGGGCCGCGGTGATCCGCTCGGCCACCGTCTTCAGGCGTAGGCTGACGGGCAGGTCCGTCTGGACGATCCGCTTGAGTTCGCTGGACTGCCGTGCCTCGATCGACAGCATGGCGGTGGCCGCCACGGCGACCATCAGCGCCGCGCAGGCCGGCGCAACGCCCATCTTCACCAATATCGGCATGTCGGTGAACCGTGCGAATTTCATAGTGCCCCCAGTGATCTGAGACGTAGTTGTCCAGTTGTTACGCTGACCCTATCGAGGAATGCTTAATGAGGCGGAAACGGGAGGATTGGAGTCAATATGGGTTCTGGCCTCGATATATTAATCATAAAATCCGCTTAGTGCTGTTGTTCTAATCAAATATTTTACCAATTCCCGTCATTTTGACCGCATCACAACTAGGGTGGTGTCTTCCAATGAAAAACAAGATCTCGGTCATTTTTGGTGTTTTTGCATGCGCTTCTTTGATTGGTGCGGCCTCGGCCAGTGCCAGTTTCCAGGAGAAAGTCGATCAGTGTCTCGAAAAGCATGCCAATACTCACGAGGCTGCAAGCGTAACTCTGCAGTGCACGGCGGGTGGCGGTAAACTGTCGGACTGCAAGGTCCTGGACAACACGGCACCGGGCCGCGGTTTCGACAAGGCGGCCATGTGCGTCGCCGAGTCGCTGCCGATGGGCGCGAAGACGGGTGATATCAAGATTCCGGTGAAGTTCACCGGGTCCAACTAACCGCGCCGCCGCCTCACTTGCGGTGTGACGCGGGCAGACACGCCCGTTCCGGTCCCTGATCGGTGAATATGCACAAGAGAGCCGTCCCCCCTGGGGGCGGCTCTTTTGCCATGCGCCATGCCAGCGCGATCCCTGCGCTCAGGTTCCAGGGGGAAGGGTGCCGGAGTTGGAACGGGGAAAATGGTGAGCCCGCTGGGATTCGAACCCAGGACCCCATGATTAAAAGTCACGTGCTCTACCGACTGAGCTACAGGCTCGGGGTGCCTCTTCCGAAGCAGGCGGACCCTAGTGGTGTCGCGGGCACGGTGCAAGCCTGCAGACGGCAAAGTCGTGACGGCGAGGTCGGGAAACGCGTGGCGATGGCGAGGATTTGATCTTTTGCCGGAGCCTTGGCCCTCGCCGGACGGGTACAACTCGGCGTATGCTGCCATCATACAGCGCGAGGGTTCGAGTGCGTCGACTGATCATCGGTCTTGGTGTTTTGCTGCTGAGCGGATGCGCGTCCGGCGGGTCGCCGCCGGCCGACATCGCCGCGCGCAGTTCCGGGGCCGTCGGATCGACGGTCAGCCAGACCGCGACCGGGGTGGGCGGTGCGGTTCAGGCT
>CAIQUG010000062.1 GCA_903874895.1 uncultured Caulobacterales bacterium | reverse complement strand
GCCTTCCAGATGTCCGCGGCAAAGTTGTCCCGGAAGTCCCGCAGGGACCCCAAGGCGATGAAGGACGCCGTCAGCAGCACCAGACCGATGCCGTACTGGCGGAAGAACGCCTTGCGGTCCGACTGCATCATCGGCTGCCGGGCCACCCGTGCGGCCTCGTCCTCGAGGCTGGGCGGCGGGGTCATGGACAGCAGCCAGACCGACACCACGATAATCGGGAGGAAGGCGAGGCCGGTCACGGCCGGCATCCAGACGTCCGAGATGCCGTACTGGTCTATCAGGGTCCGGCCGGCCGATTTCACCACGCCGGAGGACAGGATGAAGCTGGTACACAGCCCGGCACCCAGGATCTCGCTGCTGCGCCGCCCCTCCAGGTACCGGAAGACCAACCCCCAGATCATGCCCAGCGGCAGGCCGTTGAGAAACATGGCCAGCGGCTTCCACGGGGCGGGGACGATGGCGAACAGCAGCAGGGCGAGTTCGCTGGCCACGATCAGCACCAGAATGGTCAGGCCGCGGCCACGGTCGCTGGCCTCGGACACCACCCGCACCCCGATGAACTTGGAGATCGCGTAGCCCAGCACCTGGCAGATGATGATGGTCGACTTGAAGTCCACGGCGAAGGGCCAGTCCGCCACATGGTCGAAGGTCGCCGCCGTGAAGGGCTTGCGGAAGGCGTACATGCAGAAATAGGTCAGGAAGGCCGTGGCCAGCGCCCAGGCTGCCACACTCCCGCCCCCGCTGCGGGCAAGGCGATGAGTCAGACCGTGTGACATTCAGGCTCCCCTTTTCCTCGACACGTCACCGCCCAGACGAAAACCTGCGCGCCAACGGTCCTGGGCCCCGGCCACCCCCATGCGGGCGGGGCTGTCCATTTGGAGAGTGTATCAATATAATTGATGAGCTTTTTGTGACGGGAGCGCCTCGCCAACCCTCCGAATCCGTCTGGCATCATTGTAATTTCGCGACTTTGCAGGGGTGGCGGGGCAGCCGTCGCCTCCGACCTCCCGAGGGGTACGGGCCACAAAGGTGCGACATACTTGCGGTCTGCCACGGGTTCATAGAGGTTCTTGATGACAATAGCCGGCAAATCCCCTAGCTGACCCTGCGGGCTGAGGGTCTCTGGTGCCTGCCGCCCAATCCGAGGCGGACGATCCTGAGGAGCGCACATGGCCGGCGAGGCGATCGTTACCTGATGCGCGAGGTGTCCTGCACGTCGGATGTGTTCCGCGTGGCGGGGGCCGTGGAGGCCTGCGCCCACGGCTCCGGCCTGAGAGTCCGGCGGCTTCCGGACTGGGCTCTGGCCCGGACCCCGGACCCGGTCCTGCACCTGATGAGCGGCATGTCCGCCGGCGTCCGCCTGGGCCTTGTCAGCGACACCGGTCGGATGGAACTGGATGTGACCGCCACCGGCGTGCGCTACTCCGGCGGCGTCCGGCGCCCGGTGACCTTTGATCTTCTCGTCGACGGGGTGCTGCATGGTCGACGGGCGCTGGCGGAAGGCCCCACGGCCTGTATCGACTATGAGACAGCCCCGCCGAAGGTGATCCTGCAGCCCGGCGCCATGGAGACCCTGGTGTTCGACGACCTGCCGGGCAGACCGGCGACCCTCGAGCTGTGGCTGCCCCAGGCTGCCGCGGTGGAGGTCCGGGCCCTGCGGATCGATGACGGTGCCTCTGCGGCCCCGCACCCGGACCTGCAGCCGGTCTGGGCGCATTACGGCAGCTCCATCAGCCATGGCATGGACGCCGATGGCCCGTCGGAGACCTGGCCGGCGGTGGCGGCGCGGTCCCTGGGCCTGTCCCTGGTCTCCCTCGGCTTCGCCGCCCAGTGCCAGATGGACGGGTTCGTGGCGCGGCTGTTGTCTCGGCTGCCCTGTGACCGGATCAGCCTCAAGCTCGGGGTCAATCTGGTGAATCAGGACGTCATGCGGGAGCGCGCTTTCATCCCTGCCGTGCATGCCTTTCTGGACACCGTCCGGGATGCCCGGCCCGACGTGCCGATCCTGGTGATCTCGCCGCTGATCTGCCCGATGCACGAGACCACTCCGGGGCCGACCCTGCGGGTACCGCCGGGCTATCGCACCGTGCCGCGACCGGACGAACTGGCGTTCGGGGCCCTAACCAACACGCGGATCCGTGGACTTTTGCGCGACATCGTCACCGCCCGGCAGGCCGCCGGAGACGCGGCCCTGCAGTATCTCGACGGCCTGGATCTGCTCGGCTGGGCGGATGCCCACGTCCTGCACGACGGGCTTCATCCGAATGCGGACGGACTGCGGCTCATCGGTCAGCGGTTCGCGTCGTGGGCGCAGGGGCCGTCCGGTTGGCACCTCGGTCCTTGACTGGGCCGTCCGCCGGTGCGGTCACATCCGCGGCCAGGTCCAGCATGGCCTGAACCGCCGGAAGTCCCAGCATCTCGTTGAGATAGATCAGATAGGTGCCCGCGGTGATCGACGGATTGACGATCGGCACATGGCGGATACGTTCGTCATGGGCCGCCTCGGTATTGAAGATCACCCCCACCCCGATGCCCGCCGCGACGGCTTCCCGGACCGCCTCCCGCCCCTGGACCTGAAGCCGGACCTGCGGCTTGACGTCCCGCTTGATGCAGGCGCGTTCGAAGGCCGTCCGGGTGACGCTGCCTTGCTCCCGCAGGACCAGGGGCAGGCTCGCCACCTCCTCCAGGCCCAGGGACGGGCGCCCGGCCAGGGGATGATCCTTCGGCAGCCAGACGCTGAGGCGGACCGGCTCGATCAGCTGGCAGCCCACGGTCTCCAGCGGCTCGAGCAGGCCGACCACGGCCATGTCGATCCGGTATTGCTCCAGATGCTCGATCAGCTGTTGGGTATTGGCGGCGATCGTCCGGACCTCGATCGCCGGAAAGGCCTGCATGAACTGGGCGACCAGCGACAGCGCCCGGCGCGGCGCGCTGAAGCCCAGGGACAGCTGGCCCCGCTGCAGCATCTGCAACTCGTCGAGGCTGAGCTCGAGATCGTCGATCCGGCTGAGAATGATCCGTGCACGGTTGAACAGCTCCCGCCCGACCGCCGTCAGTTCCAGCTTGGGGCGGCGGTGGAACAGGGTGATGCCGAACAGGCTCTCCATGTTGCTGATCTGGAAGGAGACCGTCGGCTGCGACACGTTCAGCAGGCTGGCGGCGCGGGAGAAGCTGTTGCACTCCGCCACCGTCTGGAAGGTCCGCAGGGACTGAAGGTTCAGGCCGCTCAGCTTGCGCCGCGTGTCCGGCGGGATGTCCGATGCGGTGGATTCCATGTGCGGCGCGCCCTGTCCCGTGGTCCGCGCAACGTTGATTGTGCACAGATCCGACGAGTCTCATACACCGGATCGCGGACGCAGCCATCCCTGTCACCGCCCTCGTCAGGCTCATCAATCAGGAATATCATCAAGCGGTCACCCATCGGCAATATTGATGGCTTTCCACCACCCGAAGGGTCCTCGCATGAAGCTGACAGGTCGTCTCGCCGCCACAGTCCTGGCCAGCCTTGCCCTGGTCGCGCTCCCTGCCGTCGCCGCCCCCGTGCTGCTGATATCGGTGGACGGCATGCGGCCGGCGGACGTGCTGGCCACCGTGCGGCAGGGCGAAGGACTGCCGACCTTCCGG
Source organism: uncultured Caulobacterales bacterium (assembly GCA_903874895.1). Classification (GTDB taxonomy): domain Bacteria; phylum Pseudomonadota; class Alphaproteobacteria; order Caulobacterales; family Caulobacteraceae; genus CAIMFV01. The sequence goes on along the minus strand of CAIQUG010000062.1, from coordinate 1,576 downwards.
GCCCTGATGGCCGAGGGCGCCTATGCGGAGGACGTCCGCAACGTGACGCCGACGATCACCCTCCCCAATCATGTGTCGCTGCTCACCGGCACACGGCCCGCGCGACATGGCGTGCCCGACAACCAGCCTTTCGATCCCCTGCGGACCCATCCCGGCCACTACTACTGGTACGCGTCCGACATCCGGGTTCCGACCCTTTGGGACGTGGCGCATCGGCACGGGGCCCGGGTCGCCAGCCTGTTCTGGCCGGCCAGCGTCGGAGCCGGCGGGATCGATTTCAACATTCCCGAATACTGGCGGGACCGGGACGCCGAAGACCTGAAGGTGATCCGGGCGATGTCGACCCCGGGCCTGGTCGAGGCCCTGGAGACGGAGGCAGCCCCCCTGTCCGTCGCCATCCATGAGACACCGGACGCCGACGAGGCTCTCAGCCGCATGGCTGCCCGCCTGTACGCCCTGAAGCGGCCGGACTTCCTTACCCTGCACCTGTCCAGCCTCGACCTCGCCGAGCACCTCCACGGTCCCGGCTCGGCCCAGGCAATGACGGCCCTCGCGCGCATCGATGCCGACATCGCCAGGGTCATCGCCGCCGGGCGGGCCGTGCATCCGGACCTGGTGGTCGCAGTCGTGTCCGACCACGGGTTCGCCCCCGTCGCCCACGATATCAACCTCATCGGCGCCTTTGCCGAGGCGGGTCTGGTGACCCTTGACCCCGCCGGTCGGCGGGCCACGGCCTGGCAGGCCATGCCCTCCGGCGCCTCTTCCGCCGCCGTCTTCCTGGCCGATCCGGCCGATGCGGGCGTTCAGGCCCGGACGAAGGCCCTGCTGGACCGGCTGGCCGCGGACCCGCGCTACGGCATCGCCCAGGTGATCGACGCCGCCGGCATTGCCCGTCGTGGTGCCAATCCCGCCGCCAGCTTCTGGGTGGACTTCCGGACCGGCTACGAGATGGGCCAGCGACCGGAGGCCCCCCTGGACAGCCCCAGCGCCCTGAAGGGGATGCACGGCCATTTCCCGGAAAACCCGGAAATGCATTCCAGTCTGTTCATTGCCGGGCCCGCGGTCCGCCGTCGCGGCACCCTGGGTTCGGTGGACATGCTGGACATCGCCCCGACGCTCGCCCGACTGATGGGCTACGACATGCCCTCGGCGGAGGGGAAGCCGCTGTTCTAGGCCCGCGCGCCCCCCGGACCGGCACAGACCGACCGCACCAGGGGCAGCCAGTGGTCCAGCCCGGAGGTTGGCTGGCCGATCACCTTGGCAGCCTCGTCGGCCACCCGCAGGCGAAGCCCCTCCCGCCACCAGGGCCGGGCCTCAAAGCCAGCAACCTCGTCGTCGGACATGGCCCCGCCCTGGGCCATGAGGGATTGCATGCTGATCGGCGACAGGCGCGCCCGATAGGCGGGGCGGGTGGCGACCAGATAGCGCTTGGCATCCACGTGCAAGCGGACCAGCTGGGCGATCCGCGACCCGAACAGGGGCTCCAGCGCGTCGGCACCGACCTCGTGGTGGGCGTCGATGTGACAGGCTCCGTGCGCGACGTCGTGCAGCAGGCCGGCCACCTGCAGGCCCACAT
>CAIQUG010000061.1 GCA_903874895.1 uncultured Caulobacterales bacterium | reverse complement strand
GGTCAACGAGGCTGGCAGGACAGAGGGGCCTGAGGGCGAGGCGCATTGACTCACCCGGTCATCCGGCCATTCATTGGCAGAACGCGTGCCAATTACGTCCGGATATCCGCCGTCGATGACCAGATCTGGAAGCGTGTCGCTGGCAATGATCGGCCTGCTGCTCGGCGGATGCGGCGGACCGCCTCAGCATACCGCCGCCCGCAGCAGCCCGCCCCCGCCGCGGACGTCATGTCTGGCGATCCCGCCCTCGGCAGAGCCGTCGCCTTCGGTTCACGGCATGGTCAGGCTGCCCGGCGGGACGTTCGAGATGGGCGCCAAGGGCCTGCACCGGGAGGAAGGACCGCCGCGAATGACCCGGGTCAGCGCAGTCTGGATCGACCGGACGGACGTCACAAATGCGGAGTTCGCGCGCTTCGTCGCCGCCACCGGCTATGTCACCCAGGCGGAACGTCCGCTGGATCCCAGGGCCTATCCAGGCCTGTCTCCCGCGCAGCTCAAGCCGTCGGCCATCGTGTTCGTCGGATCCGACCAGAGGGCCGGGTCGGACCCCTCGCAATGGTGGCGGGTCGTTCCCGGCGCGAACTGGCGCCATCCCGCCGGGCCCGGCAGCACCCTCGACGGCAAGGACAACCTCCCGGTGGTGCAGGTGGGATGGGCGGACGCCCTCGCCTATGCCCACTGGCTGGGACACGACCTTCCCACCGAGGCGGAATGGGAATATGCGGCCCAGGGCGGCCGGGGGGCAGGCCGCTTCATCTGGGGCGACCAGCCGTTCGATGCGGCTCACCCTCAGGCCAATGTCTGGCAGGGCATCTTTCCGGTCGTTGATACCGCCGCCGACGGCTACAAGGCCCAGGCTTCCCCGGTCGGTTGCTTTCCGGCGAACGGCTATGGCCTCTATGACATGGCCGGGAATGTCTGGCAGTGGACGAAGGACCTCTACCGCCCGGGCCTCGACCCGGATACGCGCGACAACCCCGAAGGTCCCGCCCCTCCCCCGGTCGCCGCGCCCGGCGACCCCGGCGAACGGCGCCACGTGATCAAGGGCGGGTCTTTTCTCTGTTCGCCGGACTATTGCTATCGCTATCGGCCCGCCGCCCGCGAGGCGGGGCCGGATGACACCGGCGAGAACCATATCGGCTTCCGGACCGTGATGCGCCTTCGCAAGACCGCGTCATGAGCCGTCGAATTGCATTATTGGCATTAAACGTGCCAGAATATGACCACGGCAATCGTCGGGTGGGGAGCATCACATGAAGATCTGGGCCTGGATCGCAGCCATCGGGCTGGTCGTTGCAGCAGGACTCGGCTGGGCCGCCATCCACCAGGAAGCGCTCCTGCTGATGGTGGCGAGAACCCAGCTGCCGCACATCGAACCCAACCGGCCGGTGACCTGGGCCGAGGGCCCGGCGACGCCGCCGACCGGAGACCGGCCGCCGAACGTGGTCGTCATTCTCGCCGACGACATGGGCTTCAACGACATCACCTTCAACGGCGGCGGGATTGCCGGCGGTGCCGTCCCGACCCCGAACATCGACTCCATCGGCCACGAGGGTGTGTCCTTCGCCAACGGGTATGACGGCAACGCCACCTGTGCGCCGTCCCGGGCCACGATCATGACCGGGCGATACGCCACCCGGTTCGGCTTCGAGTTCACCCCCGCCGGCATCCCCTTCCAGAAGATCGTCGGCACGAGCTCGGACCAGGACGACTTCGTGCAGCCCCATTTCTTCGCGGACCGTGTGAAGGACATGCCGCAGGGCTCCACCAAGGGGCCCGGCGCGGACGGACTGGCGGTTCCGACCCGGGAGCTGTTCATCGCCGCGCTGCTGAAGACCCGGGGCTATCACACGATGCACTTCGGCAAGTGGCATCTCGGCAACGCCAAGGGGACACGGCCCGAGGAACGTGGCTTTGACGAGAGCCTGGGCTTCATGGCGGGCGGCGGCATGTATCTTCCCGAGAACGACCCGGACGTCGTCAACGCCAAGCAGCCGTGGGACCCCATCGACCGGGTCCTGTGGTCCCTGCTGCCCTATCAGGTCCAGTTCAACGGCAGCCCGATGTTCGCGCCCAGGGGCTACATGACGGACTATCTGACGGATGAGGCGACCAAGGCGATCCATGCCAACCGCAACCGGCCCTTCTTCATGTACTTCGCCCCGAACGCCATCCACACGCCGCTGCAGGCCCGCAAGGCGGACTACGACGCCCTGCCGCAGATCAAGGACCATCGCCTGCGGGTCTATGGCGCCATGATGCGCAACCTGGACCGCAACGTCGGGCGCATCCTCCAGACCCTCAAGGACGAGGGGCTCGACAGGAATACCCTGGTGATCTTCACCAGCGACAATGGCGGGGCCCACTACATCGGCCTGCCGGACATCAACAAGCCCTACCGCGGCTTCAAGGCCACCTTCTTCGAGGGCGGCATCCACTCGCCCTATTTCATTCGCTGGCCGGGCGTGATCGCGCCGAACTCCAGATACCCCTACCCGGTCGGACACGTGGACATCTATGCCACGGCCGCCGCGGCGGCCGGCATCCCACTGCCCACCGATCGGAAGATCGACGGCGTGGATCTGGTGCCCTACGTCACCGGCAAGATCGCGGGTCGCCCGCACCAGACGCTGTTCTGGCGGTCCGGGGCCTACAAGACCCTGCTGGACGGGGACTGGAAGCTGCAGAGCAGCGAGGCCCAGCGCAGGGTCTGGCTCTACGACCTCGCCACCGATCCCACCGAGCAGCACGATCTGGCCGACGCCCAGCCTCAGAAGACCAAGGCCATGCTCGGACTTCTGGCGGCACAGGAAAAGGAAATGGCCAAGCCCCTGTGGCCATCGCTGCTCCGGGGTCCGGTGTTCGTGGACCATCCGTCAGGCCAGCCGCAGAAGAAGGGCCAGGAATACATCCTGTGGGACAACTGATCCGGGGCAGCTAACGCCAGTGCCGGTTGGCGACCGACCGGCCCGGCACCGGGGGATGCGCACGGACCACGGGGGCCTGGACATCGAAGGCCGTCTCCCCTCCGAGCCGCCCCCGGACGACGGCGCGCGCGTCCGGTGCCAGCGCTTCGAACCGGTGGCGAAGCTGGAGCCAGCCCTCGGCACGGTAGGGCGAGACAGGGATGTCAAAGGCCGCGCCGAAACTCACGCAGCGGACCGTCGCGGAACCTTTGGCCACCGCCGCCAGGTTGGCCTGGAGATAGGGCAGATAGTCCTGGCTGATGCACCGCAGCAGCGGGTCGAGGTCGTCGGGTGGGTCTCCGGCCCGGTCGGTGTCGGCCAGCGTCCCGGGCGTCGCGCACCACATCCGTGCCGTCCAGGCCAGTACGTTCGGCGCCCGTTCGCGCAGGATCGACGCCGGGGTCGGATCGCTGGAAAAGTGCCGGAACATGGGTCCGAACAGCCCGAAGTCCGCCTCGCAGGGCCGGTCGCCGAACAGGAACGGACGACGGGCCAGGACCGGGTCCAGCAGGTCCAGCACCGCGAGATACTGGCGTGCGAGGGCGTCGCCATTTTCCGCGGTGACACCGTCACGCCGGAGATATTCACGCTTCTGCCGCGCCGTGATGAACCAGGTCCTTAAAGAGAGGGGCACAGGCAGATCCCGCATCAGGGTCCGTGCAATCTGGCGGCCCATCAGGCGCGCATCCTCGGGAAAGGCCCAGCGGTAATACAGCGCCGGACGCCAGAGCCACTCGTCGAAGGCGTCCTCCATCAGCCGGCTGAGAAAGGCCCCCGTCGCCGTGGACGGCCGGAACACCGGCCCGATCTCCTGATCCTCGAACCCGGCGATGATCGCGGTGGTGTCTGTCCGCCAGGTGCCATCGGGCGCGCGCAGCTGCGGCATCTGCGCCACCCCGGTGGCGGCCGCGCACCGACGGAAGTCCGCCATGTCCATTTCCACGAACCGGAAGGGCAAGCCCTTGGCGCGCATGTAGGCTTCGAGCTTGCCGGTGAAGTACGAGAGCTTCAGGCCGTGAAGTTCATAGCTCAAGGTCACAGCTCCTCGTCTGAAACGCCCGCGGGCAACAGCGTCCAGTCCAGCCTGGCTGCGACGGATCAGCCAGCCGGATGATATTGACATTATTTATGCCATTATATTAGCTCGCACAACTGCGCCCCCCCGGCAGGGTGGCGAAGAGACGCGCTGGGAGCGGACGATGACGAGTTTCTGGGTCTGGGGCATCGCCTTCCTTGCCTACGGGATCTTCCTGGCCTGGTACGTCAACTGGCGTGGCCCCCTGTCGAAGGCGGAGATCGAGACCCTGATGGCCCGCATGCGCGCCAGCAACGTCGGGCACGGGGATCGGGACGAAATGCCCGTGGTGCAACACTTTCTCGAGGCGGATGACGGCCGCGAGTTCTTCATGCTCAACGTCATCCGCATGGCCGACGGCGAGATCGCCGATCCGGTGACCGGCAAGCTGCGACCGGCGCGGGAGATGATGACCGGCTACACGCGCATGTTCCTGCCTGCGCTGTTCGCCCGCGGCGGACATCCGGCCCTGGCCGCGCGGCGCGTCGGGGGCATGGTCGACACCTGGGGCCTCGAGGAGGTCCCCGCCTGGTCGATGATGGGATATGTGCGGTATCGCAGCCGCCGCGACCTCGCCCAGCTGATCTGCAATCCCCGTTTCGGCGGAGCCCACGCGTTCAAGTTCGCGGCCATGCCGCAGACCTTCAACTTCCCGACCCGCCCGATGATCATGACCCTTGCGGGTCCGCGGATCTGGGTCGGCCTGTCTCTGGCCCTCCTGGCTGCGGTCGCGCAGATCGCGCTGCTGCTGTCCGCCCTGCCCCACTGACCTCGCGCCGCGACGCCGCCCTGCCATTCAGACCGGAGACCATCCATGAAGATCCTGCGGACCCCCGACGAACGGTTCGAAAATCTGCCGGACTTCCCCTGGGCGCCCCATTACATGACCGTCCGGGACGACGACGGGTCCGACATTCGCATCCACTATGTCGACGAGGGTCCGCGGGACGCCGCGCCCATCGTGCTGATGCATGGCAATCCCACCTGGGCGTTTCTCTACCGGCACATGATCCCGGGCCTTGTGGCAACGGGGCGGCGGGTGATCGCCGTCGATCTGGTGGGCTGCGGGCGGTCGGACAAGCCCGCGGCGAAGAGCGACTACACCCTGGCGCGCCACTATGACTGGATGGGCAAGTGGCTCGAGCAGATGGACCTCACCGACATCACCCTGTTCTGCCAGGACTGGGGCGGGAACATCGGCCTCTATCTGGTGGCGCAGCACCCGGAACGCTTTGCCCGCGTGATCGCCTCCAACACCGGCCTGCCGCTGGGCGAAGGCGAGAGCGAGTTCATGAAGATGTGGGTCGGCATGATGCGCGCGGCGACCGAATTTCCCTGGCACATGCTCGAAGCCGGCATGCAGCGCACGCTGACCGCGGCCGAGCTTGCCGCCTACCGGGCCCCGTTCCCGACCTCGGAGCACGAGGCCGGGATCATCCAGTTCCCGGTGCTGATTGCCGTCCAGACCGACAATCCGGGCGTGCCCCTGAACCGCGACGCATGGGCGAAACTGGCGAACTTCGACAAGCCCTTCCTCACCCTGTTCGGCGACCTCGACCCGGTGGCGCGGGGATGGGACAAGCGGGCCCAGGCCTATATTCCCGGTGCCGCGGGTCAGAAGCACCACACCATCGCCACCGCGAACCACTTCATCCAGGAAGACGCGCCGGACGAACTGCTGGCGCACATCATCCCCTTCCTTGACGTGATCTGAGGAGGCCGACCCATGGCCCTGCTGCCCCCGAGCACCAATGCGGACTATCGCGGATCGAACCTGTCCGCGGTGTTCCTCGCCCTCTCCGCGGTGCTGACCATCCTTCCCGGGATGATCCACTACTTCCTCCCCGACGGCGGCGCCGGCGTCATCGCCCACATCGATCTGACCACCCGGGCGGACACGATCATCGCCATCTTCGCCTGGTACGGCGCGATGCAGATCCCGTTCGGCCTGCTCGTCCTTGTCATAGCCCTGAGGTACCGCGCCCCCACCCCGCTCGTGCTGCTGCTGCTGATCCTGATGCAGGGGCTCAGCGCCTTTGCAGCCTGGTTCTGGAAGGGTACCCATGGCGACCACCACCCGCCGGAGCACTATGGCAGCGCGGTGTTTGTCGTTCTCGGCGTCCTCTTCTTCGCCCTTTCCCTGCGCCCGCGGCGCGCCTGACAGGAACCGATGCCATGATCACCCAGCTTCAGGTCCGCCGGAAGGCCTTCGCAGAGACCCGGACGGTATCGATCGAAATCCCTGTGCTGGCGGATGGCGAGGTCCTGCTGGCCATCGACAAGTTCGCGATGACGGCCAACAACGTCAGCTACGCGCTGTCCGGCGACATGATCGGCTACTGGAAGTTCTTCCCGGCCGAAGAGCCCTGGGGACTGGCGCCCGTCTGGGGTTTCGCGGATGTCGTGGAATGCCGCTGTGACGACCTGCCCGTGGGGGAACGGGTCTGGGGCTTCCTGCCCATGGCCAGCCATCTGGTGGTGAGCCCCACCCGGGTGACCGGGCGGTCGTTCACCGACGGCGCACCGCATCGCGCCGATCTGCCCGGCATCTACAACACCTACCAGCGCACCCGCGGTGATCCCGCGGCGCTCACGGCGCTGGAAGACGAGCGGTGCCTCCTGTTCCCGCTCTTCTCCACCTCCTACGTCCTGTACGATTACCTGGTGGACAATGCCTTCTTCGGGGCCGAGCAGGTTCTGGTGGGCAGCGCGTCCTCCAAGACCGGTCTCGGCCTCGCCAACCTGCTGTCACGGCACGGTGAGGGGCGCCCGCAGGTGGTGGGCCTGACCTCACCCGGGAACGTGGCCTTCGTGAACCGTCTGGGAACCTGCGACGAGGTGGTCGTGTACGGTGACATTCCCGAACTGGACCCCGCCATCCCGACGGCCTTTGTCGACATGTCCGGCAACGGCGAGGTCGTCAGCCGGATCCATGACCGGTTTGGCAGCCAACTGAAGCTCAGCTGCGCCGTCGGCGCCACCCACTGGGGAACGGGGCGCTTTCGCCCCGACACGTCATCGACGCCGCACAGCTTCTTCTTCGCGCCCGCACAGTTCGCCAAGCGGGACACGGACTGGGGACCGGGTGAAATCCTGCGCCGGGCCCAGACGGAGTCGGCCCGGATGGCGGCGGACCTGAAGGGCCTGGTCGAGATCCGGCATGAGCGAGGCGCTGAAGCCGTGGCGTCCGCCTGGCGAAGCCTGGTCGACAACGCGATTGCGCCGGACATCGCCATCATGGCGGCCCTGGACTAGAACCAGACCGCCTCGCCCAACGGAACAACGCCGCTGACGAGAGCCAGCGGCGTCGCACGATACCTTCAAGGCGTCCCGGGCCGGCGGCTCAGGACTTGCCGCCGGTGACGCGCTGATGATGGATCCGTGCGCTGCCCGCATTCAGCCGCCTGTTGAGGTTGCGCTGTTCGGCGCGGGTGATGTGACCGTTGTCGGTGGCCATGTCCTTGTTCAGGCTTGTCTGCTCGCGGGCGAGCTTGGCATCGTCGCGGGCCGCCTGGCCGGCGGTGATCTGCCCCGCCGACACACCCTTGTCCACGCGCGCCTGCTGACGCTCGATGCGCCGCTCGACCTGATTGACGCGGGGATGGCCCGGATCCGGGGTCGCCGTCTGAGCAAACGCCGCTCCACCCGCAGCACAAACGATACCGGCCGCCAGCACGAGGGACGAGATTGATTTGAAATGGGACATTTTTACTTCCTCTGATTTGAATTTTTTCGGCTCGACCTTCACCTGAAGATGATCATTATTTAAATTATCCCCGATGAACCCGACCTGAACGACTTCGTCAGGATTCAGATTTCAATCCGCCGGCGGGATCAGAGGGAAGGCGACCGCGTGGACCTGAGGGCGTATGGCTGGCACGTCAGGAACGGCCGGGCGCGACACAGGCGAAGGCTTGTCCTATCCCGCGGCAGGCACCCGGCCATCCGGCGGAATCTACTCAGCCGCCCGGGCGGCCAGACCCCTTCGGAACGCCGCGATGCCGGATCGACACCCCCTGACCGTCCGCCTCGTCAACAGCCCGGAACGTCCGTCAACACCGCGCACGGGATCCGGACTGCGCGATTGACGGTCTGCACGGGGTCTGTCTGACTGTCGATCGTAGGGCGTCAGATCGAGGACATGCCATGAGCCAGCTACCGGACACCGCCCCCGCCACGATTGGCGAGGCCTTCAAACACATCAATGCGGTGACCCATCCGACCCTGGACGACCTGAAGCTGATGGTCTTCCTCGAGGCGTCCGGCCAGTCGAGCTATCACGCCCTGGCCGACGGGGCCCCCAATGCCGCGATCGCCGACCTGCTCCGCGCCAACGGCCGGGAGGAACTGGATCACGCCCAGCGGGTGTCACAGGCGATCAAGCTGCTGCACGGGGTCGACTTTCCGCCGCCTACCGTCGACCAGAACCCCTATGCCGGCGGTCCCGCGGCGCCGGTGACCCGTGCCCTGCTGGAAGGGGTGGTCCGGGGTGAGGACAATGGCTGCGCCCTCTACCTCGCCTGGGCCGGCAACACCGCGGATCCGGACGCCGCGGAATTGTTCCGCCTCAACGCCGTGGAGGAGACCCTGCACGGCCAGCGCGCCGCCCAGGCCATCGCGCTGCTCTAGCCACCGTCACCGCCCTTCGGCCGGGATACGGCCTGTCGTCCTCGGGCGGGTGGCAATTCCTGTCGGGGTGCCTATGTCTCGAACAGCCGCCCGATGCGGTTGGAGACGGCACGCCCATGATCGACCAGACCGACCGCGCAGCAGGGGCCCTGATGGGCGCCTTCATCGGCGATGCCCTCGGACTGGGCTGCCACTGGTACTATGACATCGGCGAGCTTCGCCGGACCTTCGGGCCGTGGATCACCGACTACACCACGCCCCGGCCCGGCCGGTATCACGAAGGGATGCGCGCCGGGGAGATTTCCCAGGCCGGCATCATCACCCGGATGCTCATGGAGTCCCTGGACGCGCAGAAGACCTATGACGAAGGGGATTTCACCCGGCGGCTGGACGAGGATCTGTTCCCCCTGCTGGACGGCACGCCGCGCCAGGGCCCCGGCGGCTATACCAGCCAGTCCATCCGCGAGGCCTGGGCCCTGCGGGTCCGGCACAAGCGGCCCTGGGGACAGACCGGCGGGAATGCCGACACCACCGAGGCAGTGGAACGGGCCCTGGTGCTTGCGGTGCGGTATGCCCGGTCGCCTGGCAAGATGGCGGAAGCCGTATGGTCCAACACCGTCCTGACCCAGACCGACGAGACGGTCGTCACCATGACCGTGGCCTACTGCGCGGTGCTGTCTCAGCTGGTGTGCGGCGCGACGCTCGATGACGGCATCTCCGGCAAGCTGCTGGCCCTGGTCAGGTCGGGCGCGCTGCCCTTCCATTCGGTCACGGC
>CAIQUG010000060.1 GCA_903874895.1 uncultured Caulobacterales bacterium | reverse complement strand
GGGTCGAGTCTCGCCGTTGTCGTCCAGCCCTGAACCGGACGGTTGCCTGCCACCTCGCCCCCGGACCGCCGGGACTGACGTGCCGGATCCCGGACCCTAGTGCGCCTCGTCCCAGTTGGCGGCGGCGCGGGCTTCCACCACCAGGGGAACGGACAGGGCATAGGCGGGTTCGGCGGCCTGTTCCATCACACGGGCCACCCGTTTGCAGACCGCGTCCGCATCCTCGGCCTTCGCCTCGAACACCAGTTCGTCGTGCACCTGCAGCAGCATCCGCGCCTTCAGCCCGGATGCCTCCAGGGCGTCGGGCATGCGGGCCATGGCCCGGCGGATGATGTCGGCGGCGCTGCCCTGGATGGGGGCGTTGATGGCAGCGCGTTCGGCGAACTGGCGCATGCCGGCGGCCTTGGACTCGATGTCGGGGATGTGCACCTTGCGGCCGAACAGGGTGGTGACGAAGCCGTTGGCCTTCACCTCCGCCCGGGTCTTGTCCATGTAGTCGCGGATGCCGGGGAAGCGTTCGAAATAGGTGCGGATATAGTCCGCCGCCTCGCCCTGGGGGATGCCCAGCTGATTGGCCAGGCCGAAGGCCGAGATGCCGTAGATGATGCCGAAATTGATGGCCTTGGCCCGGCGGCGCACGTCGGAGGGCATGCCGATCACCGGCACCCCGAACATCTCCGATGCGGTCATGGCGTGGATGTCCAGCCCGTCGTGGAAGGCGGTCTTCAGCTGGGGGATGTCGCCGATATGGGCGAGCAGGCGCAGCTCGATCTGGCTGTAGTCGGCGCTGATCAGCACATGCCCCGCCTCGGCGATGAAGGCCTTGCGGATCTTGCGCCCCTCCTCCGTGCGGATGGGGATGTTCTGCAGGTTCGGGTCGGAGGAGGACAGCCGCCCGGTGGAGGTGGCGGCGAGGGAGAACGATGTGTGCACCCGGCCCGTGTCGGGGGCGATGGCGGCCATCAGGGCGTCGGTATAGGTGCCCTTCAGCTTGGCCAGCTGGCGCCAGTCCAGCAGGGTGCGGGGCAGGGCGTGACCCTGGGCGGCCAGTTCCTCCAGCACGCTGACATCGGTGGCGAAGGCCCCGGTGGCGGTCTTCTTGGCACCGGGCAGGTTCAGCTCGCCGAAGAGGATGTCCCCCAGCTGCTTGGGGCTGGCGAGGTTGAAGGGCCGACCGGCCTCCCGGTGGGCCTGGATCTCCAGCTCCGCCATGCGCATGGCGAAGTCCTGGGACAGGCGGCGCAGATGATCCGGATCGACCTTGACGCCGGCACATTCCATGGCCGCCAGCACCGGGGGCATGGGCCGCTCCAGGGTCTCGTAGACGGTGACGAGGCCCGCCTCCACCAGCCGGGGCTTCAGCAGCTGGTGCAGGCGCAGGGTCACGTCCGCATCCTCCGCCGCATAGGCGGTGGCCTCCTTCAGGGCCACCTCGGCAAAGCTGATCTGCGCCTTGCCGGTACCGGTCACCTCCTTGAAGGGGATGGGCACGTGGCCGAGATGCAGCTGCGACAGCTCGTCCATGCCGTGGCCGTGCAGCCCGCCCTCCAGGACGTAGGAGATCAGCATGGTGTCGTCGATGGGGGCGACCTGCGCCCCGTGTCGGCTCAGCACGGCGATGTCGTACTTGGCGTTCTGGCCGATCTTCAGCACCGCCGGGCTTTCCAGCATCGGCTTCAGCCGGGCCATGGCCTCGGCCAGGGGCAGCTGCTGGATGGGCTCGCCCCCCATCAGGTCCAGCCCGGCCTTGGGCCGGTGGCCCAGGGGGATGTAGCAGGCCTCCCCAGGGGACAGGGCGAGGCTGATCCCCACCAGCCGGGACTGGGCCGATGACAGGCTGTCCGTCTCGGTGTCGAAGGCGATGACGCCCAGATCAAAGGCCCGGGCGATCCAGCGGTCCAGGGTCTCGACGTCCTGGATGCAGACATAGGCACTGCGGTCGATGGGGGCGTGCACCCCCGGCGCGGGGGCCGGAGCCCCGGACCGGGACGGACGCATGACCGGCGCGCTCAGGGGGGCGGGTGCCGACCCGCCGCGGGGGGACTGGCCGGACCCGCCCTGGCCGTTCGCGACCCGGGACGCGAGGGTGCGGAACTCCATCTCCGCCAGGAAGGCCTGCAGGGTGGCCGGGTCCGGCGGCTGGACGGCGAAGGTGTCCAGCGACACCGGCGCGGGAGCGTGCTGGTCCAGCTTCACCAGTTCCCGGGACATGCGGATCTGGTCGGCGAATTCCAGCAGGGTCTCCCGGCGCTTGGGCTGCTTGATCTCCCCCGCCCGGGCCAGCAGGGTCTCCAGATCCCCGTATTCCCCCAGCAGCTGGGCGGCGGTCTTGATGCCGATGCCGGGGGCACCTGGGACATTGTCCACGCTGTCGCCGGCCAGGGCCTGGATCTCCACCACCTTCTCCGGGCCGAGGCCGAACTTCTCGATCACCTGCTCCCGGCCGATGCGGGCCTGCTTCACCGGATCCATCAGGCTGATCCGGTCGTCGACCAGCTGCATCAGGTCCTTGTCCGACGAGACGATGATCACCTCGCCCCCGGCCTCGGCGGCCTGGCGGGCATAGGTGGCGATCAGGTCGTCGGCCTCGAAGCCCTCCAGGTCGATGGCGGGGACGCCGAAGGCCCGGGTGGCGTCCCGCACCAGGGGGAACTGGGGGATCAGGTCCGGGGGCGGCGGCGGCCGGTGGGCCTTGTACTGGTCGTAGATGCCCGAACGGAACGACCCGCCGGGGGCATCGAAGATCACCGCCAGATGGGTGGGGGCGTCGTCCGCATGGGCCGCCTGCATGTCGCAGATCAGCTTCCACAGCATGTTGCAGAACCCCGCCACCGCGCCCACGGGCAGGCCGTCGGACTTTCGCGTCAGGGGCGGCAGGGCGTGGAAGGCCCGGAAGATGTAGCCCGATCCGTCCACCAGATAGAGGCGCATGGGGGGGCTTTGGGGGGTGTCGCTGCTCATGGCGCCAGCATAGGCGCCCGGCCCGGCGGCGTCACCCCCGGTTCACCGCCGCCAGCCAGAGGGACTTCAGGGATCTCAGACGCGGGGACTCCGCCGTCTCCAGCGGGTCACGGGCGTCGAAGGTCACGCCGATCATCGGGTATTTGCGCCAGACCACCCGGCAGGAAAAGGCTTCGCCGTGCTTCAGGTCGATCAGGTCGAAATGGTCCGGTGCGCCGGTGTTGGGGGGCAGGCTGAGGCGCGCACCGGTCTCGGACATGTTGCGCAGGACGCAGTCCATGCTGAGCATCCCGTTGGTGTGGACCAGCTTGCCGCCGAGCAGGGTCCGGTGGCGGGGGGAACCGCGACGCTCGCGCCCCGTCGGCCCCACGGGCGGCGACGGCATCGCGCCCGCAGGTGACACGATCAGCCCGGAACGGTCTATGTCGTCCATGCGCGTCAGGTTTCCGCTGCGTCGGAAAACCATAGTCCGCCTTGGTTAACCAGCCGTGCATGCGGCGCATCGTCAGGTCTTCCGCCGTCGGGCCAGAGCCTGTTCCGAAAGGCGGGAACCGGTTTCCGGACGAAAACCGCCCGAGTGCAGAGGCCCTAGGTCACCGGCTCGCCTGCGGCCTCCTCCGGCCGGTGGGTTGCCGCCAGCCATCCCGCGGCCAGGACGCTGAGGGCGATCCAGCCGATGGAGATCATCAGCACCCGGGCGGGCTGGCCGCTGACCAGGGCCGCCACGAAGGGACCGCCGGCCCCGCCCAGGATCTGCGCGCCACTGCCCATCACCGCGGCCCGGCCCAGGGGATCGGCCGCCACGGCCATGGGCACGAAGAACGGTGTCATCACCATGCCCGCAAAGCCCGTCACCCCCGTGCAGGCGATGAAGCCGATGGCCGGGACGCCGGTCAGAAAGGCCAGATACACGGCCACCACCGCGACACCCACGCAGCCGAAGATCACCGGATAGCGGACCTTGCCGGCCAGGGTGGTGGAAACCAGCAGCCCGCCGCCGATCTGGCCTGCCAGGCTGGCCTGCACCGCCAGGCTGACCACGCCGGGGGGCAGGCGCGCCGCCTGGGCTATGGGGTCCAGATAGACGAACACCGCCGTGCCCGCCGCGCTGTAGGCGAACATGGCCGCCAGGGCGACCCAGCCCCGCCGGGGGGGGAGGCCGAGGGCCGGGGTGACGGCGTCCACGGCGGTCTCCAGCCGGTCGGGGGCGAAGAGGCTGGCCAGGGCCGACAGCCCGGCCGTGACACCGACGGTGACGAAGAGGCCGGCGGCACCCCACCGCGGTGCCACCAGGGCACCGGCCAGGGCCGTCACCACCCAGGCCGACACCACCTGTGCCGTGAGGAAGATGGCGGCCAGCCGCTCCGGCAGGGGCTGGCGGGCGATGAAGGCCACGGCGATCCACAGCAGGATCCCCTCCGCCGCGCCCGCCCCGCCGCGCAGGGCGACAAGGCCGAGGTGCGACGCCCCTGCCGAGGCCAGGTCGAAGACGAGCCCCGCCAGTCCGGCGGCTACGCCGATGCGGCGCATTCCCTCCGCCGGCAGGGCGGCACCGGCCAGGCCGCAGGCCAGTCCCATGCCCAGCAGCTCCGCCGTCGCCACCAGCCCGATCTCTCCGGCGGTCAGGCGACCGGCGTGGAACAGCAGGCCGAGGAGAATGGGGGAAATGGCGGTGATCAGAAGCCCCGCCGAGCCAATGCCGAGGGATGCGGCGATCTGCCCGCGGGAGGGGGCCGCAGCGGTCGGTGTCGGGCGGGCCATGCAACGGGTCTCCGCGGGCGGCCGGCGGTCTGTGTCCGTTCGGTCGGACCCGGCCTCGCCCGACTATCCGGCGATGATGACGGGGCTCAAGTCAAGGGACCCCGACGCCGGAACCGGGCCTCCGGGGTCAGCCCTTTCAGGCTCCCGGATTTTCATGCCGAAAATGCATGTGTTATACGGTTTTCATGCGCGAAGTGAATTTGTCCGGTGTGGACCTGAACCTGCTGCCCCTGCTGGACGCCCTTCTCCGGCGGCGCAACGTCACCCAGGCGGCTCTCGATGCGGGGCTCAGCCAACCGGCCATGAGCCGGGCGCTGGCCCGGCTGCGGCATCTGCTCGGCGACCCGCTGCTGGTCCGCGACGGAGGGGGACTGGTGCCCACCCCCCTGGCCCAGGCGTTGCACGGACCGCTGGCCGAGGCCATGGCCGATCTGCGCGCCCTGTTGTCCCGGCGGCAATTCGACCCCGCCGAGGCCCAGCGGACCATCCGTCTCGCCGCCACCGATGCCCATGGGGTCCGGGTGATGCCTGGGGTCATGGCGCGTCTGGGCCGCGAGGCACCGGGGATCCGCCTGCGGGTCGAGGGCTATGGCCCGGACCTGGTGGACCGGATGCGCGCGGGGATCGTCGACCTGGCCTTTGCCGTGGCGGGCACGCCCCTGCCGCCCGGTGCGGAGAGCGAGACCCTGGCCCGGGACGAGCTGGCGCTGGTCTTCCGCCGTGGGCATCCCGGGGCGGACCTGGACTGGACTCCTGCGGATTATGCCCGCTTCGACCATGCCGCCGTCTCCCTGATCGGGGACGAGCCGTCGGACATCGACGCCCGGCTGGCGGGGCTCGGGGTCCAGCGGCGGGTGGCCTTCGTCTCGCCCAGCTTTTCCAGTGCGCTCGCCGTGGTGGGGTCCAGCGATCTGGTGACCACCATGTCCCGGGCGGTGGCGCTTCGCTATGCGGACGTCTTCGGTCTCGAGCTGCGCCCGCCGCCCTTCGGCCGGATGGCCTATGACATGACCCTGGTCTGGACCGCGGTCCGGGCCGCCGATCCGCTGCTGGGCTGGTTCCGCGGCGTGGTCCGCGATGCGGCCCGGGCGGCGCTGGAGCCGATCGAGGACCTTTGACGGGCAGCCGGCCGGCGCGATGCCGCCGGATTGACCTGTGCACGGCACGCCGGCACCGGCGGACCGAGGGTGCCCTATCCATCGTCGGGTCGCGCCCCCATAATCGCGGGCCTGGGGCAGGTATTCGGGATGGGAACGGGCTGTGAGCGGAACAGACAAGGGACGCCAGGTTCCGCCCACATGGCTGCTCGGGTTGTCGACCCTGTGCAACGGGGCCCTGTCCGGGGTGCTGACGATCACCATCCCCCAGCTGCTCGCCGCCCAGGGCGTGCCGGTGGTGGTGATTGCAGCGGTCACGGGCACCAGCTTCCTGCCGGGCACCTTCAGCTTCCTGCTGGCCCCCGTCCTGGATGTGGGCTTCAGCCGCCGGACCTATGCGGTGGCGCTGGGCGTGATGATGGCGGGCTTCACCATCGCGGCCCTCAACAGCCTGTCGAACATCCCCCTGCTGACGGCGGAGATGTTCCTGGCCAATGTGGGCTACTACCTGTTCACCCCCGCGGTGGCGGGTTGGTTCGGACAGGTGGTTCCGCGATCCGAGGAGCCCACCCTCGGCGCCTGGCTGGCGGTGGGGTCGGTGGCCGGATTCGGCCTGTGGTCCGCCGTCGCCATTGTGCTGATCCGAAGCCTGCCGGGCGGGAGCGGATCGGTCGTGATCGGGTTGATGGCGCTCACCCCGCTCCTGATCTTCCCCTTCGTGCCCGCGGGCCTGCGACCCGGCCTGAGGCTGAAGGAGAGCTTCGGCCCCCTGTTCGCCAGCATCGTCCAGGTGCTGAGGAACCGGCATGTGCTGCGGACGGCGGCCCTGTTCGTCGTCCCCGCCGCCACCTTCGCCCTGACCAACACCCTGGGGGGTCTCGGCAAGGATTTCCACGCCGGGGAAGCCTATGTGGGCCTGATCGGCGGGGTCGGCACCACCGTGGGAGGGGTGGTGGGCGCCCTGGTGGCCCCGCAGCTGGCGAAGCGCGTTCCGCCTCTGGTCCTCTATCTGGGGATCGGGTTCATCGGGGCCCTGTTCACCCTCTGCCTGTTGCTGCCGACCCCGTCTCCCACCCTCTTCGCCGTGGCCATGATCGGCGAGAACGTCTTCCAGTCCGCCGCCTTTGCGGTGGCCTATGCGATCATCCTGCTGTCCATCCCCAAGGACAGCCCGATCGCCTCGACCCAGTGGGCGCTCCTGTCTGCGGCGATGGTCATTCCGATCACCTACATGCAGCTCCTCGACGGCAAGGCCTATGACCTTGGCCGCCTGCCCGGCAGCTTCGTCATGGATGCGGGCATGAGCCTCGTGGCCTGCACCGTCATGGCGGTGGTGTTCGGGCGCTTCTGGCGAGATACCGTGCGGGCCGACGCGCCGTGAGGACGGGACCCCTCGGGATAAAGACCCTTCGATCCCTTGCGGCTAACACTTCGTTATTTGAGATTCCTCTACTCTGGGACGTGCGTGACAGGGGTTGAGGCATGTTTCACTGGACGAATACCGTGAGGCTGCAGGATCGATTTGACGCCCAGTTCGAGGTGCGGGAAGCGGCGGTCTGGTACCGCCATGACGGCCTCGGTCCGGCCCTCGAGATCGACTCCGACACCCAGGCCGTGCTGCAGCGGCGCTATCACCGCCGCTTCGCCGTCGCCGCCATGGGCTTCGGGGCAGTCATCCTGGCCCCGGTGCTCGTCAGGGTCCTGCGGGGAGACACTCCGGTGATGCGCCGGGGACACCTCGGACCGGAGGCGACGGGCTGGGCCCTGTGGATCGGACTGGGGCTGGTGGCTCTGATGCTGGTCCGCACGGTGCTGTGGAATGACCCGCTCCGCCGGCTGAAGGGCCTGGCACCGGTGGCCGGCCCCCTGGCCGAGGACGCCCGCGAACATGTGGTGCTGCCGAGCATGAGCTGGCTTCACATCCATGCGGTGCTGTTCAGCGCCGTGTTCATCCTGTCCAGCGTCCGCTGGAGCGAGCCTCTGGTCACGGCGCACAACCGGGTCTGCCTGCTCACCGGGCTGGCCAGCCTCCTGTGCGGCCTGTTCGTGGCCAGCCAGCGTCTGCGGCGGGAGCGCCGGGCCTGATTTCGGGGCCTGACCTCGGGTGTCATCGGGTCAGGGACTCTTGTCCCCCTCCCTTCCTGCCCTCCCTTGCTCCCCTCCCTTGCTCCCCTCCCTTGCTCCCCTCCCTTGCTCTGGGACGAAACCTGTCTAGGTTTGCGCACGCGGGGCGGTCCGGTGACACGTTCCCGGCGTGACAACGGGATGAGTGCATGACGACGAAGATCCTGACCCTGGCGGCTGCGACCACGGTCGCGGCCGTGGCCCTGCTGCAGGTGACCGCAGCCCCGATGGCGGCCCAGATGGCCCCGGGGACACATGGCGGAGGCCTCGGAGTGGTCGGATCGACGGGCGCTGCGTGCCCGGGGGACAATGGCGGCATCTCCCTGCCGCCGGGATTCTGCGCCACGGTGTTCGCCGATGATCTGGGCCATGTGCGGCATCTGGCCGTGGCACCCAACGGCGTGGTCTACGCCAACATCTGGAGCGGCCGGTATTATCCGGGCGGCAAGGCCCCCGCCGACGGCTTCCTCGTCGCCCTGAAGGACAGCCGCGGGACCGGCGTTGCGGACAAGATCGTCCGCTTCGGCGAAACGGCCGCCGAGGGGTCCGCCGGCGGCACGGGCATCGCCGTCTGGCACGGCCACCTCTATGCCGAGGTGAACGACCGCATCGTCCGCTATGCCCTGCCCCCGGGCGCGCTCGCCCCCGCGGGCAAGCCGCAGACGGTCCTGTCCGGCATGCCCCTGGGGGGCGACCATCCCATGCATCCCTTCGTCATCAGCCCGGCGGGGGACCTGTTCGTGGACATGGGCTCGGCGACCAACAGCTGCCAGCCGAAGAACCGCTATGCCGGGGTCATGGGTGCCAGTCCCTGTGTCGAGCTGGAGACCCGGGCGGGCATCTGGCGCTATGACGCCGGCAAGCTCGGCCAGACCTTCTCGCCGAAGGAGCGCTACGCCACCGGAATCCGCAATGGCGAAGGCATGGGCTTTGATGCCGCCGGGCGGATGTATGCCACCCAGCACGGCCGCGACCAGCTGCTGCAGAACTGGCCCGCCCTCTATCCGGATGCGGCCCGGGCCACGGAGCTCCCGGCGGAGGAGCTGGTACAGGTCAAGGCCGGCGGCGACTATGGCTGGCCCGAATGCTACTTCGACAGCTTCCAGGACAAGCTGGTGCTGGCGCCGGAATACGGCGGCGACGGCGGCAAGGCCGTGGGCGTCTGTGCGGGCAAGCTGGCCCCCGTGGCGGCCTTCCCGGCCCACTGGGCCCCCAATGCCCTGGCCATCTATGCCGGAAAACATGCGGGCAAGGCCTTCCCGGACGGCTTCCAGGGCGGGGCCTTCATCGCCTTCCACGGCTCCTGGAACCGGGCCCCGGCCCCGCAGGACGGATACAATGTGGTGTTCCAGCCCCTGCGGGACGGCAAGGCCTCCGGGCCTTACGTGATCTTCGCCGATGACTTCACCGGGGGGGCGAAGGACCCCGGTCACGCCGCCCACCGGCCCATGGGTCTGGCCGTGGCGCCGGACGGGGCCCTGTTCATCTCCGACGACGTGAAGGGGCGCATCTGGCGGGTGACCTATCACGGACCGCCTGCCGCCGGCCCCGTGGCGGCGGTGAAGGCCGCCCCCGCGGCGCCTGTGGTCGCGTCCACCGCGTCTGCGGCCCTCGTTCCCCCGCCGGGCGGCACTGTGGAGCAGGTGGCCCACGGCCAGCACCTCTACCAGACCGGCACCTGCACCGCCTGCCATGGGTCCGACGGCCTGGGCACGCCCCTGGGGCCGAACCTGGCCGCGACCCAGCCCCTGTGGGGAGATGGCTCGCCGGAGTCGATCCGGGCCGTGATCACCGCGGGCGTGGCCAGTCCCAAGCAGTACCGCGCCCCCATGCCGGCCATGGGCGGGGCCCAGCTGACGCCTGCGGAGGTGAATGACCTGTCCGCCTGGATCTGGGCCCTGCGCCACCGCCCGCACTGACGGGAGACGGGCCGACCGTCAGAAGTGCCGTTCCAGCTCCACGCTCAGGCGGGTCTGGGTGCGGCCTTCCTGGCGGCTGGGCCCGACGGCGGCCAGCCAGCCGGCGTCCACCACGATGGAGACGGGGGAGCCCTTGGGCCGCCCCTCCCATTTCACCTGCGGGCCGAGATAGGCCCCCTGCCGGCGGGCCAGGATCCCGTGGTCGTCCCCCAGGTCGCCGAACGCCTCCACCCCCAGGCGCAGGCGGCCGACCGTGCGCCAGGTAGCGGACGCGGCATAGCCGTAGGCGGCATAGCCTTCCCCCCGGGGGGCGTTGAAGGGCCGTTCCGCGATGAGGTTCAGGAGGCCCTGGAAGCGTCCGTCCGTTTTCGCCAGCAGGAGCTTCGCCTCTCCCTTATTCGCCTCCCCGTGCTGACCGGCGCCGTATTCGAGATAGAGCCCCGCATCGACGCCGATCCCGGGGATGCGACCCAGATAGGCAATGGCCTCGACGCCGACGGAGGTCAGGCGGCTGGCTTCGCTCCCCTCTTTCTCATGGGTGACGACGAGGGCGAGGCTCAGGCGATCGTTCAGCCCGTATTCCGCCTCGGTCACCGTGGTGGTGGAGCCGCGCAGGGATCCGCCGTTCTGATGCGCACCGCGGGCTTCCAGCTCCAGGGTATGGGCCTCCACATAGGGGCTGTAGACGACCTCATCCAGCCGGGGATCCGCTGCCGCTGCGGAGGCCCACAGACCGACGACGGCCAGGGCGAGCAGGCTGGACCAGAGGGGCGGGACGGCGGGGACCGGCATGGGAACTCCTTCAGGGGGGGTATCGAGGCCCCGTTGTCTAGCTCTAGATAAGAATGATTGTCAATCGCATTGCGAATGACTCGCAATTCGGATATGCGATGGGGGTCGCTCACCGGAGATCGCCCATGCTGTTCGTCCTCGCCGCTGCCGCCGCTCTTGCCGCCCCCGCGGCTCCGTCCGTCCGGGTGGATCTGACCCTGCAGGACCATCGCTTCACGCCCTCGGAGATCACCGTCCCCGCCGGGGTTCCGGTGGAGATCCGCCTCCTCAACCGGGACGGGGCGATGGAGGAGCTGGACAGCGAGGATCTGGGGGTGGAGCAGGACGTGACCCCGCACGGGGAGGCCCGGTTCACCCTGCCCCCGATGAGGCCCGGTCTCTATCGCTTCATGGGGGAGCTGCACTCCGACACGGCCCGCGGGCAGATCGTGGTCATCGCCCCCGTACCGCATTGATCTTCCGCGCGCGTCCCGTGCTAAGGTCGCTGTCTGAACCATGACGGGCCGTGCCGGCCCCACACCGCCCGGGGTACGCCGGGCCCTTGCGACGGGAACGACGACCATGGCTGACGGCTCTGTGACCCCCACCCACACCAGCTTCGGATTTTCGCCGACGGACGACCTGAACGACCTGCGGATGAGCGCCAGGGCCATGCCCCTGTACGAGCATGTGAAGCGCTTCATCCAGGAGACCGTGGCCCCCATGAGCGTGGAATACGAGCGCCTGGGCGAGGTCCCCCACGACCCCTGGACCTTCGCCCCGGGTCAGCTGGAGGTGCTGGAGGTGGCCAAGAACAAGGCCAAGGCCGAGGGTCTGTGGAACTTCTTCCTGCCCGACGCGGAGACGGGGGAGGGGCTGTCCAACCTCGACTATGCCTATATCGCCGTGGAACTGGGCAAGTACCCGCTGGCGTCTGAGACCATGAACTGCTCCGCCCCGGACACCGGCAACATGGAAGTGCTCGAGCGGGTCGGCACGCCGGAGCAGAAAGAGCGCTGGCTGAAGCCCCTGCTGAACGGGGAGATCCGGTCCGCCTATGCCATGACCGAGCCGAACGTGGCCTCCTCCGATGCCAAGAACATCGGCACCACGGCGGTCCTGGACGGCGATGAGTGGGTGATCAACGGGGAGAAGTACTACATCTCCGGTGCCGGCGACCCGCGGTGCAAGATCATGATCACCATGGTCAAGACCAGCCCCGACGCCCCGTCGCACAAGCAGCAGTCCCAGATCCTGGTGCCCACCGACGCCCCCGGCGTGAAGATCCTCGGGCCCATGCACGTGTTCGGTCACGACCATGCCCCCCGGGGACACATGCACATCCGCTTCGAGAATGTCCGGGTGCCGAAGGACAACATCCTGCTGGGCGAGGGCCGGGGCTTCGAGATCTCCCAGGTCCGGCTCGGCCCGGGGCGCATCCATCACTGCATGCGTACCATCGGCAAGGCGGAGCGGGCCCTGGACCTGATGGTCACCCGGGGCCTGTCCCGTTCGGCCTTCGGTCAGCCGCTGATCAAGCTGGGCAAGAACATCGAGACCGTGTCCCGCGCCCGGATCGAGATCGAGGCCATGCGCCTGATGGTGCTGAAGGCGGCCAAGGCCATGGATGTGCTAGGCAACAAGGAAGCCCGGGTCTGGGTGTCCATGGTCAAGGCCATGGTGCCGGAAAAGGCCTGCCAGATCATCGACCAGGCCATCCAGATCCACGGCGCCACCGGGGTCTCGCAATGGACGCCGCTGGCCGATCTGTACACGGACGTTCGCCACCTGCGCTTCGCCGACGGCCCGGACGAGGTGCACCACATGGTGGTGGGCCGCAACGAGATCCGCTCGTACGGTGGATAAGGACAAAGGAACGGCCGGGGCGACGCACGCCGCCCCGGCCGGTTCCGGTCCGCCTCAGCGGATCAGGTCGCGGATGAAGCGATAGATGTAGCCGTCGGAATCCCGGGACATGCAGTAGCCGTCCCCGTAGCGGATCCAGTGATAGCCGTAGCGGGGCGGCGGCAGGCGGTGCGCCCGCCAGTCATCCACGATGTAGCGGCGATCCCGGTAGTAGCCGTCCGGCAGGCGTTCGCCCCGGCGCCACTGATGGTTCCAGTCCGCCCCGCGGGAGCCCCATTCCCGGTTGAAGCCCTCCCGGTCGCCCCATTCCCGGTGGTCGCCGCGACCGTCCCGATGGTCGTCCCGGCGGTCATCGCGGCGATCATCACGGCGGTCGTCCCGGCGGTCATAGGCCCGGTCATTCGGGCGATCCGCCGACTGGTCGGGCCTCCGGTCGCGGTTATAGTCCTGCGCATGGACAGCCGATCCGCTGATCAGCAGGGCACCCAGGGCCAGTCCCAGCAGTCTTTTCATGATTTTTCTTCCCGTGTGCGAGGTTCGTCCCCACAAGAGAGATGGGAATGCCATGTCCGTTTAACGACAAATTGTGCTGAAAACTTCCGGATTACGCGCGCTTCATGCCGAGAATGGGCACGGGCGGGTCCAGCCACTGACCCTTCTGCTCTGGAAAGCTGGTCTTGCCGTTGGCGGGCAGGGACAGGATCTTCTTCACGACGGCGAGGCCCGACACCACCTGGCCGAAGGCCGCATACCCTTGATTGTCCCCCTTCTCCTCCGGATGGGCGTCGAGATAGGGCTGCGGGCTGGCGCAGATGAAGAAGTTGCAGGTAGCGGAGCCCGGCTCGAACCGGCCGAGGGAAATGGTCCCGGTCAGGTGCCGCAGGCCGGTCATCGTCGTGCTCTCGTGGGCGATGGGCGGGAAGGGGTGGTGCCTGGGGTTGGTAGTGCCGACGATCTGGCCCTGGGTCGGGTCCCACGGGGCTTTGGCGGCCCGGAAGAAGCGGCCGCCGTCATAGCCCCCCGCATCCACATAGCGCAGGAAGTTGGCGCAGGTCAGCGGGGCCTTCCTGTCCTCCAGGACCACGGTGATGGTCCCGTGATTGGTGGTGATCCTCACCCGGGGCCTGTCCCCCGCCGCCAGGGCCCGCTCCGGCGCGGCCAGAAGTCCTGCCGCACCCAGCAGGGTGCGCCGTCCGATGGGGGTGTTGCTCATGGGTCCGCCTCCCGGAGTTGCGCGTCCGTTGAAGCCCGACGGACCTTGCGGGGTCAAGCCCGGTTCGGCCGGGACAGGTCGTGCTCTCCCCCCCGTTCGGGGGCGTTGCCCGGGCGAAGTCACCTGTGCTCTTCTGCGGGCAGACCATTCGGGGGACGACCATGACGCGCGGCATCCTGCTATCGGCTCTTCTTGTTCTGGCATCACCCACCCTGGCGTCGGCTGCGTCGGACCCAACCGTTAGCCTGCTGCAGCGCCTGGCCGACGCGCCGGGCCCGCCGGGCTTCGAGGAGCCCGTGCGAAAGATCATGGTGGAGGAGATGAAGCCCCTGGCCGACTCGATCCGCTATGACGGGGTCGGCGGAGTGATCGCCCAGTCCGGGTCCACCGGCCCGCGGATCATGATCGACGCCCACATGGACGAGTTGGGGGGCATGGTTCGCCGGGTGACGCCGGACGGGTTCATCAGCATGCAGATGCTGGGAGGCTGGCTCGACCAGGCCCTGATCGGCCAGCGCTGGGTGATCGTCGGCGCCAGGGGACCGGTGCATGCGGTGACCGGTGTGCGGGACATCCACGTGATCCCGGCGGACGAGCGGACCAGGGTCTTTCCCCGGGACATGGTGTTTCTCGACGTGGGTGCGAAGTCCGCGGCCGAGGTGGCGGCACTGGGCATCACCGCCGGCGACCCGGTGGCGCCGGATGCGCCCTTTGCCGAGCTGAACGGCACCGGCAACTATGTGGGCAAGGGCTGGGATGACCGGATCGGCTGCGCCGTGCTGGTGGAGGCGCTCCGCCGCGTGGCCCACACCCGTCACCCCAACCAGCTGTTCTTCGTCGCCACGGTGCAGGAGGAGGTGGGCCTGCGCGGGGCCCAGACCGCCGCGGCCGTGGTCAGGCCCGACATCGGCATCGCCCTGGAGGGGGGCATCACCGGCGACGTCCCCGGGGACCGGCCGGAGGAAACGCAGGTGAAGCTGGGTGCCGGGCCCGGCCTGTTCCTCTACGACTCCAGCACCCTCCCCAACCGGCGTTTCGTGGCGCTGGTGAAGGACGCCGCCCGCCGCAACGGCTCGCCCCTGCAGCTGGACCTGGTCCAGGGCTACGGCGACGACTCCGCCGAGATCCAGCGCAGCAACGGCGGTGTGCCGACGGTGAACATCGTGGTGCCGGTGCGCTATACCCATGTGCACAACGGCATCGTCAACCGGGCGGACTTCGACCGTACCGTCGACCTGGTGGTCACCCTGCTGAAGGATCTCGACGCTGCCACCGTGGCCCGCCTGCGGGACTTCACGCCGTAGGGGGTGCCCCGGGAAAATCGCGGGCCCCGGAAAAATCCTGGGCCCCGGAAAAATCCTGTGACGGGCGCGCTCGGGCGTAGTCGGCGGAGACCTTGCGTGCCATCCTCCGTAAAAGGCCGTTGTCGGATTGCCGACGCGGGATCACCGGGGGCAACACGGATGGCGCTCAGGGTCGTGGGAACGGGGCTGGGCCGCACCGG
>CAIQUG010000059.1 GCA_903874895.1 uncultured Caulobacterales bacterium | reverse complement strand
TCGTCGAAACTGCGCCCGGACCAGCGCACGGCCGCCGACAGGGTCGCGCCCCTGGCCACCCGCCAGCTGGCTTCGGCAAAGGCCGTGTCCCGGGGGCGCCTCGGGAGCGCCTTGCCGTCATTGGCCCCTTGGCTACGGTTCTGGGCGTCAGTGAAGGTATAGCTCGCGGTGAGGTCCACTGCCGGAACCGGTCTTGCGGCCACTGTCAGCTCCGCCCCCTGCGACCGGGTCTGGTCGAGATTGGCGTAATAGCCGAAGGGCCGGGCGGCGCAGACCGGCGTGACGGCGGCAAAGCAGTCGAAGAAGCCGATCTGGTTCTTCACCTGGCGGGAGAACAGGCTGAACCCGGCCTCCAGCGCCCCGTCGAACCAACGGCGGCTGGCCCCCGCATCCACACCGTCTGCCGTCTCGGGCCGGAGCCCGGTGAAGCCGTAGTCGCCATAGAGCTGGTAGAGGGTCGGGGCCTTGAAGCCCTGGCCGAAGCTGGCGCGAAACTGGGTGATGCCCCGGTCCGGCGTCCAGGCGATCCCTGTGCTGGCGGTCACATGGTCGCCGAACCGGTCGTGGTGATCCTCCCGCACCCCCGCGGTCAGGGTCAGGCCGGGCGCGAGTCCCAGGCGGCCGCTGACAAAGGCGCTGTCCAGCACCGCATGGGCCCGGAGGGGCAGCGGGTTCGGGTCATAGCTCGCCGGAGACGCGGTGCGGATCGTCGTCCGCTCCGACTCCAGGCCGAAGACGGCGACGGCGGCGGGGGCCAGGGTCCACTCGCCCTGCCAGGCCGCGGACCGGCGGGTCCCCCGGGCGTAGAAGGTCCGGAGCGGCGTCTGGGCCGGGTCATCATTCTCCCGGTCGAGGCGCATGTCCTGAACGGTAAAACGGTTGACCAGGGTCCCGTCGAGACCCGTCAGCTTCAGGGAGGCGGAGGCGGCGGTCTGCCGCGTCAGCCCATATTCCCCCGTGTCCGCATAGGCGTAGAGCGGCGGCGGGTAGCCGTCGAAGGCGGTCTTGGTCGCCACGTGGGCATAGCGCAGGTCGAGGCTCGCCCAGTCGGTCAGGCGGACACCCAGCTGGCCCGCGCCACTGGCATTCAGGCTCCCGTCCCGCTCATGCCCGCCCAGACGGCTGTCGAAGGCCGACACGCCGGAGGTCTGGTAATAGCCGCCGCCGATCCGCCAGGTCAGCCGGTCCATGGCCCCCGCCGCCGAGGCATGGACGCTGCGGGTGTCCAGGCTGCCCGCCTCCGCCGTGGCCGATCCGCTCAGCGCCGCAGTGGGCCGGGCGGTGGTGATGCTGATCACGCCGCCGATGGCGTCCGCCCCCCAAAGGGTAGAGGCGGGGCCACGGAGCACCTCGATCCGGTCGATGTCCCCCACCAGCAGGTTGGAGAAATCATAGCCGCCCCCCGGGGATGCGGGATCATTCACCCGGATGCCGTCCACGACCACCACGGTCTGTTCGGTCTCAGCGCCGCGGATGTGCACGGTGGTGGTCTGGCCCGGCCCGCCATTGCGCACCACGTTGACGCCGGGGGTCTGGGCGAGGACGTCGGCCACGGCCACGGTCTGGCGCAGTTGCAGGGTCGCGGCATCGATCACCGTGACAGACGCGGCCACCTGGTCGGCGGGGGTGGCGACGCGATTGGCGCTGACGATCACCGTCGCCACGGTGTCGGGCACCTCGGCCGCAGCCGATGCGACCATGGGAAGGCCGGCCAGCGCGAGGGCGCCGGTGGCGGGGATCAGGGAGATGAGGTTCACGGGTTGGACGTCCTTGAGCAGCAGCGACACGGGATGGACGGTCCCGTTCGACGGTGCTGCGCCATGCGACAGCCCCGCCGGACGGGGGCCGTCCGGTTCTGGGCGTCGCCACGCCGGATGTCTCCCGTTTCGCTCGGCGCACCCCGGCCGATCGAAGGGCGACCGTGTCAGGCAGGTCTCCTGGCTCGCGGGTCAACGCCTGATCCGTCGCCTTCCCAGGCCTTGCGGCCCAGTGGCTTCGTGACGGCAGGCTCGCCGCATACAGTTGCGGGGGCAGCCCAGGTCTTGCACCTGAGTTCCCTTGGTTATCCTCATCGCTGAGGAACCTGACACGGGGAAAGGTTAGACCCTGCGGCACCGGAGGGTCAAGCGCGGGGGGCTTCGGCGCCCAAGGTGGCGGGCGGCGGCCCGGGGAAGCCGCCACCCGCCGATCCCGTCACGGCAGCAGGACGCTGTCGATGACGTGGATGACGCCGTTGGACTGCTCCACATCGGCGATGGTCACCCGGGCCGCCCGGCCCTTGGAGTCGGTGATCAGGACCTTGCCGCCGGAGAGGCTGGCCACCAGGGTCTCGCCCTGCACGGTCTTCAGTTCGGCCTTGCCGCCGCCGGTCTTGATCATCCCGACCAGGTCCGCGGCGCCCACATGACCGGCCACCACGTGATAGGTCAGGACTGCGGTCAGCGTGCCCTTGTTCTCGGGCTTCAGCAGGTTGTCCACGGTGCCGGCCGGCAGGGCGGCGAAGGCGGCGTTGGTCGGGGCGAAGACGGTGAAGGGACCGGGGCTGGACAGGGTGTCCACCAGACCCGCGGCCTTCACGGCAGCCACCAGGGTGGTGTGGTCCTTGGAGTTCACCGCATTCTCGACGATCGTCTTCGACGGGTACATGGCCGCGCCACCCACCATCTTGGTCTTGGCGGGCATGCTCATGGCGTGGTCCATGCCTTGGGCGAAGGCCGGAGCGACCGAGACAACCGACAGCACAGCGCAGGCCGCCGCGAGGGTGCGGCGGAGGGAAATAGACATTCAAGCTCTCCATTTTCTGAAGAACCGGCAGGGGGTCGCCGGGTTCTAGAGATGTAAACGAAGTGAAAATGCCTGCGGATGCACTGTTACTTAATTTTCATCATCGCCAGACAATGGGGAAATCTGATCGGAATGCGTCCATCCAGCCCACGAAACGGTTGAAAACTTCCGGATCGCCGTCGGCTTTCACCGTTCCCCCCTTGATCAGGTCACCGATCCTGGCCGGACTGAAGGTCAGCATCAGAAACGCCTGCCGCGGCATGGACAGGGTCAGGTCCGCCGGCCCGTCGCCGGGCAGGGCCTTGTCCGAGGCCACCAGCACGCCGTTGCGCACCGTCACCCGGTAGTGCTCGCCCCGGTCGGTGAAGGTGATGTCCATGGCCAGGTGGGCCGCTCCCACCCTGTCCGCGTTCAGCCGCACGGCCAGCAGGTCCATCAGCATGGGGGACGGGGTGTTCTTGATCAGGTCGAGGCCGAGGCTGACCGCCTGAATCGGATGCAGGCCGTGGGTCAGCTCGTCCGCCGCGGCCAGATACATGTTGCGCCAAAGGGCGTTTTCCGACGCCTCCCCCAGCTTCAGATAGACCGCCGCCAGGGCCGTGCGGGCGGACGTGTTGCCGGCATCCGCCATGACCAGCCGGTTGCCCAGTTCCGCCGCCCAGCGCAGGTCACCGGACTTGGCCGCCGTTGCCGCCATCTCGGCGACCCTGGCCGCGCCGCCCATGGCCTCCAGATAGCGCCGTGCCTCCTCCTTCTGCGGATAGGGGGCCAGGTGGACCGGATTGGCATCGTACCAGCCCATGTAACGCTGATAGACCGCCCGGGAATTGAAGCTCATGGAACCGTAATAGCCGCGGTTGTACCACTCGCTGGCCAGGGCCGGCGGCAGGACGATGCGGTCGGCGATCTCGTCCCCGGTCATCCCCTCGTCCATCATCCGCACGGTCTGGTCGTGCAGGTACTTGTAGGCATCCCGATGCTTGCCGATGAAGTCGATCAGCGTCTCCCGGCCGAAGCGCGGCCAGGCGTGGCTGGTGATCATCACGTCCGCCTTGCCGGCATAGAGGCTGAGGGACTGGTTCAGATATTCCGCCCAGACCCGGGCATCGCGGACCAGGGCCCCCCGGGGGGTGAGCACATTGTGCATGGACTCGTTGCCGTTCTCGGCCAGGTCCAGCACCTTGAAGTCCGGCAGCCAGACATTCATCTCGGCGGGGGCCTCGGTGCCGGGGGTCATCTGGAACTCGAGGGTCACCCCGTCCACGGTCAAGGTCTGGCCCGTATGGTCGATGGAGACATTGGGGGGCACCAGGGTCTGGGTTCCCAGCGCCACGGACTGACCGATGCCCGAGCCCACCGTGCCCTCCGGCCCCTTGGGCAGATAGAGGCCGAACTGGTAGGTGGCCCGGCGGCCCATGGCGGCGCCGGCGATCACGTTCTCGGACACCGACTGTTCGACGAAGCCCGCCGGCGCGATCACCTTCACCGCGCCGGAGTCCACGTCGGCCTGCGCCACCATGCCGCGGGCGCCGCCGAAATGGTCGGTATGGCTGTGGGTGTAGACCAAGGCGCTGACCTTGCGCTCGCCCAGGGTCTGGTTGACCAGGTCGAGGGCCGCCTTCGCCGTCTCGGTGGTGGTGAGACAGTCGATGACGATCCAGCCGGTCTTGCCGCGGATGAAGGTGGCATTGGCCACATCGAAGCCCCGGACCTGCCAGACTCCGTCGGTGACCTTGAAGATCCCGTGCTTCGACAGGAGCTGGCCGTGCCGCCAGAGGCTGGCGTTCACCGTCGCAGGGGCCGCACCCTTCATGAAGTCATAGGCCGACAGGTCCCACACCACCCGGCCGTCGGCGGTGGTGATCTTCGGGTCCTTGCGGGTGGCGATGAAGCCCCGGTCGGCAAAGTCGAAGTCCCTTGTGTCAGACCAGTTGGGCGGCGGCTGGTCCGCGGCGCGGGCGGGCTGCGTGACGGAGAGGGCCGTGGCCGCGAGGGCCAGGCTGAGGAAGGTGCGGCGCATGGGGTCTCGTCCCTTGGATGTCTTCTGATTGTTGGACGCGAGCTTAGGCGCAGGGCGGGGGCGGGCTCAAGGGCTTGCCTTCGCCGACAAACCGTGGTCTCTCGCCCTCGGGCCACGCTCCCCCAACGGCGCGCAGTCCATCTGTAAGGATGGGAGACATCGATATGACCATCACCGCCGCCCCCGTGGCGAAGCCAGCCCTGCGTCCTGCGCGGCCTGAATTCTCTTCCGGCCCCTGCGCCAAGCGCCCCGGCTGGTCCCCCGACAAACTCAGTTCCGCGGTCCTTGGCCGGTCCCATCGTTCGAAGCTCGGCAAGGCGCGCCTGAAGCTGGCCATTGACCGCACCCGCGAGGTGCTGGAGGTCCCGGCGGACTATCTCATCGGCATTGTTCCCGGCTCCGATACCGGCGCGGTGGAAATGGCCATGTGGTCGATGCTGGGTGCCCGCCCGGTACAGCTGCTGGCCTTCGAGAGCTTCGGCAAGGACTGGGCCACCGACGTGGTCAAGCAGCTGAAGCTGAAGGACGTCGAGGTGC
>CAIQUG010000058.1 GCA_903874895.1 uncultured Caulobacterales bacterium | reverse complement strand
GCCCCGGCACCCCCCGCGCCGCCGCCGCCGGCCCCCGCGCCGCTGCCGCCGGCCGGCCCGGTTCCGGGCTCCATGCAGGACTTCGTGGTCAATGTGGGCGAGCGGGTCTATTTCGACTTCGACGCCTACGCCCTGCGGGCCGATGGCAAGTCCGTGCTGGCCAGTCAGGCTGCCTGGCTGAACCGTTATCCGGCGGTGGTCGTGCGGATCGAGGGCAACTGCGATGAGCGCGGCACCCGTGACTACAACCTGGCCCTGGGGGCCCGTCGGGCCGAGGCGATCAAGGCCTATCTGGTCGGTCAGGGCGTGTCCGCCTCGCGGATCACGACCATCTCCTATGGCAAGGAACAGCCGGTGGACCTGGGCTCGGGCGAAGACGCCTGGGCGCACAACCGGAACGGCCACACCGCCCTGACCGGCGGCGTGAAGTAGGACCGAAAGGGGGCGACGGGTCCGATCACGGCCCGTCGCCCGCCCACGGCCGGACGGGCAGTCCTCATGGCTGCCTCCGGAAAGTGACTCTGCGGGCAGGAACCCTGGAAGATGGCCTCGATGATGGAATGCATGCGTCCTGAAGGATTGAGGGCGGTCGCGCGGCGGCCGGCACGGCGTCGCCTCGCTGCGGCTGCGGCCGTGGGCACGCTGATGGCCTGTTCCAGCCTGGCGATCCCCGGGCTCGGACGGGCAGCGGAGGACCCGGCCCGGGTGGATCGCCTCGAGAAGCAGATCCGGGAACTGCGCGCCATCGTGTTCCAGGCCCGCGACACGGGTCATCCGGTGGAGGTCAAGGACGCGGGCCCCGACCCGGCAGTGACGGCCCTGACCCAGCGGGTCGATGATCTGGAGGCCACGCTTCGCAAGCTTCAGGGCGGCAATGAGCAGTCGACCCACGACGTGGAGCAACTGCGTTCGGGGATGGAGGCCGACCGGTCCGACCGCACCACCCAGATCCAGGCCCTGACAGATCGCCTCGCCCGGGTGGAGAGCCAGCTGGCCACGGTCAGCTCCCCGCCCCCGCCGCCCCCCGCTCCCGACGGCAAGGGCCGTCGTCAGGCCTCGGCCGCGGCTGCGGCTCCGGTGCCGTCCGCGGATCCGGCGGCCGGGGTCGATACGGTCGGGGAATTCAAGACGGCCCGGACCCTGCTGGCATCCGGTGACTACGGCGGCGCGTCGCAGGCCTTCCAGGCCTTCGTCGGAACCCATCCCGCGGATCCCAAGACGCCGGAAGCCTTCTACTGGCTGGGGGAAAGCTATTCCGTCCGGGACCTGAACGGCGATGCCACTTCGGCCTATGCCCGGGCCCTGAAGGGTTGGCCGAAGACCCCCTGGGCCCCGGACGCGGTGATCAAGCTGTCCCGGGCCCTTGCTGCCACCCAGCGCAACCCCGAGGCCTGCGCGGCCCTGGGTGAGTTCGCCCGGCGCTATGAAAAGACGGCGACCCCGTCGGCGCGGACGCGGGCGGCGCAGACCAAGGAAAAGCTGGGCTGCGCCGGCTGACCCGTCGGAGCCCGGTGTCCGGGCCGGTCGGCCGGTGACGGATCCCCTGTCCGCTGACGGGATGATGGCCACGTTCCGGTCCCGGCTCGACCCGTCCAGTGCAAGGCCTCTGACCGTCGGGTTTTCCGGCGGTGGTGATAGCCTTTATCTGCTGATCCTCGCCTGCGCCTTCGGCCGGGCGCATGGTCGCCGGGTGGTGGCCCTGACCGTGGATCACGGCCTCAACCCCGACAGTGCCGCCTGGACCCGCGCTGCCGGGACCGCTGCCGTCGGACTGGGGGCGGAGTGGCGGGGCCTCGTCTGGCAGGGCCCGAAGCCCTCGACCGGGCTGCCGGCGGCGGCGCGGCTCGCCCGGCATCGGCTGCTGGCGGAGGCGGCGCGATCCGTCGGGGCACAGGTCATCCTGCTCGGGCAGACGGCGGATGATCTGGCGGAATCGGCCTGGATGCGCCGGGCCGGAACGCCGTCCCTGCCGGACCCGCGGGCCTGGAGCCCTTCGCCGGTCTGGCCGGAGGGGCGGGGGCTGTTCCTGTTCCGGCCGATGCTGTCCCTGCGTCGACAGGATATCCGGCAGGTCCTGAGCCAAAGGGGGCTCACCTGGCTGGAGGATCCCGCCAACGGCGACATGCGATTTGCCCGCGCCCGCGCCCGGCAGGCCCTTCGTCAACAGCCGGACATCGAGCGGACAGCGGATCCGGACCCGGCAACCGATGCGGCGAGGGTTCATCTGGCGGGGCAGGTGACCTGCACACCGGACGGCTACGGCACCTTCGACCGCGACCTGATGCGGGAGGGTCCCGCCCCTGTCCTGCAGGGAATCCTCGGAGCCGCCATCGTCAGTATCGGGGGGGCGTTGGTGCCGCCCAGCCGCGGGGCGCTCGACCGGGTGGTCATGCAACTGGCCGGGACCGAACCGCTTCGAACCCACCTCGCCGGCGTGCGGCTGGCGGCGGACACCCGCCGCGTCATCCTGGCGCGTGATGCCCGGGATCTTCGGCGGCGCACCGGGCCGGGGGACGCGGGCGTGTTCGACAACCGCTTCGAGATCGAACCCTCTGCCTCGGTCGGGTTTCTGGCCGGGCGGGGCGCGCGCCTGTCCCGGCCGGATCGCGACCTGTTGAAGGCAGTCCCGGCCATCGCTCGGCCGTCCCTTCCTGTCCTCTTCCCGGACAGTGCGGCCCCGGTGCTGCCGGCGCCGATCGGGTCGGGGCAACCGGCCGTGACCTCCCTGGCACCCGGGCGGTTCGCCGCCGCCTGCGGTCTGGTCGCCTGCGAGGCCGAGATCGGCTAAGACACCTCCATGCCCGATACCGACCACCGTTCACCTGAACCCCCGGTCTATCCCGACCCCGTGTTTCCCGATTGGCCGATGTTCGGCCTGACCGACGATGTGCGCGACAGCCTCGCCGCCGAGAGGGCGGCCGGGCAGGCCAGTGCCCTGGTCACCCTGATCCGGACCGATGGCGGCTCGCCTCGTCCGCCCGGATCGCAGATGCTGGTCTCGTCGCGAACCCTCAGCGGGTTCCTGTCCGGGGGGTGTGTCGAGGCCGACGTGGCCGCACACGCCCGGGCCGCCCTGGCCGACGGCGTGTCGCGACGGCTGGTCTACGGTTCGGGCAGTCCGTGGCCGGATATCCGGCTGCTGTGCGGTGCCCGGATCGAGATGCTGGTCGAGCCCCTTGCGGCGGACGATCCTGCGGCCGGGACCCTGGTGGCCCTTCGCGCCGCTCGCCAGACTGCCGGCTGGACCACCGATGGGGACACCCGGTCCTGCGTTTCGGTGGCCGCGAATGACGTGCGCCTGACCATCGGGCTGGACGAGGCACCCTTCCGCGTGCGCCTCACCCTGCCGCCGCAGCGGCGGATGGTGATCGTCGGGGCCGATCCGACGGCGCTGGCGGTGACCCAGCTGGCCCTGGCCATGGGATACGAGACCCACCTGGTCCGCCCCCGCGGTCCCCTGGCCCCGCCGCCGGGACTGGCTGCGCACTACTGGCGGGGTGAGGTGGGCGCTGCCCTGGCGGAGATCGGGCTGGATCCGTGGACCTTCGTCGCCGTGGCGACCCACGACACCGAGATCGACGAGGCCGCACTGGCGGCGGCCCTGCCGTCGGCGGCACCCTATGTGGGCGTCCTCGGCGCGCGGCGACGCTTGCCGGAACGGATTGCGCGTCTGGGTAGGCTGGGGATCGCGCCCCGGGACCTGGCACGGTTGAGAGGGCCGATCGGGCTCGATCTCGGGGGGAAGTCGCCCTACGAGATCGCCGTGGCGGTGATGGCGGAGGCCACCGCCGTATCCCACGGCCGGGACGGCTGAGACCGGGGTCTAACGGGCGAGGGTCAGGAATCCGTAGGCCGGCGCAAAATCCCCGACTTCATAGACGCCGCTGACCACCCGGTCCCCGTGGCTGGTGGGATAGACCAGCTCCAGCAGCACGGCTTCCCGGGGGTCGAGCTGCACGAGGGCCTCCACCGCCTGGTCGGGAAACTGGAAGCCCAGACCGCCGTCCGGTGCGGCACGGCGCGCCTGTGCGAAATAGATGTTGCTCGCCGCGCGGGGGGGCGGGGTGATGGCGCTGGCCAGATAGGGACGCGGTGCTCTTTGCGGGTCACGTACCACCAGACGCGCGGCCGCCGGTTGCATCAGCCCGGGCTCGGCACCGGGCTGGGCAAACAGGGCCAGTCGGCCGCTGGTCACCACGACGCCGAAGTGCAGGCTGGAGGTGGAGCGGACGGCGGCCGTGGTCAGCGCCCAGCGTCCGCCCTCGACCCGGGTACTGAGGACGGTCCGGTCGGCCTTCCAGGACGCTGTCCCGCCCGGGAAGTCGAGGCGCTGGACTTTCGCATAGCTGGAAAAGGCACTGCGGATATGTCCGGCTTCGGTGATCAGCGCCGGGTCGCGGCAGGAAATGCTGGAACCTCTCTGCACGGCGATCTCGACGATCTGGGCGACGTCGGCAGCATCGCGCCCGGACCGGAGCACGGCATTGCGCGCCTGAACCTCGCCCATCAGCAGCGCCGACGCCACGCTGGGGGCGAACAGCTTGCAGCGCTGGTCCGCGACCCGCATGGCCGTCCGCTCCGCAAAGACCTTGTCCAGGCTCCAGCCGGCGGCCGCTGCGGGGGGCGCGGTCTGGACGAGCAGGGCGATGGCTGCGACAAGACCGGAACATAGCTGGATCAGCGCCGATTTCGGCGGGGTCATGGCGACTGCTCTTCCTGCCGGCCTGCGGCGTGATGAGTCCGTCATTAACTCCGATCGGCTTTCAGCCAGGTTAGGCGACGTGGTTAACCCATGAATATTCCCACCGACATCTGGGTGTCTGCCCTGATCCGCCGGGCCGGCCTCGAAGGGGCCTTCGCTGCGGTGACCCGCCGGGGTGACGCCCGGGCGGGTGCCGTTCTGGTCCGGGCCTGGAACAGCCGGGAGCGGCAGATGACGCTCCTGGCCGAGGCGCTGGACTCCGAGGGACGCTCCATCTGGATTCGCCCGATCGCTGCCACGGCGGAGTCGGATATCGAGGCCTATGTCCAGCGTGCGGTGCGCATCGACCCGGACCTCTGGGTGGTGGACATCGAGGATTCCAGCGGCCGCCATTTCCTGGTCGAACCGGTAGCGGACCGTTAACCGCCTTTCTCAACCCGACCGTAAAGGCCCCTGAGTTAGGGTTAGGACCCTGACCTCCGGAGCCTGCCTCTATGATGTTTCTGCTGAACGATACGGTCCTGACCCTCGAGTCCATCCAGCCGCCGCTGGATCCGGTCCGGTTCCGTGCGTTGAGTGTGGACTTCGTCCTCAAGCTGGGGGCCGAGGCCTTTGCCGAGCGACCGCTGCTGCAGCGCACGGACCCGGTGATGGCCCAGCGGCTGGCCAGCCTGATCGTGGCCAAGGCCCCCGAGGCCAATGCCGCCCTGTTCGTCGCACCGTCGATCCACTGCAATCCGGAGCACGTGCTGACCCGCGTGGCCTCGTTGTCCATCGACGTCATGGCAGACCTTCATAGCCGCCAGGCGAAGAACGGCCTGACCACCGTCGTCGCCGACAACCTGGTCTGGCGGCGGATGGCCGCCTGACGCCCCGGCACCACCTTTCACTCCGGCAAAAGCCCCCTAATATAGGCGGATGAGCGAACCCTCGACCGCCCTTCCACTGACGGTTGCGTCCCTGCAGGACGTGGTGGTCCGGTATGATGACCGCACCGTTCTCGGACCCTTCAGCCTGACC
The DNA here is from genome assembly GCA_903874895.1 of uncultured Caulobacterales bacterium. Taxonomy (GTDB): domain Bacteria; phylum Pseudomonadota; class Alphaproteobacteria; order Caulobacterales; family Caulobacteraceae; genus CAIMFV01. Next base: position 35,866 of record CAIQUG010000058.1, on the reverse strand, counting down.
CTCGAAGCGGGGTCGTCCACCGCGCTGGTGGGGCCGTCGGGGTGTGGGAAGTCCACGGCCCTGCGCCTGCTGGCCGGGTTGGAGCCACCGACCCAGGGCCACGTCCGACGCGCGGCCGGCCGGGGGGAAACGGCAGTCGTGTTCCAGTCCCCGACCCTGGCCCCCTGGTCGTCTGCCCTCGACAATGTGGCCCTGCCGCTCCGCCTCGCCGGCATCCCCGCGGTCCAGGCGGCAGATCAGGCCCGCGCCGCTCTGGCCCGGGTCGGCCTGGCCGGATCGGAGCTCAAGAAGCCCGCCCAGCTGTCCGGCGGCATGGCCATGCGGGTCAGCATTGCCCGGGCCCTGGCCACCTCGCCCCGCCTGCTGCTGATGGATGAACCCTTCGCCGCCCTGGACGAGATCACCCGGCGCCGCCTGGCGGACGATGTCATGTCCCTGTGGAAGGACGGGCGGCCCGCCCTGCTGTTCATCACCCACAGTGTGGAAGAGGCTGTCTACATGGCGGACCGGGTGATCGTGATGAGTCCCGGACCCGGCCGGATCCTCGCCGAGACGCGTCTGTCGGACGGTTTTCCCCGGGCGGCCCGGTTTCGGACATCCCCCGCCTTCCGGGACGCGGTGGAGGAGGTTTCCCACGCCTTGCAGATGGCCATGGAGACCGCCGCTTGAGCCGGGTTACGTCCCTGGCGGCCCCGCTGGCCCTGAGCCTTGTCCTGCTGGCGGGATGGGAGCTGGCCTGTCGCGGACTGCAGCTGCCGGTGTACCTGCTGCCGGCTCCGTCGGCGATTGCCGCGGCCCTGGCCGATCACGCCGGTGCCCTGTTCGCGGCGGCGTGGGTGACCCTGTCGTCGGCCTTGCTGGCCCTGGTGCTCGCCGCGCTGGTTGCGGGTCCCCTGGCGCTGGCGGCCGCCGTGTCGCCGCTGATCGAGCGGGCGGTCCAGCCCCTCGCCGTGACCCTGCAGGTGACGCCCGTGGTGGCCATCGCCCCCCTGGTGGTCAGCTGGGCGGGACTGGATCACCCGGAATACGCCACCACGGCCCTGGCGGCGGTGGTGGCCTTCTTCCCGCTCTTTTCCGGAGCCCTGACCGGCCTGAAGTCGGCGGATCCGGATCTGGAGCGGCTGTTCGATCTCTATGGGGCGTCGGCGGGTCAGCGGCTCTGGCGGCTGCGGATGCCGGCTGCCACGCCCTTCGTGCTGGAGGGGGTCAAGGTGGCGGTGGGACTGTCGGTCATCGGTGCCGTGGTCGCGGAGATCTCCGCCGGGTCCGGTCGGTCCCAGGGCCTGGCCTGGACCATCGTGGAAACCACCCACCAGCTGCGGATGGCAGAGACCTTTGCGGCGCTGTTCGCTCTGGCGATCCTCGCGGTGGGACTGCACGCCGTCACCCGGATGGCCGAGACGGAAATTTTGAGAAAGTGGCGGGGCCGTTAGCGGGCAGTTAAGTGCCTGTGACTTAGGGTTTCCGGAGAGTTTCCCTTCGGCAGTCACGGGCCTGTCCCTCATGAGCATCGGAATACCGACAATCATTCAGGGTCTTGCAATGGTCGCCTCTCTGGCGGCGGCAGGCGGCTCGGCGGCTTGCCGCGGTCTTGTGTCCGTCGACGGTCGGTCGACGGACCTGCGCCGTGCCGAAGACACCCCCATCCTGCCTGCCACCTCACCCACGGACGTCTGAGCGGATCGATGACAGAGAACGCCTCCAATCTGACCAAGCTGGCGCAGCTGATCTCCCTCGCCCAGGAGCCGTCGAGCACCAAGCGCCGCGAGCTCCTCCGCGAGGTGACGGACCTGTTCTTCGCCACGTCGGAGCATCAGAGCGCCCGGGAGCTCGAACTGTTCGACGACGTGATGCTGGACCTGAGCCGCGAGATGGAGGCGGAGGTCCGCGCGGCCCTCTCCGAACGGATCGCCGACGCCGACCACGCGCCGGCCGGTCTGGTCCGCAGTCTGGCCAATGACGAAATCGCCGTCGCGGCGCCGGTCCTCTCCCGCTCGACGGTCCTGACCGAGACCGACCTGCTGGAAGTGGTGAACAAGCGCGGTCAGGACTATCTGCGGGCCGTGTCCCGCCGGGTCGATCTCGCCGAGTCCGTGTCCGACGTCATCGTGGAGCGCGGCGACGATACGACCCTGGGCGTCCTGCTGCAGAACGAGACGGCGATCCTGTCCCGGCGGTCCGCCGAAACCGTGGTGGATCGCGCCACCGCCAACCCCGATCTGCACGAGGCGGTGATCAACCGCCACAACCTGCCCGTCGACCTGCTGAACGAGATGTACTTCGTGGTCGAGGCGAGGCTGCGGGAAACCATCACCGCCCGCAATGCCAGCATCAGCCAGACCGAACTGACCGCGGCCCTGGAGACCAGCCGCAAGCGGATCGCCACCCGCGACGGTGCGCTGCCGCCGGACCTGGCGGAAGCAGAGCGTTATGTCTCGGCCCTCGTGTCCAATAAGCAGATCAATCCGTCCGTGCTGGTGTCGTTCCTGCGCTTCGGAGAACGGACCCGTTTCCTGGTGGCCCTGGCCCAACTGGCGGACATCGACTTCAATACGGCGCGGATCATCGTCGATCGCAAGGAAGTGGACGCCCTGGCCGTCGTGTGCCGGTCCGCGAACTTCGATCGCGCCCTGTTCCTGACCTTCACCCTGCTGATCCTGGATGACGACATGGCCATGGGCCGGGCTCAGGAATACGGTGCCCTCTACAATCAGCTGACCATCGAGACGGCCCAGCGGACCCTGCGCTTCTGGCGCATTCGCCGCGACACGGGCGACGTCGCCGCCTGACGCCGGAACCGGTCCGGTCGATCAGACCTTCGACTTCAGCTGCTCGAGGTTGGACATCACCACCTCCGCCAGGCCTCGCAGCCCCCGCTCGGTGAACACGTCCAGCGCGGTCGCCAGCGCCAGCCTCGCCCGGGACCGCTCGCTTTCGTCGCCGGTCATGTCCGCGCGGGCGGAATAGACCCGGGCCAGGGCCACCTGCATCACGGCCCAGGCCACCGGGTCGAGTTGCGGCTCCAGGCCGGACAGCTCTGCCTTGAAGGCCCGTTCCGCATAGTCCAGTGACACCATGTCGCCCTGCCGCTCGGCGCGCCGGGTGATGGCGATGGCCCGGTCATAGGCACAGACCGGCCGCTGGGCCACGTCGGGGTGGGCCTCGAAGGCCTCCAGTGCCCGGTCGAAGGCCGAAATGGCCTCGTCGAACAGGCGGTCGTCGTCGCAGGCCTCCCCGAGGGCCTGCAGCACGACGCCCAGCGCATGGGAGGTCCGCGCCGTGTCCAGCGGGCTGTGCAGCATCGGCAGATGGGCCAGGGACACCGACAGGGCCGTGGCCCCGCGGGAAATTTCATCCTCGTCCGCGCCGAGGGATCCGCAGGCCGCGAGGGCCGCGCCGCGCAGGGCCTCGGCCCGCGCCCAGGAGATCGGCAGCCGGTCGCGGTCGATCTGGGCCGCCACCTGTGCCAGATCGGTCTCCGCCTGGCGCAGAAGCGTGGTTTCCTTCAGCTGGACGCCGAAGCCCACCAGCATGTCCGCGCGATGCAGGCGCAGATTGGCCGCAAGGCTCCGGCCCTCGCCGGAGGACCGCAGACGCTGATCCGACAGTTCCACTGCCTCGTCAAAGGCACCCGCCGCTTCGACCGCGGCGTTGAGATCGTTGTCCGTCAGGGCGTTCCGCGCCAGCAGCCGCGCCTTCAGCCCCATGGTGACGATCCGGTCGTCCACGGACACGCGCTCTTCGCCCTCGAGCGCCGTCAAGCGGGCCTGGGCGGCCTCCGCGGCCAGGCTGTCGCCGAACAGGTCGGCGGCGAGCAGGCTGCAGTGGACCAGCTCGATGCGGGCGGCGATCCGGGTCGCGTCGTCGATGGCCAGACGGACGGCCCGTTCCGCAGCCCGTCCGGCATTGGCAAGGCATGCGACATCGCCGGTGCGTCGGGCAATCTCGCGGAGCATGAAGGCATAGTCCAGAAGGCGCGCCGAGCGTTGGCGGTCCGTCGCCTGATGCACGGCCAGACCGGCCTGTGCGGTTTCGGCCTTGAGGGCCGCGGCGTCCAGCAACTCGATCCGCTCGGCATGGGCCAGCGCATTTCCGCGCGTGTTTCGCCCGAAACGCCGCCACGGATCCCGCTCGAATTGCATAGGTTGCCTCCCCGTCGTCCCGCAGTGGGACGCCCCCCTTCGGTTCAGGCCCAGACCAGCAAGGTTGGAGCCGTGGAGGGCCTTCGGATCAGCCGCGCTCGCGGGTGCGCTGGAATGTCACAGTCGGGAATTTCTCGGTCACATATCCGATCTCCCAGGACGACTTGGCCAGGAAGACGGGCTGGGCATCGATGTCCTCGGCCATGGCGTTGCGATGCTTGCCCGCAAAGTCCTCGAGATCGGCCCGGGAGCCGGTGACCCAGCGGGCCTCGGCGAAGGGAGCGGCCTCGAAGATCACTTCCAGCTGGTATTCGTTGGCCAGGCGGTCGGCCATCACCTCGAACTGCAGCTGGCCCACGGCACCGACGATGAAGTCTGCGCCCAGGGTCGGTCGGAACAGCTGGGTCACGCCCTCCTCGGCCAGTCCTTCCAGGGCCTTCTTCAGGTGCTTCGCCTTGAGGGGGTCCTTGATCCGGACCCGGCGCAGGATTTCCGGCGCGAAGTTGGGCAGGCCCTGGAAGCGCAGCGTCCCCGTCTCGGACAGGCTGTCGCCCACCCGCAGGACCCCATGGTTGGGGATGCCGATCACGTCCCCGGCATAGGCTTCCTCCGCCAGTTCCCGGTCCGCAGCGAAGAACATGATGGGGGAGTTCACCGACAGCTGGCGTCCGGTGTTCTGGACCTTCAGCTTCATGCCGCGGGTGAACTTGCCCGAACACAGGCGCAGCATGGCGATCCGGTCCCGGTGGTTGGGGTCCATGTTCGCCTGGACCTTGAACACGAAGCCGGTCACCTCGGACTCCCCGGGTGCCACGTGGGTGTCGGCGGTGCCCTTCAGGGCCGCCACCTGCTTCGGCGGCGGGGCGAAGGCTCCCAGGCCGCTCAGCAGTTCCTCCACGCCGAAATGCCGCAGGGCGGAGCCGAAGAACACCGGGGTCATGTGGCCCTCCAGGAAGGCCTGCGGATCGAAGGTCTTGGAGGCACCCAGGATCAGCTCTGCGCTGTCGGACAGCTCCTCCACCTCCGCCGGGTCGAGATATTGCGAGATGGCGTTTCCACGGAACGCGACCTGCTCGATCTCGCCGATCTCGCTGTTGCGGACATAGGGCGTGAAGCGGTCCGTGCGCAGGTCCAGCGTGCCCTTGAAACGCGAGCCGGATCCGGCGGGCCAGTAGAGCGGCGCGGGGTCCAGGGCCAGCTTCGTGGCGATCTCGTCCAGCAGCTCGAACGGGTCCTGCGCCTCCCGGTCCATCTTGTTGATGAAGGTCAGGATGGGGATGTCCCGAAGGCGGCAGACCTCGAACAGCTTCAGGGTCTGGGGCTCGATCCCCTTGGCCGCGTCCAGCACCATGACCGCGGCATCCGCGGCGGTCAGGGTCCGGTAGGTGTCCTCCGAGAAGTCCTCGTGGCCCGGCGTGTCGAGCAGATTGTACATCAGCCCGCCGTGGTCGAAGGTCATGACAGACGCGGTGACCGAGATGCCGCGCTCCTGCTCGATCTTCATCCAGTCGGAGCGGGTGCGCCGGGTCTCTCCCCGGGCCCGCACGGCACCGGCGGCGCGGATCGCGCCCCCTGCCAGCAGCAGATGCTCCGTCAGGGTGGTCTTGCCCGCATCCGGGTGGGAGATGATGGCGAAGGTGCGCCGGCGGGCGGCTTCCAGGGGAATGGACGTGCTCATGGGCGCGGGGTTAGCCGGAACGGGGGCGGATGTCGATGGCAGCCGCGTTTCGCCCTCGGGTCAGCCCAGCCCCTCGCGCTTTTCCTCCAGCGCCAGCCAGTCCTCTTCCGCCCGGGCAAGACGGGCGCGGAGGGTGTCGATCTGGGCGGTCAGGGCGTCGAAGCGCTTCGGATTGCGGGCATAGAGCCCCGGGTCCGCCAGCTGGGTCTCCAGACCCTCGATCTCGCCGGGCAGGGTGGCGGTTTCCTTCTCCGCCTCCTCAAGCCGCCGCTGGTCCTTGAAGGTCAGCTTCACGGCCGCGCGCCTCGGCTCCGGACCCGCGGGCTTCGCCGCCTCGACCCGCAGCTGGGCCTTGGCCGAGCCACGGTCGAAGAAGTCCGGATACTGACGGTTGAAGTCCGACCAGCCGCCGGGGGCCTCCGCCGCCCGGCCCCGCCCGTCCAGTCCCAGGGTCGATGTGGCAAGACGGTCGATGAAGTCCCGGTCGTGGCTGACCAGGATCAGGGTGCCGTCATAGTCCTCGAGCATGCCTTCCAGCAGGTCGAGGGTCTCGATGTCCAGGTCGTTGGTGGGTTCGTCCAGCACCAGCAGGTTGGCGGGCTTGGTCAGCGCCCGGGCCAGCAGAAGGCGGTTGCGCTCCCCCCCCGACAGGCTGGCGACGGGCTGGCGGATCTGGCTTTCCTTGAACATGAACGACTTGGCAAAGGCCGCCACATGCATCGGCTGGCCGCGGACCATGACCTGGTCGCCGCCGGTGGGGGTGAGGGCGTCCCACAGGGTGTCGGTGGGCTTCAGGTCCACCCGGGCCTGATCCAGGTAGGCCGTCTGCAGGCCCGTGCCCAGGGTCACCTCGCCGGCATCGGCGGCCAGCTCTCCCAACAGAAGCTTGACCAGGGTGGTCTTGCCCGCACCGTTGGGGCCGACCACGGCCAGGCGGTCGCCCCGGAGGATGCGCAGGGACAGGTCGCGGACAATGGTCCGGTCGCCGAAGGCCTTGGAGAGGCCCTTCACCTCCACCACCCGCTTGCCGGAGACGGCACCGCTGTCCAGCACCAGCTCCATGCCCCGGGTCTGGTCCCGCATCAGGGTTTCCTTCTGCGCGCGCATGGCCTCCAGCTGCCGGGCGCGGCCCTCGTTGCGCGTGCGCCGCGCGGTGATGGAGCGATAGAAGGTGTAGGTCTCCCGCTCGATGGCCTTGGTCAGGCGGCGGAAGGCTTCCTCCTCCTCCGCCTCGACCTTTTCCGCCCAGGGTTCGAAGGCCGCGAAGCCCTGGTCGAACACCCGCACCTTGCGATGGGCGAGCCAGAAGCAGCGGTCCGTGACCCGGTTCAGGAAGGCCCGGTCGTGGCTCACCACCAGAAGGGCCGCGCCGCTGTCGGCGATCTCCCGCTCCAGCGTCTCGATGGCGAAGACGTCCAGGTGGTTGGTGGGTTCGTCCAGCAGCAGCAGATCCGGCTTCTCCGCGAAGGCCCGGGCCAGTGCCGTGCGGCGGATCTCGCCACCGGACAGGCCCCGGGTGCTCTTGGCCCCGTCCAGACCGAAGGTGGACAGGGCGCTTTCCCCCTCCCAATCCTGGGCTCCGCCGGCGGTGACGTGGTCCAGCAGGGTATCCCCGGTGATCTCCGGCTCCTGCGGCACATAGACCATGCGCAGGCCGGGCTGCAGGAACCGCTCCCCGGAATCGGGGGCGAACGCCCCGGTCAGGATGCGCATCAGGGTGGACTTGCCCGCCCCGTTGCGGCCGACCAGCGCCGCCCGCTGCCGGGGTTCCAGCGCGATGTCGACGCCCTCGAACATCTGCACCGGCCCGTCGGACAGCTGCACGTCGCGGAGCGCGATCAGCGGCGGCCGGCCGGACGAGCGGGTCGGTGCGGGCGTGTTGGACTTGGCGGGCGGCTTGCTCACTCAGGGGACTTTCAAGGGGCGGGAGGCCGTCAGATAGGGCATTCCCGGCCCGATCCAAAGCCCGAACGGACCGGGGGCACCGGGAGGACGTCTTTTCCGGCTTGCGCGGGCCCGCAACCTTGGCCAAGCCTTGGGCGTCCGGATCGGAGTCTGCCCATGTCCCTGCGTCGTCTGCTGCCCCTTTTCCTGCTCACCACCCTCGCCGCCTGCGGCGCGAAGCCCGCCGCGAAGACCGACCCCGCCACCACGACGATCCGCTTTGCCACGGACTGGAAGGCGGAGGCGGAGCACGGGGGCTTCTACGAGGCGGTGGCCAATGGCGAATATGCCCGCCGGGGGCTGGACGTGAAGATCCTGCAGGGTGGTCCCAGCTCCAACGTGCCGCAGCTGCTGGCGTCCGGTGCCGCGGACATGGGGATCGGCTCCAACAGCTTCGTGGCGCTGAGCCTCGCCGAGGAGCATGTGCCGGTGAAGGCCGTCATGGCGGCGATGCAGAAGGACCCGTGGGTGCTGATGGCCCATCCCGATGCCGGGGTGAACAGTCTGGCGGACATGAAGGGCCACCCGATGCTGCTGTCCGACGCCTCTCTCACCGGTGTCTGGGTGTGGTTGAAGGCCAGGTTCGGCCTGACGGATGACCAGGTGCGGAAATACACCTTCAATTCCGGTCCGTTCATCCAGAACAGGGCGGCGATCCAGCAGGGCTATGTGACGAGCGAGCCCTACACGATCGAGAAGGAGGGGCACTTCAAGCCAAAGGTGTTCGTCCTCTCCGATGAGGGCTATCCCGGCTATGCCGACCTCGTGCTGGTCCCCGACGATCTGATCGCGAAGAACCCGAAGGCGGTCCAGGCCTTTGTCGAGGCCACGGCGGCAGGCTGGAAGGCCTATCTGCATGGGGATCCCCGCCCGGCCGACGCGATGATCCTGAAGGACAATCCGGAAATGACCCAGGACGTCCTGGGTCAGGCCCGGGAGAAGATGCGCGCCTACGAGATCGTCGATGGCAAGGCCTCGCCCCCTATCGGGGCCATGACCGACGCCCGCTGGCAGGCACTCGCAGAGGTGATGTCGAAGTCCGGCGTGCTGAAGCCGGGCACGGACATCAAGAGCGCCTACACCCTGCAGTTCGCGCCCAAATAGTCAGCCGGGGCGGCTGAACAACAGGGCCAGGTCCGCCGGATCGACGTCGTCGGCCCGCCAGAGCATGCGGCAGCCCACGGCGGCGGCGTCGGGATAGACGTCGGGCTTTTCCGTCGAGACGAGGGCTGCGGCCACGTCCGGCCGGGCACGGCAGGCGGCGATCATCCGTTTGCAGACGGTTTCCTGCAGGTCCAGATGGCCGCTGGCCAGGATCTCCGCCGCCGCAGTGCGCAGGAAGTCGTAGTCCGTGGTCTGGGAGATGTCGTCCGCCTGTGTCTCCCCCCGGATGGCGAGGCTGACGTTCAGGATCAGCCGCTGGGGGGCCTCCCGCTCGAAGGCGTGGATGCCGATCCGGGCGGAGACGGCGTGATCGCGCAGGAACAGGGCGTACATCCGGATAGTCCTCAGGTTTCGCCGCGGACCAGGAACATCACGTCCCGGCTCTGGGGGGTCAGGTGCTGGCCGCCATCCACGAATACCGTCTCGCCGGTGGCCAGGGCACCGGACGCCGCCAGGGCCGCCGCCTCGGCGAGATCATCGGGACTTGTCCGTCGACGGAGGAGGTTCAGGGTGGCGGACCGGGCGTATTCCGCGTCGGTCTGGTCGCCGCTGGGCAGCATCAGGCCCGGTGCCAGGCAGATGACCCGGGTGCGGTCCCCAAAGGCCATGGCCTGCATCCGCGCCGCCTCGGCCAGGGCCGCCTTCGACGCGGTATAGCTGAAATAGTCCGGGTTCGGATTGGCGAGCTTCTGGTCGAGGATGTGGATCACCACCCCGCCGCTCGTCGCCGCGTGCAGGGCGGCGGCCAGCCGGGCGGGCGCCAGGGCATTCACCGCCGTGGACGTCAGCCAGCCGTCGGTCTGCGGATCCAGCGCGGTGTCCGGCTCGAACACCGATGCGGAGTTGACCAGCACGCCAAGGTCGGGGGCGAGCTTGAGGGCGGCGGGGATCAGACCGGCGACGGCCCCGGGGTCTGTCAGGTCCGCCCCGAGGATATGGGCCTCACCGCCGAGGTCGCGGATCTCCTGCTGCAGGGCGATGGCGGCGGTGTCGGCCAGGCGGTAGTGGATCACCACGACGCGGCCTTCGGCGGCGAACCGGCGCACAAGGGCCGCACCGACCCGCAGGGCACCGCCTGTCACCAATACTGCGCGGCGCTCCGTCCCGCCCATTCCCGTCTGCTCCCGATCCGCAAAGGTCGACAAATGCGCATGAATATGGTCTAGCGCCAGCCGCCAACCTCACCCCTCCGACGATTTTCCTGGGCGGACCCATGCCTGTCATCACCATTTCCCGCCGTTTCGAGTGGGATGCCGCCCACCGCATCCCGGGACACGAGGGCGCCTGCAAGGCGATCCACGGCCACCGGTATGTGGCCGAGGTGGAGGTCAGCGGGCCCCAGATGGACGCCCTGGGCCGCATCGTCGATTTCGGCGTGCTGAAGTCGGTGGTGGGGGCCTGGATCGACGCGAACTTCGACCACACCGCCGTGTTCAGCCGTGCCGACCCGCAGGTCGCGGCCATTGCCGAGCTGAACGCCTCCATGGGTCGCCCGGTCTACTGGCTGGACGGTGCGCCGACGGCGGAGGGGCTGGTGGAGGAGCTGGCCCGGATCATTCCCGACCTGCTCGCCCCCCATGGCATCACGCTCGAGGCGATCAAGCTGTGGGAGACTCCGAACTGCTGGGCCCTGTGGCGCCGAAGCTAGGGTTCAGCCGGCGCTGAGGTCGTCCCCGGCGAGGGCACGCTCGATCAGGGCGATGGTGCGGTCGAGGCCGTAGATGGCGGCGAAGGAACCAAACCGCGGTCCCTGGGTCTGGCCCAGCAGGACCTCGTACAGGGCCTGGAACCAGGCGCGCAGGGGCTCGAAGCCCGCCGCCTTGCCCGCCGCATAGACCTCGTTCTGTATGACCTCGCCGTCCATGGTGTCCGCGGGCAGGGCGCGGAAGCGGGCCACCAGGTCGACCATGGCCGACCGTTCCGTGTCGGTGGGCGCGCGGTAGGTCTTGGTCGGCCGGACGAAGTCCTCGTAATAGGCCAGCGCATAGCCCGCCAGCTTGTCCAGCAGAGGCTGACTCTGGGGCGTCGCGCCCGGCACGTAGCGGGACAGGAAGCCCCACAGGATCTCCGTGTCCGACGCGTTGGCCGCGCTGACCAGGTTCAGCATCAGGCCGAAGCTGACCGGTGATCCGCCGGCCGGGGGCGCGCCGTCATGGATGTGCCAGACCGGATTGTCGAGCTGCGCGCCGGGGTCTTCCCCGGGGTAGTTGTCGAGGAAGGTCAGATACTCGTCCACGGCCCGGGGGATCACGTCGAAATAGAGCTTCTTCGCCACCCTGGGCTTCTGGAAGTTGTAGAGGGACAGGCTCTCCTGCGGGGCATACTTCAGCCACTGTTCCACGGAGATGCCGTTGCCCTTGGACTTGGAGATCTTCTCCCCCTTGTCGTCCAGGAACAGCTCGTAGACGAACTGCAGGGGCGGTTCCGCACCCAGGATGCGGCAGATCTTCGAATAGACCGGACCATTGGTCTGATGGTCCTTGCCGAACATCTCGAAATCGACGCCCAGTGCGGCCCAGCGCATGCCGAAGTCCGGCTTCCACTGCAGCTTCACCTGGCCGCCGGTGACCGGCAGCGTCACCTCCGTTCCGTCCTCGTCATCGAAGGTCACGGTTCCAGCCACTGGGTCCGTGGCCTTCATCGGCACATAGAGCACCCGTCCGGTGGAGGGGGAGACCGGCAGGAAAGGGCTGTAGGTGGCCCGGCGCTCCGGCCCCAGGGTCGGCAGCATCACGGCCATGATCTGGTCATAGCGTTCCAGGGCCCGCCGCAGGGTCGCGTCATAGACGCCGGAGCGGTAGAGCTCGGTGGCCGAGCGGAAGCTGTAGTCGAAGCCGAAGCTGTCGAGGAAGCCGCGCAGCCGGGCGTTGTTGTGCTGGGCGAAGCCCGCATGCGTGCCGAAGGGATCGGGGACGTCGGTGAGGGGCCTTTGCAGATAGGCCGCCAGCGCCTCGGGATTGGGGACATTGTCCGGCACCTTGCGCATGCCGTCCATGTCGTCGCTGACGCACAGCATCTCGGTGGGGATCGCATCCTCGGTCAGGGCCCGGAAGGCGTTGCGCACCATGGTCGTGCGGACCACCTCGCCGAAGGTGCCGATATGCGGCAGGCCGGAGGGGCCGTAGCCCGTCTCGAACGTCACCGGATGGGCGGCAAGGGCAGGGAAGCGCCCCACGGCATCCGCCACCGCGCCGGCGGCGAGGAGGGCCGTAGCCGCCTCACGCTCGGCAGGGTCGGACAACCGGACGGAGACGATTCGCGCCAGGAGGGCGCGCGCCTGTTCGAAGGGCCAGGAGCGGGCGTCCCGGGCGAGGGTGGAGAGACCTTGCAACATGGCTTGCGGGTTAGAGCGGGACAGCGCCCGGGTCAATCATGCTGTGCCCGCGGCGGCGGCAGTCGATGCCATGGCGTGGCCCGTCGGGATCGGATAGCCTCGGGCGGTCTCGCTGGGGAAGGGGCTGCCCATGACACTCGGATCGCGCCTGTTGTGCGTCTTCTATGCCGTCGTCGCGCTGGCCGCCTTCTATGGCACCTGGAGCGAGAACCTCGCCTATTTCGGACCGGGAGCCCACGGGGGCGGCAGCTTCCTGCCGGACCTGAAGGTCAATCCCGCCAGCCGTTCCTTCGCCATCGACCTCGGCCTGTTCCTGCTCGCCGCCGCCGTCTGGATGGTGGGAGAGGCGCGCAAGGTCGGCGTCCGGTTCGTCTGGGCCTACATCGTGCTGGCCTTCGCCATCGCCATCAGCGTCACCTTCCCCCTGTTCCTGCTGGCACGGGAGCTGCGGCTGGCCTCGGGCAAGCCGGTGCCGGTGGTGGGGCCTGTCACCCGGGCCCTGGACCTGGCGGGTCTCGCGGCGCTCACCGTCGCGTCGGTGGGCTTCGGCCTGTGGCTGCACTGAGCCGCGATTGCCTGCGGCGGATGCCCGTGCTGTCATGGGACCAACGATTTGCAGAATGGCTGGGAGGCCGCCCATGAAGATCATCACCGCCGTCGCTTTGGCAGGCACCCTGCTGGCGAGCCCTGTCCTGGCCCTGGCGGACACGGCCGTCGATCCCGCCGTGCTGGCCCCGATCAAGCAGCTGACGGAGGGCTTCAACGCCAATGCCCCGGCCAAGATCGCCGGCGCCCACGTGGCCAGCCCGATCATCCTTGACGAGTTCGCGCCCTACAGCTGGTCCGGACCGTCCGCCATCCTGGGCTGGGGCGGGGACTTCGCCAAGTTCGCCGCATCCAAGGGCGTGATCAGCGGGGCCGTGCAGATCAACGATCCCAGCCTCGCCGAAGTGAACGGCGACCACGCCTATGTGGTGGCCCCCAGCGTCATCACCTTCAAGACCAAGGACGGCCAGCTGAAGAACGCCGGGACCTTCACCTTTGCCCTGGTCAAGGCCGCGGACGGCTGGAAGATCCAGTCCTGGGCCTATGCCCGCGGGGCCGCCCTGCCCTAGGACGCCACTCAGATCCGGCGGAAGCGGCGGGACTGGCGGGCCATGACCGCCAGGGCCCAGTCATCGGGCAGGATCTTGGCCAGGGCAGCGATGGCCTTGTTGGGCGAGCCGCTGACGGAGACGGCACGGTTGGCCTCGGCTGCCTCGTAGCCGATGGCGGCGACTTCGTCCGCACCGAGCCACAGCCAGGCGGGCAGGCCGTTCATGGCGTCTCGCGTGCCGTTGACGTCATGAAACTCGGAATAGGTGAAGCCGGGGCAAAGGGCGGTGACATGCACGCCGGTCCCCTGCGTCTCCAGATGCAGGCTCTGGGAAAAGCGCACCAGCAGGGCTTTCACGGCGCCGTACAGGGTATGCCCCGCCGAACCGGGGACCAGCCCCGCCAGGGACGCCACATTGACGATCCGGCCGAACCGCCGCTCCAGCATGCCGGGCAGGACCTTGTGCGCCAGCTCCGCCGGGGCGACGGTCATGACCTGCAGGAACGCCTGCTGGTCGCTCCAGCTGGTCTGGGCATAGGCCCCGGCAAGGCCGTAGCCCGCATTGTTCACCAGGGCGTCGATGTCCCGGCCCTCGGCGGCGACGGCGGCCAGGAGCTTGTCCACGGCACCGGCCTCTGCCAGGTCCGCCGTGGCCACGAAGGCCTCGACCCCATGGCGCAGGCGGATTTCCGACGCCAGCAGCTCCAGTCGGTCCGCCCGGCGCGCCGTGAGGAAGACGTCATAGCCATGGCTGGCATAGACGTGGGCAAACGCCTTTCCGATCCCGGCCGACGCACCGGTGACGAGGCAGAGACGACGGGTCATGGACACTCCCTGATGATGCCCAGGAGCCGGCGGCATCGGGGGGAGATTGGCCGGACACGTCGCCCTGTCAAGCTCGGCATTCTGTCTGGCGTCGCCTTTCGTGGGGTCAGGCGGCGCCGCGGTTCCAGCGCTTCGCCGCTTCGGCGACCCGGCCGCCGAACAGCTCTGCGGTCTTCCTGTCGCCGGCTCCGGGCGTGACGTCCGGTGCGGCATTGTCGGACTGGGTCATCAGACCCAGCGACGACCCGACGCGGTTGACGCCGTCGACCGTGACATCGCCGAGGGCCGCGCCGGGCATGAGTCCGGTGGATACCCAGACCATCCCGTGCTGCGCGGCCAGGACCGAGAAGTACGCGAGGGTCGAAAGCTTGTCGCCGGAGAGGCTGAGAGAGTTGGTGAAGCCCGCGGCCAGCTTGTCCTTCCAGGCATGGGTGAACCAGGCCTTGGAACTGGCGTCGGCAAAGACTTTGAACGGCGCGGACGCTCCGCCCATGTAGGTCGGCGCGCCGAAGATCACCGCATCCGCGTCGGCAATGCCGTCCAGAAGGGGCGCCATGTCCTGGTCGGCACCGGTGATCCGAAGCAGGCGGGCCTCGGCCCCGGCCTCGGTCACGCCCTTGGCCACATGCTCTGCGACCACGGCGGTGTGGCCGTAGCCGGAATGATAAACGATTGCGACAGTCGTCATGGCGATCTCCTCGGAGCAGCCGGCGCAACCGGCCATTCTAAAACCGCAACAGTTGCGGTTTCAGATATCTGGGAGAATTGTGGCCGGGTTCAAGTCCCGCAGAGCGGCAAAACGTGTCAGATTTCGCGCAGCAGGTCCGCGACGGTGAAGCCGTCGAGCCGCTCTGTCGCAGCCTGGTCGGCGGCAGCGATGGCACGGGACACCTGGCGGGGAATCCGCTCGCCCACGGGGCACCCCTTGGCACCGGGCGGCGGGCAGCCGAGATGGGCGAAGCCGTTCACGGCCTTGAGCACCTCGCCCAGGCGGATGTCGTCCGGCCGGCGCAGCAGCCAGGCTCCTCCGGAAGCCCCGGTCCGGGTTCCGATCAGTCCGGCACGGGCCAGAAGGGCGGTCACCCGTCGGACCACCACCGGGTTGGTCGGCATGGATGCGGCCAGGGCTGCGCTGGAGACGGCACGCTCCGGCCCATAGGCATCCATGTGCGCCAGATAGGCCAGCGCATGGGCGGCGACGGGGAAGCGTTGGCTGTCAGACATCTCTCGTTCGCAGGGTATCGACCAATGACTTAAGACCTTTGGCATATCATTCAATCGTTCCGGCGGGCCCTCCTTTCTGAGACCAGCATCTGCCCCCGACGTCTGCGGCATTGAACAGGTCTGAAAAAGGGAGTATCCCGCGCCGCCTTTGCTGCCCCGCTCCGATCCTCATCCCGGGGGCGGGGACGGCGGGAAATCGCCAGGTCCAAACCTGGTTTCGGAGGACTTTCATGGCTGCCACGCCCTCTGGCGCTGCTTCGGTCGAGGGCGCGCCTGACGTCGACACCTCGCAGTCCGGCTCGGGCGGGGACGCCTGCGCCGCGCCGCCGGAGGGGTCTTTGCCGGTGGCCGGCCATGATGACCTCCAGGGTCACGGGAACGGGCACGGGCCGGGTGGCAAGTCAGGCGGCCTGTTCAACGCCAAGGTCATGGGACTGGCCCTCGGATCGGTCGGGGTGGTCTTCGGCGATATCGGAACCAGCCCGCTCTATGCCTTCCAGGCCGCCATGGTGCAGGCCGCCAAGGACCGGATGACCGACGATTCGATCCTCGGCGTGGTCTCCATGGCCCTGTGGGCCCTCTTCCTGGTGGTGACCGTCAAATACGTTCTGTTCGTCATGCGTGCCGACAACAAGGGCGAGGGCGGGGTGCTGTCGCTCATGGCCCTGGCCGGCCGGGCGCTGGGACAGCGAACCCGCCTCGTGTTCGTGCTCGGGGTGGTGGGCGCGGCCCTCTTCTATGGCGACAGCATCATCACTCCGGCCATCTCGGTGCTGGGAGCCTTCCAGGGACTGCACGACGTGCCGGGCCTCGCCAATGTCGCCAGTCCGAAGTTCATCACCTTCGCCTCGTTCTTCATCCTGATCGGCCTGTTCCTGATCCAGTCCCGGGGCACGGCCAATGTCGCCAAGCTGTTCGGGCCGGTCATGGTGGTCTGGTTCTTCACCATCGCGACCCTCGGCGTCGTGCACATCGCGGATTCGCCGAAGGTGTTCCTGGCGCTGAGCCCGCACTTCGCCGTGGCGTTCCTTCTGAAGCACGGGATTGTCGGCCTGCTGGTGCTGGGCTCGGTATTCCTGACGGTCACCGGGGCCGAGGCCCTGTACGCCGACATGGGCCATTTCGGGCGCTGGCCGATCCAGGCCTCCTGGCTCTTCCTGGTGCTCCCGGCGCTGGCGCTGAACTATCTGGGCCAGGGGGCCTATGCCCTGCATACCCTGGCAGAGGCCCGGGCCCACGGCGTGGCCTTCGAGAGCCAGGACTGGTTCTTCGTCATGTGTCCGCCGGTCTTCCGGCTGCCCCTGGTGCTGCTGGCGGTGTTCGCCTCGGCCATTGCCAGCCAGGCCGTGATCACCGGCGCCTACTCCCTGTCCCAGCAGGCCATCCAGCTGGGCCTTCTGCCGCGGATGGACGTCCGCCGCACGTCGGAAACCCAGTCCGGCCAGATCTTCATCCCCCAGATCAACAGCCTTCTCATGCTGGGTGTCCTGGCCCTGGTGCTGGTGTTCCAGAACTCCGACAACCTGTCCGATGCCTATGGGCTGGCGGTCACCGGGACCATGCTGGTGACCACCATCCTCGCCTATATCGTCGTTCGCCACATGTGGGGCTGGAGTCGCTGGATGGGCTGGGCCCTGTGCGCGCCCCTCATCAGCCTCGACTGCGTGTTCCTGTTCGCCAACGGGCTGAAGATCGCCACGGGGGGCTGGCTGCCCCTGACCATGGGCGGGATCCTGTTCACCATCATCGCCACCTGGGTGCGCGGCACGCAGATCCTCACGGAGAAGACCCGCCGGGATTCGGTGCCGCTGACCGACCTGATCGACATGCTCCGCGCGCGGCCGCCGCATCGGGTGCCGGGGACGGCCATCTTTCTGACCTCCGACCCCGACGTGGCACCGGTGGCCCTGATGCACAATCTCAAGCACAACAAGGTGTTGCATGAGAAGAACATCATCCTGACCGTGCTGACCGCCGAAACGCCCCGGGTGCCGGAAATTGACCGGATCCGGATCGAACCGGTCAGCGACGACTTCAAGAAGCTGGTGATCAGCTACGGCTTCATGGAAAGCCCGAATGTTCCCAAGGCCCTGGGGCTGTGCCGCAAGCACGGGCTGAAGTTCGACATCATGGCGACGTCCTTCTTCCTGGGGCGGCGGTCAGTGGTGCCGTCGGCCCAGTCCGGCATGCCCATGTGGCAGGACAAGATCTATATCTTCCTGATGCGCAACGCGGCCAACCCGACGGACTTCTTCCGCATTCCGCCAGGCCGCGTGGTGGAGCTCGGGGCCCAGGTCACGGTCTGACCGCGGGCTGTCGTTCCGTCAGGCGGCCAGTCCCATGGCGGTCATCAGGCCGCGGACCTGGTCGAACTGCTGCGGAGAGGCCGCCAGGGCAGACCGGACCTCCGGCGTGCGCAGCTGCCGCAGCACCTCCGCCTTGGCCCGGTCGGCGCAGGGCCCGAGCGGTGCCGTGTCTCCCGACGCCATGCGGAGCAGGATCACCAGCCTCTGGATCGGCGGGGCCGGTGACCGCGAGACCGCCTGGATCAGCTTCACATCGGCCTCGACCAGCGCGCCGATTTCACCGATCTTGCTGATCGAGGCGAGGGCATCGCTTTCCGTCAGCCCGGCCTTGCGCAGGGAGCGTTGCAGGTCGGCCAGGGTCTGTAGCTTGGACAGCGGCGACTCCGGGGTCGAGCGAAGCTCTCGCTCGAATTTCAGGGCACCGACGATGGAGGCGACCCAGCGGGCGGCCTCCCGCTTGTTGTTGGGGCCGGTGACATTGTCCGCCAGCCGCACCAGCGCCGCGGCCTCGGCGAGGGCGGTGGTGGAGGTCTGCAGGAAGCTGTTCACGAAATCGGCGGTCACCAGGCCGCGGGACCGTTCGGTCACGGCGGCTTCCACATCCTCGAGGCCCACCAGCCGTCCGGAGGCGGCGGACAGGCTCATGGCCAGGGCGCGCAGGATGTTGATCTCTCCCTGCGCATCATCCGGCCGCAACCTGCGGGGCCCGGACAGTTCCTGGATGACGCGCTTGATGACGGTCATGCGCACCGTCATGAAGGCGTCGCCGGCAAGGTGCGCCCCCAGCCGGGCCGTCTGGCCCTCCAGGCGCGGGATCAGGGTCTGGATCTGCGGGTCGGCGCGGGACACGGCCTCCACGATGTCATCGGCGGCCAGGCGGACCATGGCCCCCAGCTGGGCCCCGAGATCCTTGGCGGGACTGAGGAATGCGGTCATGGCAGGCCGTGAGCTCAGCATCTCCGTCAGAACCTGCTCCAGAACGAAGAAGGCTATGGCGCGGCCCTTGCCCATGGCCGGGGCGGCGTCCGCGAGGTCCAGCAGACGGCCCAGCTTGTCCGGCCAGTTGGTGGCGGCACCCAGATAATGGGCGACACCGCCGCCCAGCAGGTAGCTGCGATCCGGATGGTCCTGGAGCGCGACCAGCACGTCGGGGAAGCTCGCCGGGGTGATCTGGGCGAAGGTCTTCTTGCGGCCGTCCTTGATCACCCGCTCGACTGCCTGCTCCACCAGGGTCTGGAACCCGCGGATCAGCTGGTGGACCGAGATGCCCCGGGCCTGGGCCTCGGGAATGGCGATCTTCTGGATGGCGTGCTGGATCTCGACCCCCGATGCATCCAGCTGTTCCACCAGATCCGGGCGGTGCAGAAGCTCGAAGGCCGTCACGGTCTTGCGGCGGAGCCAGCCCTCGAGCAGGCGATTGATGACATCCCGGGCGTGGACCGTGTAAAGATCCGCCGGAGCGACACACAGGGGTGTTTCGTCTTCGAGCCTTGGGCGCTTCGCCTTGACGATCTCCACCATCCCTTCGGACAGGATCACGGCAGAGCGGTACCCCCGGGTCTCCTCGTCCAGGGTTTCCTTGCTGACCCGCACGGCGATGGCCTTGCGGCTCCCCATCAACTCCTTGGCGGTGTCGAGGCAGGACTGCCGGTCCTCGCTGGCGAGGTGCAGGGTCCAGCCATCCGCGGCATTGCGCCGGATGAAGAGTTCGAAATGGACCTGGGCATTTGACATGGTCTCCAGACAGTCGCTGAATTGGCTTAAATGCGACTTAATCCCACATCACGTCGGAGGGTGTCACACGGGCGATCCCCGCGTTTCCCTCTGACGACCCATTCTCACGACCTCCCCGAACGGCGAGCCCATGGCGAAGATCACCCTAGTAGACGACGACGAGAACATTGTGGCCTCGGTTTCGCTGGCCCTGGAGAGCCACGGTCACGAGGTGGCGTCCTACTATGACGGTGCGTCCGGACTGGCGGCGCTCGAGTCCAATCCGCCGGATCTGGCCATCCTCGACGTCAAGATGCCGCGGATGGACGGGATGGAACTGCTGCGTCGCCTGCGCCAGACCTCCGCCATTCCGGTGATCATGCTCACCTCGAAGGACGAGGAGATCGACGAGATCCTGGGCTTCAACCTCGGTGCCGACGACTACATCCACAAGCCGTTCTCCCAGCGCCTGCTGATCGAGCGGGTGAAGGCGGTGCTCCGCCGGGCCCGGCCGGAGGATGCCGAGGACCAGCTCGACCTCGGGACCAGTGCCGGTGTCAACGCCGCCGCGGCCGCATCCAAGGCCCTCAAGCGAGGCAAGCTGACCCTGGATCCCGCCCGGCATGACTGCCTGTGGGACGGCAAGCCTGTGAAGCTGACCGTGACCGAATTCCTGTTGCTGCAGTCCCTGGCCCAACGGCCGGGCTTCGTTAAGAGCCGGGACAACCTGATGGATGCCGCCTATGACGATCAGGTCTACGTGGATGACCGGACGATCGACAGTCACGTGAAGCGGATGCGCAAGAAGTTCCGCCAAGTGGATAACGAGTTCGACGCGATCGAGACCCTTTATGGCGTTGGCTACCGATATCGGGAATCCTGAGCCCGCCGGGGCTCGGGTCGCGGTCCCCTCCCGGGGCCGCAGGGCCGCGGACCGCATTCCCCTCACCGGGTCGCGGCTCGGGCGGCTGATTCTGCTGTTGAACCTGCTGGGCATGGTCGTGTTGATCGCCGGGGCCCTTGTGTTCAATGAATTCCGCCGAGGCCTCGTCACGGCGCGGCTGGACAGCCTGACGACCCAGAGCCAGCTCCTGTCCTATGCCATCGTCAATGCGGCGACCGAGGGCGAGCCGGAGCCGCGGATGAACGCGGACCGGGCGGTGGCCATCCTGACCCTCCTCGGCCTGCCGTCCTCGGAGCGGGCGCGCCTCTATGACGCCAACGGCAAGTTGCTGGCGGATACGGACGTGATCGCTGACCGG
Source organism: uncultured Caulobacterales bacterium (assembly GCA_903874895.1). Taxonomy (GTDB): domain Bacteria; phylum Pseudomonadota; class Alphaproteobacteria; order Caulobacterales; family Caulobacteraceae; genus CAIMFV01. The sequence continues at coordinate 15,178 of CAIQUG010000058.1, read as the reverse complement.
GTGCTGGAACGCACCCTAAAGCCCGCCCGCCGCCCGGGTTTCGCCCTGCCCTTCGGCTCCGGGAACGAGGCCCGGCGCGTGGCCGCCGCCCACGCTGCGGAGCAGGCGGAGGTGCGCGAGGCCCTGGCCGGTCGTCGGATGACGCATGTACGCGAGTCCGAGGCGGGCGGACGGCTGGTCAGCGTCTCGATCCCGATCCAGAACGTCCAGCGGGTGCTGGGAGTGCTCACCGTCGAGGCGGGCGGAGTCGACGAGATCGTCGCTGCCCAGCGCCTGACCATGGTGCCGTTCATTCTCATTGCCGTCTTCGTGATGCTGGTGTCGGCGGTGCTGCTGGATCATCTGGTGGCCCGCCCGGTCCTTCGCCTCGCCCGGGCGGCGGACAGCGTGCGCCTGGCCCGGGCCCGGGCCATGTCGCTGCCCGATCTCGCGTCCCGCGGCGATGAGCTGGGGGACCTGACCCGGTCCCTGGAGAGCATGACCGAGACCCTCTCGGCGCGGCTCGACGCCATCGACCGGTTTGCCGCCGACGTGGCGCACGAGATCAAGAACCCGCTGACCTCCATTCGCTCGGCTGTGGAAACCCTCGAGATGGCCCCGCCGGACTCCCCCGTGCGCAGTCGTCTCATGGGAATCCTGAAGTCGGACGTCCGGCGCATGGACCGACTGATCACCGACATCTCCAATGCCTCGCGCATTGATGCGGAACTCTCCCGGGAGGCGCCGCGCAGCGTGGCCCTGGACCGCCTGCTGACGGACATCGTGGGAACCTACACCCTCGAGGTGGCCGGAGAGGCACCGAGCGTCAGCCTTGAGTTGCCCACCGGCGGCGACAGCGCCCTGATCAGCGGGCGGGAAACGCCCTTCGGCCAGGTGTTCCGCAACCTGATCGACAATGCCCGCAGCTTCAGTCCGCCGGCCGGCGTCGTGCGCGTCCGCCTGACCCGAGAGCCAGCGGACCGGGCAGGCCGGAGCGCGGCGGTGGTGCGGGTCGAGGATGACGGCCCGGGGATCCCGGTGGAAAACCTCGAGACCATCTTCGAGCGGTTCTACACCGCCCGTCCAAGGGGGCAGGCCTTCGGCGGCAATTCCGGCCTGGGTCTGTCCATCGCCCGGCAGATCATCGAGGCCCACGGGGGTCACATCAAGGCGGAAAACCGCCTCGGTCCCGACGGTGCGGTGCTGGGCGCGCGCTTTACCGTCACCCTGCCGGAACGCCGGGTTTGAGCGACGCCGCGCCGATCCTGCACGCCACCCTGGTGACGCGACTGCAGGCGGGGGACTGGCGGGGCGTTCTGTTGTGTGGTCCCTCCGGCGTGGGCAAGAGTGATCTGGCCCTGCGGCTGATCGCAGACGGCTGGTGGCTGGTGGCCGATGACCGGGTTCTGGTCTGGACCGATGGCGGGCGGCTGTTCGGCCGGGCCCCTCCGACACTGGCCGGCCTGATCGAACTTCGCGGTCAGGGCGTCCAGAGCGAGAACCAGTGTCGGGACTGGTCCGGGATCCATCTCTGCATCGACTGTCAGCCCGCCGGCCTCGAGCTCGAACGGGTTCCCGAGCCACAGACAACGTCGGTCATGGGACGGCCTCTGCCCCTGGCCCGGGTCACGGCCCGCGACGCGTCCGCCGTGCCACGGATCAACCGCCTCGCTCGACTGCCGTAACGTCGCTGTTTGACACACCGGATAACCGGCGTATCAAAGCAGCCGAACGGAGCCTTGGGGATGAGGCTCCGGAGCGGTGGGGGGCGTCCTCCAAGAGGAAGGTATGATCGGTCTTGTGATCGTCACCCACGGGCGCCTCGCGGAAGAGTTCGTGGCCGCCATGGAGCACGTCGTCGGTTCCCAGTCCCAGCTGGTCGCCATATCCATCGGCCCGGATGACGACATGGAGCGTCGACGCGCGGACATTGTGCGCGCGGCCCTGTCGGTCAATTCAGGAGAGGGTGTGATCCTGCTCACCGACATGTTCGGCGGCACCCCGTCCAACCTGGCCATTTCGGTGATGGACGAGACCCAGGCCGAAGTGATTGCCGGCCTCAACCTGCCCATGCTCATCAAGCTGGCCAGCGTCCGTGGGCGCGAGCCCCTGGCCGTCTGCGTCGCGGCGGCCCAGGACGCCGGACGCAAGTATATCAGCGTCGCATCCTATGTCCTGTCGGGGGAAAAATGACCGACGTCCGCGTGGCTCGGGAGGTGGAGATCATCAACGAGCGCGGACTTCATGCCCGCGCTTCCGCCAAGTTCGTCAAGACTGCTGCCCAGTTCGACGCCGAGATCCGCGTCAGCCGGGACGGTCAGACCGTGGACGCCCAGTCGATCATGGGCCTGATGATGCTGGCGGCGGGGATCGGCACGATGATCGAGATCACCGCGGAAGGACCGGACGCGGAAACCGCGGTCGAGACCCTGGTGCAGCTGATCAACGACCGATTTCACGAAGAACGCTGAGCGCCCCGTCCGCCGGGTCGGTGCATACCACCGCCGAAACGGTTCCGTTCAGCCGCAGGGTGTCCGCCACGATCCCGTAATTGTCCACGGTCACCGGGCGGCCCTCCGCACCGGGTGACGGACGCACGTGCGCCACGGCCATGGCCCGCTTCAGACTGGCGAGGGAGCGGGCGACCACGATGCCCCGCCGCGGGGCTTCCTTGACGGCCACGCCCACCAGTCGGCCGGCCTCGTCCAGTACCGGGGTTCCGGCAATGGACATGAGTCCGCTCCCCACGGCATCGCCCAGTCCATCGGTGCGGCCGGTCTCGGCATAGATATCCATCCCCGCCGGACCGACGGCGCCGGACAGCATCTTGGCGGTCAGTTCCCCCGGTGCCTGCCGGGGAAAGCCCGGGGTAAACGCGCGCTCGGCCCGGGCCGGGGAATGCTCGCCGAGGGGCAGGGCCGGCGCGCCTGCGGTGGTGGTGAGCAGCACCAGGCCGTCGACCGGAGCCCCGAGCACATGGGCCGGCAGACCGCGCAGGGGCGTTGCCATCACCATCGGTGCCCGGCACCCGGCCACCACCCCTGCCGCGGTGAGCCACACGCCCCGGTCGGACACCGAGGCCGCAGCGCCACGGACCAGTCGGAACCGGTCGCGGGGCGGCGTCCGCAGGGCCAGGAAATCGATCTGGGTCAGGTCCGCCAGGGCCTGGGCGTTCGGCGGCAGCGGCGCGACGGCGGGCGCGTCGTGGTGGCTCCGCAGCGTGAGGGCCAGGATCGCCACGAGGGCGGTGGCCAGGGGAAAGATCACGATGGGCGGCGGAAGGCGCATGGCCGGTTCAGAGGGCGAGGGCGGCGCTGAACAGCCAGGCCGTTGCCAGCCGCGCAGCACCCAGCAACACGGCGGCGGACACGTCCCCCGTGTCCCTCACTCGTCCGCCCAGGCCCGCCAGCACGAGGTCGGTCACGGCAAACAGCGTCAGCTGGACCAGACCGGCAACTCCGCTCCAGACGGCCATGTCGAGCCAGCCATTGGCCGCCGTCAGGGCACGGGCGAGGGGGAGGACAAGGGCGAACAGGGTCACGCCGTAGAGGACCGCGGATCCCTGGTTGCCGTCGCGGATCTGGGCGATTTCCTGCCCACGGGAGCACAGGGTGTAGACAAAGGCCCACAGGACGAACGCCACGAGTCCGATGCCCAGATGGGCCAGAAGGATCGGAAATCCCGCCACGAATGCAATGATTTCCGGAGGGGTGGACATGAACGACCTCGAACCTGTCAGATACGCGACGGCCGGACCGCACCATAGGGCGTACCGGGGCGCAAGCGTCCTCCCCAAAGAGGCGTGATTACATATGGTTAACTACATCTCGAGTTTAAAGGGTGGTTACCCCAACGGCCGGTCCAGCAGGCGCTCCAGGATCCGGATCGGGGCCTTGTCCGGGGCCGCCATCCCCTCAGGCGGCAGCAGAAAGGTCTGCTCGAAGGCGTGCTGGCCAGCCATGGCGGCGTGCAGGACACTGTCTGTATAGACGATCCAGCAGGCACCGGCCGGCAGGTGGACCTCTTGCTGGGGCGTGCGGGCCTGGAAGTCGGCATCCAGCTTGCCAAGGTCGTGCAGCTGCAGCATGGCCGCGTCATAGGGGGTGCGTCGCCCCTTGGTGATCTTCAGGGTTTGCAGGACGGTCGCCGCGAGAGGACCGGGACCGGACTTGAGCCGCGGGCTGAAGTCCCGGGCAAAGGCCTCGAAGGACTGGTCCCCGAGCCGCCAGTGCCGCGATCGCCCCTCCGGATTGACGTTGGTGAAGACGCGCAGGATGCGGCGGCCCTGGTTCGGGTTGGCCGGAAACGCGTCCACGTGCAGAAGACGGTCGTCCTTGCGGGGGCTGAGGGCGCGGCTCGAGACCTCCCCCGGCCGGAAACTGGTGCGGCGCTGCTCTGCCGTGGCCAGATAGCTCGGTGCGACCTGCTGCAGCAGGGTCCGGGCAAAGGTGGCGTAGCGGGCCACCATGGCGCGGCATCGCTCCAGGGCCTCGCCCTCCAGACAGGTGCCGCCCAGATGGCCGGAGTCCGGTGCATAGCTCACATTCTTCGACCCGCCCGAGAAGATCGCCGGATCCATCAGGGGCTTTTCGTCCTGCAGGATTTCGAAGGGCGTCTGCGGCAGCAGGATCAAGCCGCCGTCCTCCAGCGCCTCTGTCAGCCCCCGAGGGTCGTCACCGATCCGAGCTTCGATCACCTGCGCCATGGCGGGGCTCCGTTCCGTCCTGAATCCGGGCGCGGGGTCTCCCCGCGAGCCGGGCTTACATCAGTTTTAGGATCAGGTCTTCGAGCACCTTGTCGACGCCCAGCGCCATGCGGCGGGCCGCCTCGTAGATTTCGCCGAAGGCCTGGCGACGCGGCACCACGCCTTCCACCCGGGACTCCGGCAGGATCGAGGGGGTCAGGATCTCCAGCGCCCGGCCGTCGGGACGGCATATCAGGATTTCCGGGTCGGCATTCTCCGGATCACCGGACCCCTCGCCGATCTCGACGATGAATTCCCCCACATGGACCTGGTAGCGGCCTTCATGTTCGGTCGTGATCCAGGTCAGGCCCTGGACCAGGGACTTGGCATGGAGGCGCTCCACAAAGATGGCGTCGCGGGTCCGGTCGAGGGCATGCATGTCGAGGGAGCTCCAGTACGTTCGCCAGCACAGTTGGCGGACAATCTAGTCTCGGGCGTGGGACGTACAAGCGGATTCGCCCCGTATGGCCTGCGGCGTTTCGGTCCATCGCGCGTCCATCCTTGGATTATGCGCTGTGGGGGATTACCTGTTGGTCAATCGAGCGGCGAGGTCCGCACGAAAGGACACCATGGCGCGTGAAAGCCGGATCCTGCGGGGCCTGAAATTCGGTCTGCAGCGCAAATGCCCCAACTGTGGCCGGGGCCATCTGTTCGAGGGCTATCTCAAGGTGCGGCCGACCTGCGATGTCTGCGGCCACAACAACGGGGGCTACCGGGCTGATGATGCGCCGCCCTATTTCACCATCCTGATCGTCGGGCACCTGATCGTTGCGCCCTTGCTGGCCTTCGGCTTCATCATCAGCTGGCCCGCCGAGCGGGTGCTGGCGGTGACCCTTCCGGCGCTGGTGATCCTGACCTTGATCATCCTGCCCCTGGTCAAGGGCGCGGTGCTGGGCTTCTCCTGGGCGGCGGATGTGAGCGCGCCGGTCGAGCCGACGCGCCCCTGATCCACCGTTTCGACCCGCCTCGGCCTATTTCCGTTCAGAGGCGGTGGCGTCGCGCACAGCCTTGAATTCCGATCCGTCCTGCCAGCTCGGCCAGCGGCGGCTGTTGGCCAGATCGCGGCCGAGGCCGTAGATCAGCCCGTCGTCGATCGCCTGGCCCCGCAGGTCCCAGTCGGCCCGCCATTCGTCGGCCGGCTGGTGATAGCGATGGACCACATAGTCCTGTTCCGCCGCCCGGCCCGCCGCCTCGCCGCCGGCATAGAGATCGACCCCGCCGTTCACGGACACGGCCGGCACGCCGCGCTTGGCGAGGGGGAAGTGGTCCGACCGGAAGAAGTGACCGGCTTCGGGCACGCCATCCGGGGTGAACCGGCGACCCTGAGCCACGGCGGCGGCGGCGATGTCGTCCTGGAGGGTCAGCTTGCCGTTTCCGGAGGTGGAGATGTCATGGGCCGGGCCATTGGTCGCAAGGCCATCCCGATTGTACACGGCAACGGTCTTCGCCAGCGGATAGAGGGGGTGCGAGGCGTAGTATTCCGAGCCCAGCAGGCCCTTTTCCTCGGCCGTGAAGGCCATGAAGCCCACGGTCCGCTCCGTTCGCGGCTGGGCGGCGAAGACCCGGGCCAGCTCGAGGATCGAGGCAATCCCGCCGGCATTGTCGACGGCCCCGTTGTAGATCCGGTCCCCCTTCGCGTCGGGCAGGCCCACGCCCAGGTGGTCCCAGTGGGCTGAGTAGAAGACATACTCGTCCGGATGGACGCGGCCCGGCAGCAAGGCCACCAGATTGTGCGAGACGATGGTGCCGGCCTTCACCGGGAAGTGGGCGCTGAAGCGCTCGGCTCCCAGGGGAACAGGATGGAAGTCTGCGGTCTGGGCCCGGGCCTTCTCGGCCTCGAAATCGAGACCGGCCCGGCGGAACAGGTCGACGGCCTGATCCCGCTGGATCCAGCCCTCCAGCAGGGGATGGGCCTTGCGCGGCGCCGGGCGGACCACGTCGAACTGCGGGGCGGAGTTGGAATTCTTCACCGTGGCCCAGCCGTAGGAGGCCGGCGCGGTCTCGTGCACGATCAGCATGCCCACGGCCCCCTGGCGGGCTGCCTCCTCGTACTTGTAGGTCCAGCGGCCGTAATAGGTCATGGCCTTGCCTTCGAACCTGCCGGTGGTGGGATGTCCCGGCGGGGTCTCGAAATCCGGATCATTGATCAGGACGACCGCGACCTTGCCCTTGAGGTCCACGCCCTTGAAATCATCCCAGTTCCGCTCCGGGGCCTTGACGCCATAGCCGACGAAGACGAGGGGCGCCCTGGTGATGTCCACCCGCTTGACCGGCAGCAGGGTATGGACCACCGCCTCGTCGCCCTGATGCATGACCCGGGCCCCGTCCTTGTCGGAAAAGGACAGCTTCGGCTGGGCGCCGATCTCGAAGCGGCGCAGGGGCGCGTTCTGGGTCCAGGCGCGCTTGCCGTCGGGGCGCAGGTCACCGCCGGGGGTCAGGCCCAGCGCCTGGAACTGGCCGGTGATATAGTCGAGGGTCTTCACCTCCGCCGGCGTCGCCGGGCCGCGACCTTCGAAGGCGTCGCTCGACAGGACCTTCACGTGGGCTGACAGCCGGGCGGGGTCCACCGGTGTCGCCGGCAGGGCCTGGGCGTCGGCCGGGCTGTCGGCGGCAGCGCTCAGCACCGGGGCGAGGCCGGCACCCACCAGCAGACTGATGGCAGAGACGGCGGCGATCGACAGTTTCATGGGTCACAACTCCCGGGACACAGGCAAGGGGAGAGCATAGACCACCTCAGCGCGCGTCGTCGACTGTCTCGCGTTGCGCTGTCCCCGGGGGGGCATGGAAGGAAAACCCGTTTCCGTTCCGCCACAAAATGGGTTATGACCCTTCCAACACCGCCCGGCCGAAAGGCCGGGCGCCGCTGTTTCTGGCCGGGGGTTTCTCCGGTCCGGCAAGCTGACCAAGAGATGAGGGGTTATGACTGACATCCTGATGCCGAAGGCGACCGCCGTCTGGCTCGTCGAGAACACGTCTCTGACCTTCGAACAGATCGCCGACTTCTGCGGTCTTCACCCCCTCGAGGTGAACGGCATTGCCGACGGCGAGGTCGCCCGCGACATCCGCGGTGCCGACCCCATCGCCAACGGCCAGCTGAACCGCGAGGAGCTGGACAAGGCCCAGGCGGACCCGGCCTATCTCATGAAGGTGCAGAAGAGCCGGCACGCCGAGCTGCTCAAGCCCGTGCGCAAGGGACCGAAGTACACTCCGGTCTCCCGTCGTCAGGACCGTCCGGACGCCATCGCCTGGTTTCTGCGCAACCATCCGGAAATCACCGACGGCCAGATCTCCAAGATCCTTGGCACCACCAAGGCGACCATCGAGCAGGTCCGCAGCCGCAGCCATTGGAACGCCACCAACATCAAGCCGGTGGATCCGGTGACGCTGGGGCTGATCAGCCAGTTGGAGCTGGACGACATCGTCCGCAAGGCCGCCGACAAGAAGGCCAAGGATGACGCGCGCAAGGGCATCGTCACCGATGGCCCGACCTTGGCCCCGATCGGTGCCGTGGCCGGGAAGCCTTCAGCGGAAGAAGACGTCGGCCACGACTTCGACGGGGATGACGAAGACTGATCGTCCGTCCGGATGTGCCCGGCGGGGGGCGGATCGTCTCCGTCACCCCGGGTCGTCAGTGGCTGCGCGGCTTTCGAAGACCCTCGATCTCGTCCTTGAGCTTGAGCTTCTGTCGTTTCAGCTCCTTCAACCGGACCGAATCGGCCACGGGACGCAGGCTCTCCTCACGGATCGCACGTTCGAGGGTCTGGTGCCGGGAATCAAGTTCACGGATGTGAGAGTCCAACGCCATGGGGCGCCTCCTTGAGGATGAACCCAGTGAGTGAACACCCCGGAGGGGACCTTGTCAGATCACGCTGCCGTGAAGCTGAATTGACGTCCTTGTTGTTCAGTCCCTGTTTACGACGTCCCCGCGAATCTGGACTGTGGAATACCGACGACCGCCGCCACGGATTGTCATCGGACGGGTGGAGACGGGGTGCATGAACGATCATGACGAGGGAGACGACGAGGCGACCCGGCTGGCCAAGGCCCGCCTGACCGAACTCCGCCAGGAGCATCTGGATCTCGGGGCTGCCGTCACCGCCCTGGCCGAGCAGCACAACCCGGACATGATCCTCGTCGCCCGCATGAAGAAGCGCAAACTGGCCCTGCGGGATCAGATCGTGCTGCTGGAAAACCAGCTGATCTCCGACATCATCGCCTGACGGCTCAGCGCGTCGGCGGCTTGTTCAGGAACATGGCCGCATCGGCACCGGCCAGAAGTCCGGCAGCAGTGATGCCGGGCTCGAACATCCGCAGACCGTGGGAGACCCGGAGCGGCACCGCCATCCCGTCATGAATGGCCGGGGATGCTTCAATTCGCTGCTTGAGGCTGTCGGCCTTGGCCTGGGCCGCACTCCGGTCAACCTGCACCAGGATCACGGCGAATTCGTCGCCCCCCAGCCGCCCCACCACGTCTGATTCTCGAACATGACTGGCGAGGGTGGCGGCCACCGCCTGCAGCGCGGCGTCGCCGGCGGCATGGCCGAACACGTCATTGATCCCCTTGAAGGCATCCATGTCGAAGAACACCACGGCCGCCGTGGTCTGGTAGCGCTCGCAGAAGCCCACCACCCGGTTCAGCTCCCGCATAAAGGCGCGACGATTGAAGATGGTGGTCAGGGGGTCCCGGTCGGCGAGGATTTCCAGGGCCGCGACCTGCTGTTCCAGCCGCGCCACCTCCGCCCGGAGCCGGACGACCTCCGCTTCGGGAGATTCGGGCGGGAACTCTGGCGCGGTGGCGGCCGGTTCGGGCGTCGGATCGGATGTCCTGTTCAAGGGGCGGGAACCTATTCCATTGCGGGGCGGCGCTGCGTCCCTATACTTGTGGGCTTTCCCACCCGCGGGCGGGTGCAATTGGGAAGCTGCGAATTGACGAAGTCAATGGTCGTCTCGGCCGAAACCCCTCCCGTCGCCATCATCATGGGCAGCCGCTCGGACTGGCCGACCCTTCAGGCCGCCGCAGAGGTGCTGGATGCCCTCGGCGTCGCGCACGCGGACAAGGTGGTGTCCGCCCATCGCACGCCGCAACGACTTTATGCCTTTGCCACCTCGGCCCAGGCCACCGGGTACAAGGTGATCATCGCCGGGGCGGGCGGAGCGGCGCATCTGCCCGGCATGACGGCGTCGATGACCGACCTGCCGGTGCTGGGCGTCCCGGTGGAGTCCAAGGCCCTGAGCGGGCTCGATTCCCTGTTGTCCATCGTGCAGATGCCCGGCGGCGTGCCCGTGGGCACCCTGGCCATCGGCAAGGCCGGGGCCAAGAATGCCGGCCTGCTGGCCGCCCAGATCCTCGCCCTGTCGGATCCGGACCTCGCCGGGCGTCTGGCGGCGTGGCGCGCTGAACAGACCGCGCAGGTGCTGGAGACCGTAGAGGATTGACCCACGCATCCGACCTGATCCCCGGCGCAGGCTTCGCTCCCCTGGCGCCGACCTCGACCATTGGTATTCTCGGCGGCGGGCAGCTGGGCCGCATGCTGGCGCTCGCCGCGGCCCGGCTGGGCTTTGACACCTGCATTCTGACGCCGGAGGAGGACGCGCCCGCCAGCCGCGTGGCGGCGTCCAGCCTGGTGGCCGCCTATGACGACCCCGTGGCCCTGGCGGAGTTCGCGGCCCGCTGCCAGGTCGCGACCGTGGAATTCGAGAACGTGCCGGCCCGGGTGGTGGATCGCCTTCTGGCCGCCGGCGTGCGGATGGCTCCCGGCCCGCTCGCCCTTGCCACGGCTCAGGACCGGATCGCGGAAAAGACCTTCTTCGGGTCCGTCGGTGTCGACTGCGCCCCGTTTGCCGCCATCGACCGGGTGGAGGATCTGGCCGAGGCCCTGACCCGGATCGGCACCCCCGCCCTGCTCAAGACCCGCCGGGAAGGCTACGACGGCAAGGGTCAGGCCTGGGTCAGGTCCCCGCAGGAGGCGGAGGCCGCCTTCACCGCGATCGGTGCGGCCCCCGCCATCCTCGAGGGGCGGGTGGACTTCGTCCGGGAGGTGTCAGTCATTGCCGCCCGCAGCTGGGGCGGGGAGATCGCCGCCTATCCCCTGGCGGAGAATACCCACGAGAACGGCGTGCTCCGTCGCTCCGTCGCCCCGGCCCGGGTCCGCGCCGAGACCGCGGCGGCAGCGCTGCAGATCGCCGAACGCCTGCTGACCGGCCTGGACTATGTGGGGGTGATGGGGGTTGAGCTGTTCGAGATGGCGGACGGTCGCCTGCTGGTGAACGAGATCGCACCGCGGGTCCACAATACCGGCCACTGGACCCTGGACGCCTGTGAGGTCGATCAGTTCGAACAGCACATCCGCGCCGTGGCGGGCTGGCCCCTCGGCCCGACCCGACCCTTTGCCCGGGCGGAGATGATCAATCTGCTGGGCGAGGAGGCGGATGCCTGGGCGACCTATGCCGCCGATCCGACGGCGCGCCTATGGCTCTACGGCAAGTCAGGGGCCCGGCCGGGGCGCAAGATGGGTCACGTCAACCGGCTGACGGGGGCGCTGGAGGACTGACCGGCCGTCCGAAGCGGAGCCGGGCCAGAAGGCCTGCCACGGATCGCGCGGTCCCCTCCGGATCCAGCTTCACCCCGGCCTTGGCCTTCTCGAAGGCCATCACGCCCTCGATCCGCGCCGCCAGATGGGTCTCGGCCGCCGCCTCGTCCCGGGCCAGGCGCACCGCCAATGTGGAGGCCAGCACCGTCGAGAGGATCGCCCGCTTCGAATAGTGGTTGAAGTCGGTGGCCGTGTCCCCGGCCCAGCGCCACAACTGGTCCGCCGCCGCCCACATCAGTCGCCCGGCCAGGGGCGCGTTTCCGGGAAGGGCCAGAAAGCCCAGCGAGCGCCGGACCGCAGCCTCGTCCTCCATGGCCACGGCGATCCGGGTCCGCACGGCCGTGGTGATGCGCTCCCGGATGCGAAGGCCGGCCGGGTCGATCGCGGCGAGCCGGGCGGCCGTCAGCGCGTCGTGCCGCCGGGCCAGCAGAGCGGCCAGGTCCCGGGGGCCATGGGGCAGAAGCAGTTCGCACGCTTCCCGGGACAGGCCGACCTCTTTTGCGGCCCGTTCCACGAGTCGGGCATCCCAGCGGCCGTGCTCGGCCACGCAGCGGACGGCGGCCTCCAGCAGGCGGGCCTCGGTCTCGTCGGCCCAGTCGGGGGCGGCGTCTTCGCCTGAGGGCGTATCGTGATTGTCCGGATAGCTCATGGCCGGAAGATAGGACATCCGGACGTCTGGCGCCATCCGGGGCTCCGGTCCCGGCCCTGATGGGCGGCGAAAATGGCACGCAGGCCCGGCCGCGTGCGACTCCTCCGTGGACAGCCGCGTTCGCCTCTGCTATTTCCCCCTCCCACAAGGCACGGAGAGTTCCTTTCCGGGCGTAGGATGCTTTTTCCAGAACCGAACGCGCGGCTACGGATCGTGGCGCGGACGGGGGTCCAGAGGAGGGCCTAGTCATCGTTCAGATTTTTGTGCGCGACAATAACGTCGACCAGGCCCTCAAGGCGCTGAAGAAGAAGATGCAGCGCGAGGGTACGTTCCGCGAGATGAAGCGGCACGTCCACTACGAAAAGCCCTCCGAAAAGCGTGCGCGCCAGAAGGCCGAGGCCGTTCGTCGTGCCCGCAAGCTGGCCCGCAAGCGCGCCCAGCGCGAAGGTGGCATCGTCGTGGCGCCGAAGCGGACCAAGTAGGTTTCGCCGTCGCAAGACTGCACGGATCAGGGCTCCCGTTCGGGGGCCTTTTTCTGTTGGGCCGGGACTTGAGCGCCGGGTGCCGGGGCCTGACGCGCCTCAGCTGTCCCGCCGGAACATGGACGCGAGGAACCGGCGGGGATCCAGCTTCTCCGTTGCCAGTGCCCCGGAGCGGAAGGCGCGCCCGGACAGCCACATCACGAATGCCGCCATCAGCACCATTTCCACGAGCGCTGCGACCAGTTCCAGCACGGGTGCCCCCGCAGCCACCCGGGTGGTCATGAGGAACGGTGTGAAGAACGGCACCCAGACGAGGATCTTGAGCAGGGGGGCCTCCGGCGCACTGATCGTGGCGCCGAGGAAGACGATGGGCACGGTCAGCAGCACCATCACCGGCCCCAGCAGGGTCTGGGCCTCCCGCGGGGTCTCGCAATAGGAGCCGATCGCCGCGAAGATCGACGCGTACATCAGATAGCCGACGATGAAGAAGGCTGCGAACCAAAGGACCAGTCCGTGGCCGGTCAGGGCGGCCCCCACGACGCCCAGCATGTCCGGGGCGGAACGGTTGAGCAGCCAGAAGGCGATCGCCCCCCAGAAGCTCATCGTGGTCAGGGACAGGGCGGCCCCACCGAGGATCTTGCCGGCCAGGATCTCCGTGACCGAGGCGGAAGACAGCAGCACCTCGATCACCCGGTTGGATTTCTCCTCGATCACCGTGTTCAGCAGGATGCCGGCACCGGTCAGCACCAGGGCCCAGAGCAGGAAGGACAGGCCGACCGCCACCAGCAGCGGGGCCTTGTCCGCGAGGGAGACCCGTCCGGCGGCGGCCTGCGGGGAGAAGTCCCGGACCTCCGTCAGGCGGTGGTTGAGGGCGTCGGCCACCCCCGGCGGGACACCGGCCGCGGCCAGACGCGCCCGTCGCAGCCAATCGTTCAAGGGCGACGCCAGGGCATCGGACCAGTCCGCCACCTGTGGCCGGGGGGTCCACAGGTCCATCTGCAGCTGGTCGCGATCCCCATGGATCACTACGGCACCCGACAGGGGGCGCCCATCCTTCAGCGGAGTCTTCGCGGCCATGTAGGCGCGGATCGCCTGCCCGGCCTCCGCCGGCGTCCGGGCGCCAGCGAAGGCCGCGGGCGTGGCGACGACGGTGATGCTGCGTCGGGCATCCCGGGCGCGGCGGTTGCGGCCATCCGTTGCGGAATCGGCATCGGCACCCCCCGATGCCGTTCGGGCGAGGGCGTGGACCACCCACGGACCAGGCCCGTCGGCGCCCAGGCCGGTCAGATCCAGAACCGCGACCGTCGGCGGCGGTTCGGTCTTGGCGATCATCTGGGGGGCGAGGCCGCTGACAAGGCCGACCATCGGCATCACCAGCAGCGAGATCCAGAAGCCCGGGGTGCGCAGGAACGAGAGATACTCCCGCTGCGCGATGATCAGTGCCCGTCTCATGCCTGGCCCTCCGGTGTGTCCCGGGTCAGGACGATGAATGCGTCGTGCAGGGTCGGCTCCCGGGCCTCGAACCGCGTGATCTCCAGACCCTGGACGAAGGCTTCCTTCAGGGCTGCATTGGCCGAGGCTCCCGCCGCAAGATCGACCACCAGACTGGGGTCGTCGCTCGCCGCATCCCGGGTCACCCCGGTGACGCCGGGCAGGGCCCGGACCTGATCCGGATCGATCTCGCCGACCAGGATCAGACGCTGCGGCACGGCGGCCCGGGCCGCCGCCACGGGCCCGTCAAAGACCTTTCGGCCCCGGGCCATCAGCACGACCTTGTCACACAGCCGCTCCGCATGGGCCATGACGTGGGTGGAAAAGACCACCGTGGCGCCCCGGTCGGCCAGACCGCGGATCAGCCGCTCCAGGGACTGCTGGTTCACGGGGTCCAGGCCGGAAAAGGGTTCGTCGAGGATCACCAGTTCCGGCTCGTGCACCAGGGCAGAAATCAGCGCCACCTTCTGGGCCATGCCCTTGGACAGGGACTTGACCGGCTTGTGCATGGCGTGGCCGAGGCCCTGGTCGACCAGCATGGCCTCCCCCCGTCTGCGGGCCGTGCGGCTGTCGAGACCCTTGAGCGCCCCGAAGAAATCGAAGGCCTGGGCGGGGGTCATCCGGCGGTAGAGCCCCCGCTCCTCCGGCAGGAACCCGATGCGGTCCCTGACCCGGCGGCCGTCCGAAGCGCCCAGCACGGAAATCCTGCCCGAGGTGGGAGCCACCAGTCCCAGCACCATGCGAAGGGTGGAGGTCTTGCCCGCCCCGTTGGGCCCCAGGAAGCCGAAGATCCGGCCGCGGGGGGCTTCGAAGCTGAGATCGCGGACCGCCGTCATGGCTCCGTAAGACTTGGAAATATTCTCCAGTTTCAGTGCCGGTTCCGTCATGCGTGTCCCCTCAAGCCTGGGAAAGTGGGCTGGTGCGCGGCAAAACTCAATGGATCAGCGCCCGGACATGCCAAATTGCCTCTACCGTCACCTGACCCCGCCGGGGCCCCATCAGATCGGGACGGCAGGCCCCCGCCGCCTTGGCCACCCACCTTCCGGGCACAGGCACAGCACCAGGGGCTCCGGCCCTTGACCGGCCGTGGTCAGGTACAGCCGCCGTCCGTTCGGCGACACGGGGATCCGCCATCCGCGGGCCCAGGGTTCTGCGTCCTCGACCCGGTCCGGCGTCACGGGATCACAGGGCCTTGACGATGCCCTCGACCATCTTCTTGGCGTCGGCGAACAGCATCATGGTG
>CAIQUG010000057.1 GCA_903874895.1 uncultured Caulobacterales bacterium | reverse complement strand
GTCACACCTTCCTGGTCACGGACCCGGCGGCCCTCTGGCTCAAGCAGACGAGCTTCGTGGCCACCGACATCTTCATCCTACTGTCGGCGGTCAGCCTGAGCCTGCGATACACCGGCACCGCCCCCGTGACAGCAGGGGCCTGGCTCCAGTTCATGTTCCGCCGCGTGTCACGGATCTGACCGGTCCACGCCCTGACCCTGGCCGCCATGGCCGCGGTCAGCCTGGTCAGCCCGGGACCGATGACCGCGGCGGCAACGGCCTCGCAGGTGCAGGCCTGGCTGTGTCAGATGGCGCTGGTCCAGGCCTGGGGGATCCCGTCGGACTGGACCCTGTGGAACAGCCCGACCTGGACCCTCAGCGCCCTGGTCGTCTGCTACGCCCTCTATCCCTTCCTCAGGCGTCTGTCCGCCTGGCTGAATCGGCCGCGGTGGCTGTTCTTCGGCGCGTTGGGTCTGTACGGCGGCCTATGGCTGGCCGCCGTTGCCCTGGGTTACAACGGGTACGGCGGACTGCTGGCTGTGCCACAACAGGTGGGCGTCCTGCGGGCCGTGCCCCTGTTCGCTCTGGGCGTGCTGGCGGTACCGGTTGTCCGGAGTGGGTCGTGGATCCCGAAGTCCCGGGTGCTGGACACCCTGGGGGACGCCACCTTCTGCCTCTATGTGATCCACTGGCCCCTGCTGAAACTGATGGAGAACCACGGCCTGCAGGGCTGGGGGTATTGCGGGCTCTCCATCCTCGTCCTCGTCGCCATGGCCCATCTGGTGCGACGGTTCGTGGACGCGCCTCTGCAGCAGCTGCTGCGTGGCTTCGAGGGACGGATTCCCTGGCCATCCCCCGCCCCTGTCAAGGCGACGGCAGCCCGCCGAAGCCGGGGGAGCTGAAGCGGCGGGCCTAACGTCTCAGGACAAACCGGTGTCAGGCCTCGTACGTCGCGGTGCCGCCGACCACGGTGCGAACGACCTTGATGTCCTTGATGCGCTCCGGGTCGACAGCATGGGGGTCCTCGGCCAGGACCACATAGTCCGCCAGCTTGCCCGGCCGGATCGACCCCTTCAGCGTGTCCTCCTTCGTGTCCCAGGCCCCGTTGAGGGTGTGGACGCGGAGCGCCTCGTCCAGGGTGATCCGCTGGTTGGCCCCCCAGACCTCCCCGTTCCAGCCCTTGCGGGTGGTCATGGCCTGCAGAGCCATCAGCGGCGAGAACGGACCCGGAAAGAAGTCCGATCCCGCACAGGCCTTCACGCCTGCGTCCAGCAGGCTGCGGAACGGGATCATGTTGCGCATGATCTCCTCGCCGTAGAAGTGGAACTTGTCGCTGTTGTAGTAGGGATAGGTGCTGAACAGGGCGGGGGTGACGTCCAGCGCCTTCATCCGCGCGATCAGCTCCGGCGTGAGCTGGCTGCAGTGGGTGATCTTCCAGCGGACATCCTTCACCGGAAGCAGCGTCGCGGCGCGCTCGTAGGCGGTCAGGACATGATCGATGGCCACGTCCCCGTTGGCATGGCAGTTCGGCCGGATTCCGGCCCGGTGCACCCGCTCCACCCAGGCATTGAGGTCATCCTGACTCTGGGTGACATTGCCCCGATAGCCGTTGGCGGCCCCCGGAAACGGCCGGCTCATGGCCATGGTCCGCTCCGACAGGGAGCCGTCCGCCGTGTGCTCGAACGAGGCCCCGATCTTCAGCCAGTCATCCCCCAGACCGGACCTGACGCCGGCGCGGATCAACAGGTCCAGGGTCTCCGAATCCGCCTCGTAGCTCACCCGGTGCCGCAGGCGGCCCTGGTCCCGCAGACGCATGAGCGCATCCAGCGATCCCCCCTGGTGGCAGACGCCGGTCAGCCCGGCCCGGGCATAGAGGCTGGACATGTGGGCCTGCCCCTCCAGCGCCCGCCGGTCCCGTTCCTCCGGCGTGAAGACCGGTCGCCGTCCGACGGTGTCGAACCGGTCCATGGCCCGGTCGGTGACGCGACCGTTCAGGCTGCCGTCCGGAAACCGGTCAAAGGTGCCGCCATAGGGGTTGGCCGTGTCCCGCGTGACCCCGGCCAGCTCGAGGGCCTTGCTGTTGCAGTAGAGGGTGTGGCCGCCCCGGTGATGCACCGCCACCGGATGCTCCGAAGAG
Organism: uncultured Caulobacterales bacterium; assembly: GCA_903874895.1. Classification (GTDB taxonomy): domain Bacteria; phylum Pseudomonadota; class Alphaproteobacteria; order Caulobacterales; family Caulobacteraceae; genus CAIMFV01. The sequence goes on along the minus strand of CAIQUG010000057.1, from coordinate 20,350 downwards.
ACCTTGTCCAGGTCGTGGACATTGATCGGCCGTCCGTCGCGGACCTTGGTGTCATCGTAGAAATAGCCGTCGACCCAGAAGCCCGGGGGCGTCACCGCGGCCCGAGCCTTCAGCTTGTCGAGGATGTCGGCAAGGGTGACGAACTCCACGTTGAAGGGGTTTCCCACCAGCACCTCATACAGAAGCTGCTCGCCCACGGGATGGTTGTGGCCGTCGATGAAGCCCGGCGTCACCGCCATGCCCTGGGCATCGAAGACCTCGGTGCGGGGCCCGGCCATGGCCCGGATGTCGTCGCTTGTGCCCACCGCCACGAAGCGGTCCCCGCGGATGGCGAAGGCCTCCGCCCGGGGCTGGGCGTCCTCCACGGTCCAGACCCGCGCATTGACGACGATCCGGTCGGGTGCCAGCGGTCCGCCGATCGCCCGGGTCCCACCGGCTCCCGCAGCCATCGCGGCCGATCCCCACTGCAGGACGTGCCTGCGTCCGATCCTGTTCGACATCCCGTGTCCCTCCGACCGCGCTGGCCGCCAGGAGCACGATACAGACGGCCGGACTCATCTCGCAAGGGCGGGCTGACGGCCCCGAACGCTCTGACCGGTGGTGACCCGAACCGGGATCCGGTAGCCTGGGCGGCACAGGGGTCGGCAGAATCGGGCAGGACGATGATCAACACGGCATTGCGCCAGTGGCGCGCGGGCGAGCGATCGGTCGGCATCTGGCTGACCCTGTCCGACCTGCATTCGGCGGAACTGGCTGGCCAGATGGGCTTTGACTGGCTGTGTGTCGACCTGCAGCACGGCATGGTGGATGCGGCGGACCTCTGGAAGATCCTCGCCGTCCTGTCCGCGTCGGCGGCCACCCCCCTGGTCCGGGTCGCCGGCCATGCGGACGACCAGATCGGACGGGCCCTCGACTCCGGAGCCCAGGGGGTCATCGTGCCCATGGTCAACACCGCCGCTCAGGCCCGGGCGGTGGCCATGGCCTGCCGTTATCCGCCGGACGGCCACCGCTCCTGCGGACCGGTGCGCAGCGCGGCCTATTCGGCGGCGGACTACATGGCCAACGCCAATCAGCAACTGGCCTGCATCGTCATGATCGAGACCCCGGACGGTCTGGCCAATGTGGAGGCCATTGCCGCGGAGGACGGGGTCGACGCCCTGTTCATCGGTCCGGTGGACCTCTGCTTCGCCGTCGGTGTTCCCCCCGGCCAGTTCGATGCACCGGCGTTCCGCGATGCGGTCGACCGGATCCTGGCGGCGGGCCGGTCACACGGCAAGCCGGTCGGCATCTTCGGCTACAGCCCCGAACGGGCGGCCGAGGCGCTGTCCAGCGGGTTTGCCTTCGCGTCCGCGGGAACGGATGCCGGGTTCCTGCGCGCCGCTGCGGGGGCCGCCCTGGCCCTCGCCCGTGGGCCTGCGCCCACTGCGGACGTCTGAAGCGCGGCCACCGTCAGTCCGGGTCATCCCCCCAGAGCCAGACCAGCGCCGCGGGCAGGGTCGCGGCCATCACCCGGGAGTCGGCGTGGCGGCCGCCCCGGGAAAAGGTGAAGCGGTACCGGTAGGACCGGGCCGCCAGGGCCGCCGCCATCCGTCGGTTGGCCAGCGGCCAGTTGTGCCAGGTCTCCTCCGGGTCGTCCGCGTGCAGGTCGGCCTCCCCCACCTCTAGCCAGACGCGGAGGGGCTTCGGGTCCGTCTGCGGGATGAAGGTGGCGTGATACTCCCAGGCCCCGCGGGGACTGTGCGGGTCCGGGGGGGACTGCTGGTTCACGAAGGTTCCCGAATAGGACAGGACCCGGCGATACCGCTCCGGATGGAACCAGGCCATGGTGAAGGCGCAGGCGGCCCCGGAGCTCACCCCCATGGTGGCGCGCCGGTCCGGATCGTCGCTCAGGGTCAATCCCGTCTCGGCCATCACCCGGGGCAGGACCTCGGTTTCGATGAAGTCGCTGTAGACGCCCGACACCGTGTCGTATTCCAGGCCCCGCTGGGACCCCTGGGCATCGCCGCCCCCGGAATCGATCAGGATCGCCGCCATGGCCGGAACCCGCCCGTCGGCGATCAGGTTGTCGAGCACCCGGGGCACCAGGTTGAGGAAGGCATGGCCGTCCTGCACCAGCAGGAACGGGAGCGGTCTACTGGGCGAATGGCCGGGGGGGACATAGACCCAGACCGTGCGGAGATACGGCTCCGCCACCGACTGGTCCTGAGCCTCCGCCGCGATCCGGTTGCCGAAGGCGTCCCGCCGCCGGGTCACGGCAGTGTCGATCCGCCGGATACCGGGATAGATCCGGCTGTCCGTGGACCGCAGGACAAAGGCCCGGACCGTTCCGGCAGGCACCTCGGGCCGCAGCACCGTTTCCGGTGCCGGGACATAGTCCGGGCCGATCACCCGCTCACGGCCCGTCGGGGGCAAATCCTGGTTCACACCCGCCTCAACCCATCAACCGGTCCCGCCAAGGCGTCAGGTCCCAGCCCGGATAGCGGGCCTGGGCGCGGGCCAGGGTCGTTTCCGTCCAGAAGGGATCACCGGGAGGTTGCACACCGAAGCAGGCCAGTTGTTCCGGCGTGGCGGCGTTGAACACATTGGCCCAGGGCCGGGTGTGGTGGAACTGCCAGGCGGTGAAGCCGATGCTCTCGTCTCCGGCCTTCTTGAAACAGGCCATGTAGGCATAGCGGTGTCCGTTCGGCGCCGTCAGGTTCGTGCCCCGGTGATAGACGTCCGTGGTGTAGGCGATCGCTGTTCCGGCGGGTGCCGCGGCAGACCGGGAATAGACCTGCAGACGTCGCTGCAGATCCGCCTGGAATGCCTTGTCAGTGTTCAGCGTCGCCTCCGGCCCCGCGACCTTCGCGCTGTCGGTGCGCGTGACATAATGGGTCGCGCCGTGGGCATCGGTGACGTCGGTGAAGTAGCAGAAGATGGTCACGGAGTTCTTCTGCGCGTCTTCCGACGGTACCGTCAGGGTGTGATTGGCAAAGTCGGCGTGGAAGGGCTGGTCGTAGTCGGCATCGCCCGTGAACTTGGCCCAGGCCTGACCCTGGTAGAGATGGACATGGTCGGTTCGCAGGGCCGCCTTGGCGAAGGCGATCAGGGCAGGATGCACGCCGATCAGGTTGAGGGCCGGCGAGCAGTCGAAGGGAACGATCTCGATGGCCTTGAACTGGGACGGGTGAAAGGCCCCGATCGTACCCGGCTTCTTGCGGTCCAGGAGCTGATCGCCCCCGGTGTCTCGCCCGAACACCCGATCAAAATCGGCGCGCACAGCCGCACACTCCTCCGCCGTGAAGAGATCCCGCAGCAGGACAACGCCCTCGCAGTCCCATTCCGCCAGATCCTCCGGGGTGAACCGCAGCTCCATTTCCCGACCCATGACCCTCGCTCTCCGTCCGGACGACAGCCAACACGCTGGCGCACGCGATGGCAAGGCCGCCTCCGGATTTGGCGGGGCGGCGGATCATGGATAGGGTAGCAACCAAGGGGCGAAGGCCCGCAGACCCGGAGGGCAGGATGACACGGATGGTGTTGAGCGTCGTCGGCAGTGACCGGCCGGGGCTGACCCAGGCCCTGGCGGCGGCGGTGCTGTCTGCCGAGGGCAACTGGCTGGAAAGCCATCTCAGCCAACTGGGCGGCCTGTTCGTGGGATCGGTTCTGGTGGAAATCCGCGCCGAGGCCGTCGATGCCCTGCGGATGGCCGTGGCCCGCGTCGATGCCCGGGGTCTCGACATCCGGATCGCCCCGGCCGGTGACGTGCCCCAGGCCGAGGGGGAGGCCCTTCAGCTCAGCCTGGTGGGCCAGGACCGGCCCGGGATCGTGAACCAGGTGACTGATGTGCTGCGGACCCTCGACGCGAACATCGAGACCTTTGCCACCCGTATAGAACCTGCGCCCCATTCCGGCGCGTCGCTGTTTCACATGGACGCCCAGCTCCGCCTGCCCGTCGGGGTGCCGATGACGGAACTCCAGCGGGCCCTCGAGGCGGTCTCGGGAGAGGTGATGGTCGACATCGCCCTCGCCCTGGCGGTGACGCGGCCTGTCTGACGCCTGGTCAGGCACGGATTGATCGCGCAACGATTGCCTTTGGGACCGCGGACCGATTTACTGTCGCAGTGCGCCTCCAGCAACAGACCGACACGGAGATCGGCCATCCGGGCGCGCCGGGGAGACGCAACATGACCGGATTTTCGCGATCGGCGCTGCTGGCGGGTGCCGCTGTTCTGGCTCTGGCGCTGGGAGGATGCAGCCGCAGCGGCCAGACCTCCGCAGCGCTGAAGGCGCCGTCCCTGGCGGACACCGCCGTGGCCGCCGTGCCGGAAAACACCTTCCCGGATCAGGTCTACTGGGGGGACACCCACCTCCACACCATGAACTCCACCGATGCCATCCTGTTCGGCTCGCGTCTGACGCCGGAGGATGCCCTGCGCTTTGCCCGAGGGGAGAAGGTCCGCTCCTCCACCGGCATCGACGCCCAGCTGGAACGCCCCCTGGATTTCCTGGTGGTGTCGGACCACTCCGAAGGCATCGGCACCGGACGGGAGCTGTTCAACGGCAACCCGGCCTTCATGGCCGACCCGACCCTGAAGCGCTGGCACGACCTGATGCTGGGCTCCGCCGGAGATCAGGAGACCGCGGCCCGCGAACTGATCGGGGCCTTCACCCACCAGAAGCTGCCCGCACCGCTGCTGAACCTCGGCAATGTGATCCGGATCGGCTCCTCCACCTGGGAGCAGCAGCTGGCGACGGTGGAGCGGTACAACACGCCGGGCAAGTTCACTGCCTTCATCGGCTATGAGTACACCTCGACGCCGAAGGGCAACAACCTGCACCGGATCGTCATCTTCCGGGACGGGGCGGACAAGGTGGGCAGGATCCAGCCCTTTTCCTCCATCTCCAGCCCGAACCCGGAAAAGCTCTGGGCCTTCCTGTCCAACTACGAGCAGACCACCGGGGGCAAGGTGCTGGCCATTCCCCATAACGGCGACCTGTCCAACGGCCTGATGTTCGCCCTCACCGACTTCGAGGGCGCGCCCCTGACCTCCGACTACGCCAGGCGCCGCGCCCGGTGGGAACCGCTGACCGAAGTCACCCAGATCAAGGGCGACAGCGAGAGCCACCCCTACCTGTCCCCCGACGACGAATTCGCGGACTTCGGCAAGGCAGGCTTCGACCAGGGCAATCTCGACCTGTCCACCCGCAAGACCAAGGACATGCTGGCCGGTGACTACGCCCGCGAGGCGCTGAAGCGCGGCCTGATGCTGCAGCAGAAGCTGGGCACCAACCCGTTCAAGTTCGGCATGATCGGCGCCACCGACAACCACACGGCCCTCTCGTCCGCCGGAGAGAAGGGCTACATGGGCGATGATGCCGGGGTGGAGCCGGGGGCCGCCCGGGCCAGCCACCGCCAGCCCAATGCCGAAAGCGGGCTGGAGCGGATGGGCTGGCAGTTCCTGTCCGGCGGCTACACCGCGGTCTGGGCCACGGCCAATACCCGCGGCGCCATCTGGGACGGGATGATGCGCAAGGAGGTTTACGGCACCACCGGCACCCGGCTGAAACTGCGACTGTTCGGCGGCTGGGACTTCGCGCCCAGGGACCTGAAGGGAAATTTCGTCGAGGCCGGCTACAGCCGTGGCGTGCCCATGGGCGGTGACCTGCCGGCTGCCCGGCACAAGGGACCGCCGACCCTGATGGTCAACGTGCTGAAGGATCCCCTGGGGGCCAATCTCGACCGGATCCAGATCGTCAAGGGCTGGGTCGACAAGGAGGGTCAGACGCACGAGCACGTCTACAACGTGGCCTGGAGCGATCCCGACAAGCGCAAGCTGGACGGCAAGGGCAAGCTGCCCCCCGTGGGCGATACGGTGGACCTCGCCCACGCCACCTATGCCAACTCCATCGGCGCAGCCCAGCTGTCCACGGTCTGGAAGGACCCGGACTTCGATCCCTCGGTGCGGGCCTTCTACTATGTCCGTGCGCTGGAGATCCCGACCCCGCGCTGGCCCGTCTACGACGCCGTGCGCTACGGGGCCAAGCTTCCGGCGGACGCGCGGCTGAAGGACCAGCAGCGGGGCTATTCCTCGCCCATCTGGTACGACCCGAAGGCGTGAGCGTGACGGAGCGGCCGGGACCTGACCTGACGCGCCTGCGGGAACGGGCCGTGGCCGTGCTGCGCGAGCCGTTCCTGCATTTCGTCGTGCTGGGCCTGCTGATCTTTGCCTTCAACGCCTGGCGCGGGGCGATCGGCGATCCCAGCGACCGCCGCATCGTCGTCAGCCAGGCGGAGGTCCAGCGTCTCGTGGGGCAGTGGATGCAGACCTGGCGACGGCCGCCGACGCCGGGCGAGGTGGATGCCCTGATCCGCGACCACGTGAAGGAGGAGGTCTATTACCGGGAGGCGCTGCATCTCGGCCTCGATCGCAATGACGAGGTGGTCCGGCGGCGGATGCGGGCCAAGATGGAGTTCCTGGCGGTCTCCCAGCTCGAGCAACAGACCCCTGCCGATGCCACCCTGCAGGCCTGGCTGGACAGCCACGCGGCCCGGTATGCGCAAGGGACACGCTACAGCCTCGACCAGGTCTATGTGGCCGCCCGACCCGGGGATGGCAAGGCGGCGGAGCGGGCGGCGGCGACCTTGCACCGGCTGGCGGGCGGGGCCGACTGGCACCGGGCCGGGGACCCGCTGGATGCCCCGGCACATGTGGACGCCGCCGACGCCGCCGCCCTGACCGCCACCTTCGGGCCGGACTTTGCAGAGGCCATTTCCAGCCTGCCCGTCGGGACCTGGTCGGGGCCCGTCCGCTCGGGCCTCGGTCTGCATCTGGTGCGGTTGCGGCAGGTCCAGCCCGGCCATCCGCCGCGACTGGCGGAGGTGCGCCAGACGGTGGAGAACGACTGGCGGGCCGCCACCCTCGCCCGACGGGAGACCGACGGCTATCAGGCCCTGCTCAACGCCTACGACGTGCGGATCGAACAGCCGCGATGACACGGTGCCGCCACCCGGGCCTGGTCGGCCTGATCCTCGTGCTTCTGGTCATCCTGGCCGGTACGGGTCGCGCCGCGGCCGACGAGCTGAAGCCCGGCTATCTGGAACTGACCCAGACCGCGCCCCTGTCCTGGCGGCTGGTGTGGAAGGCCCCCCTCAAGGCGGGCCTGGCGGGGGTGGCGACCCCCGACCTGCCGCCGGACTGCGTCATCACGGCCCCGCACAGCGCCCTGGTCGGCGTCGTGGTGGCAACGGAGGAGACGGTGACCTGCACCCGCCCCCTGACCGGGCGGCAGATCGGCCTGGCCGGGCTGGAGAGCACCGTGTCCGACGTGCTGGTGCGGATCGCTCCGATCGGCCAGCCGGTGCAGGCCGCGCGCCTGACGGCTGCGGAAACCCATGTCACGGTCCGCGAAAAGCCGGATCGGCTGAACGTGGCCCGCACCTATTTCGTGCTGGGGGTGGAGCATATCCTCACCGGCTATGACCACCTGCTGTTCGTCGTGTCCCTCGTCCTGCTGCTGAGAACGGGATGGCGGATCGCCAAGACCGTCACCAGCTTCACCCTCGCCCATTCGATCACCCTGGCCGGCGCATCGCTCGGGTTCCTGGGCCTTCCCCGCCCCCCGGTGGAGAGCACCATCGCGCTGTCCATCATCTTCCTGGCGGTGGAGATCGTGAAGTCCGACGGGGTCCATCTGCGGTGGTCGGAGCGCTATCCCTGGGCGGTGGCGTTCGGCTTCGGCCTTTTGCACGGCTTCGGCTTTGCCGGTGCCCTCGCGGAGATCGGCCTGCCTCCCGGGGAAACCCCCGCCGCCCTGCTGACCTTCAACCTGGGGGTAGAGGCCGGACAGCTGATCATTGTCGCGGTGACGCTGGGCCTCGTCGCGGCCGTCCGCCATCTCGCCCCCCGGCAGGTGCCCCGGGCCACAGTGGCCGCCGGGTATGTCATCGGCGGCCTGTCCAGCGCCTGGTTCATCGCGAGGACCTTCGTCTAGGCTCCCCCGCCAGGGTCGCAGGGACCGAACGTCCGGACATCAAAGGGTGATCTTCGGATCCCGTCACCCTGTCACGCCCCTCTTCGCAGCCGGAACGGACAATTCATCTGTCGTTGGACGCGACGACAGTTACTGTTCCAGCTGGCGCAGCTCCCGAAGGCGTGGCGGCTGCCGCGACACCGCCCCCGTCGGATCGAAGGGAAGGGCTGACAGGGGCAAGGCCATAGCGCCCATGGGCTCACCGGCAGCCGCGCAGACTGCCGCGCCGGAGACAAAGGTCACCCCGCCCTTCACGCAGGCGGCCAGCTCCCGCGCATGGTCGATATTCCCCACGCTCTGCCACAGCCGCCGGGTCCGGTACTGGGGCGCGGCCTCGGTGAAGCGGGCGATCGCGTTGGAGCGGGCCTGGGGATGGATGCCGCTCAGGGCCAGGGTGACACTGGTGGCCAGTCCGGGAGGCACTTCCTCCAGCCGGAAGCCCGGATCCTCGACCCGCAGGTCCAGATGCCGGAAGTAGGGCTCAAGGACTGCCTTGATCGCTGACAGCGACTGGAAGCTGGGTGCCCGCGGGGTGTGGGTGACTGTCGCCACCAGGTCCTGCCGGTTTTTCGGCAACAGGGCGTCCGCCCGCTCGACAAACGCCGCACGCCATCGGGGCTTGGTCAGGGAGTGGAAGCTGAGGGGAATGAAGGCAAACCCGGAGGTCTGCCCCGCCGCCGCCGCCAGGGCCTGGAGGGCATCATCCAGCCCGCCGTCGCTCAGGATGTCGTCGAGCGGCGGCGGAACGGAATCAAGGGCGGCCGATGGAACGGCCAGCCCCGGCACATAGGCCGAGCCGATGAAGGCCTGCCGCGGGGCATTGTAGACCGCGTGATAGGTGATCGATGCCAGCGATGGGGACGGCGCGGCACTGGAAACCTTCGGGCGCGGCAGCGTCCGGCCCTGGGGAACCACGACCGTCACCTCATCCCGGGTGATCCGCGTGACACGCCCCATCAGGACACCGTCATCCTCCCCCGCCAGCAGGCGGGCCATTTCGGCCCGGTCGGCCTTGGCGAAGCGTGACACACTGGTGGGATCGCCGTCGAAGGTCAGCAGGGTGACTTCCCCGTCGCCGCGCTGGCCGAACAGGCGCCGGTGAAGGTTCTCTGCGAGGGCCTGCAGTTCCCGGGTGTCGATCTCCTCGCGATTGGGGTCGGCAAGGGCGAAGGCGAAGGGCGCGATCGAACCGAAGCGGCGGGGCCATTCCCAACGGGTCTCGAGATAGGCGGTGACGGCCTTGGCCACCACCGACGCGGCAAGGCGCGGGTCGGCGAACTGGGCGTCGGATCCGATGAAGATGCGCAGGCAGGCGAGGGCGACCATGGAGACCACCCTCTCACGCCTTGGTGAGAATTTGACTAATGCCTCCGCCGGACCGCGCGGGGTGGCGCCGGCGCGGCAGTCGGGCTATTTCCCCGCCATGGCGCGCACCAAGCAGAACCCCGAGTTCGAGATCTCGGTCGACGGACAGCCCTATGTCTGGCGGCTCCACCGTCTGCCCCGGGAGGCCAAGGATCCGTCCGAGCGCCGGGGCAAGGCCCTCGCCGTTCGTCATGGGGAAGGCCAGCGCGAGGCCATTGTCGAGTTCCCTCCCGATGCCCAGCAGCGGTTCGGCGCGCCGCAGCTGAAGCCCTCGCAGATCCCGCAGGAGCTTGTGGCCAGGGCCATCACCTCCGCCCTTGCCGCTGGCTGGGAGCCCCTGTCCCGGGGCAAGACCGTGACCATCGTGGTGGATGCGAACGGCGGCTGATCGGACGGCAGGCTCGGCCGCCTGCACCTTCGACCCCGTCACGGCCTGCCGCCCCGGGCGGGTCCGGAACAGGGTCTTCAGGGATCGTCCGGGTCCACGGCCCCTGCGTCCCTCGCAAGGCGTCGTTCGGCGGCATCCATCATCCGGATGAGGCGCGGATCATCCCGAACGCCCTCCAGGTCCGGATCCAGCCGGGCATGGTGGAGGTCTCCGGACCGGGCATGGGTGAAGAACACCTCAAGCAGCTCCATCCCGCGATCGATGTCGCCGAGTTGGGCGATCAGCGAACAGGCGGCGTTATAGCGCATGTTGTTGTTGGTCGGATCGACGAGCTGGGCGCGTTCGATCCATGCCCGGGCACCCGCCGCATCCCCCAGGGCCGCCAGCGCACTGATGCCATATCCCATCGCAGATCCGTTGGCGGGATCGCGCGCCACGGCCTTCTCGGCGCGCTCGAGGGTCATGCGGGCGGCGCGTTCCACCGCCGGTCTGGCACCCATGGCCGCGTAACAGGTGATCAGCATGCCGGCGACGGCGGACGACGTTTCCATCAGTGCCGCCGCCTTCTCGTAGTAGGTCGCCGCCGCCGGGAACCGTCGCTCCTTGATGGCGAGGAGGCCGGCGCTTTCGTTGACTTCGAAGGAGTCGGGATCAAGGCGCAGGGCGGTTTCGATCGCCCGGGCGGCCTCTTCCGTGCGCCCCTGGACGAACATCTGGCGCGCCCGGATGGCGTGCGCCTCTGCCAGCCCCGGATCCAGCGCGATGGCCCGCTCCGCGGATGCCAGACCCTCTTCCAGCTGACCGCCGGTCACGCGCAGATAGGTCTGGGCGTGGGCCAGCAGGGCCCAGGCCCGTCCATATCCCGGGTCGAGCGCCAGGGCCTGGGTACAGAGACGGACAATCATGTCACCGCCGGTCTCGCTACCCTGGTTGCCGCCCACCAGATATTGCCGCGCCATCAGATAGCAGGTGTAGGCTTCCGCATTCTCGGTTCCACGGCGGGAGAGCGTCCCTTTTTCCTCGGGCAGCAGCCGAAGCCGGAGGGCCGTCACGATGGCCCCGGAAATCTCGTCCTGGATGGCAAATATGTCGTCGAGGTCGCGGTCGAACCGGTCCGCCCACACGCTGTCACCGGTCACACCGTCGATGAGCTGAACCGTCACACGGATACGCGAGCCGGCTTTTCGGACGCGCCCCTCCAGCACATGGCCGACGCCGAGTTGCGCGGCGATCTCACGTGGGTCGACCGTCCGTCCCTTGAAGCTGAAGGCCGTGTTTCGCGCGGTCACCGTCAATGCCGAGACCTTGCCCAGATCGGTGATGATGTCTTCGCTGATGCCGTCACTGAAATAGGTCTGCTCGGGGTCTTCGCTCATGTTGGCGAAGGGCAGGACACAGATCCGTGCCAGGCGATTCCCGCCGCCGGCCGGGGCCGGCGGCAGCGGCTCACCCGACGGCTTCGCCGGTTCGGCGACCAGCAGGCGATACCCCACCCGGGTGATGGTCTCGATCCGCAGGACGTCTCGACCCACGCCCTCGCTCAGGCGGCGGAGATGGCCAAGGACCCGGTTGATGGCGTCGTCACCGACGATGACCCCGTCCCAGCAGCTGGCGATGAGAGCGTCCCGCGTGACGATGCCGCCCTGCGCGCGCACCAGGGCGACCAGCACCTGCATGATCCGCGGCTGCAGGAACACCTCCTCGCCGCCGGTGCGCTCGATCCGGCAGAGGGACGGCTCGATCCACAAGGGCCCCAGCCGGACCGAGGCCTCGTGCGCGAGGCGGATCCGCCCGAGCCCGGACCTACCGTCACCGGAGACCGTCCCTTGGCCCTGGCCCATCGCCCTCGTCATCCCCGTCGCCGTCAATCGACTGTTCTTGAGGCTACACGCCCGACGAACGGCCGGGAAGCGGCACGATGATCGGCAAATGATCGGTCCAGGATCGGCTCGGCATCCTTTCGGCCCCGGGGGCAGAGGACGATCCTGGTGAGGTCGAAGCCTTGGGCAGACACCCCGTCCGGACCCGGGCAACAGTTGAAGGAAGACTGAGATGACACATGCAACTCTCGGCACCCGCGTTGCGATCGCCCTGTCCGCCCTCGGGCTCGTGGCGGCCGCCGCGCCGGTCTGCGCCCAGACCCTGAATGACAACCGCCAGATCGTCGTTCGCTACGGCGATCTCGATCTCGGCCATGCGGCCGGGCAGGGTGCCCTGCGCCAGCGGGTCGAGACGGCGGCCACGGCGGTCTGCGGCCCGGCACCGGATCTTCGCGTCCTGAATGACTGGGCGGCGTTCCAGCGCTGCCGGACGGCCGCCATCCGGGGCGCCACGCCGCAGATGGATCGCGCCCGTCTCGAGGCGCAACCGCAACTGGCCAGCCGCTGATCCGAAGCGACCCTGCCCTGACGCGTCCCCTGCCACGCCTGCTGCGGGCGAGAGCCCGCGGCCATCCTCTCAAGGATCCATCCATGTCACAGACCGCTCTCCCCCTCATTGCCGCCCTCACCGCCGCCGGCCTCGCGGCAATGACCCCCCAGGCCCGGGCCGCCGATGCCCCGGTCGCCAGTCCGGCACCGGCCGTGGCTGCCCCTGCGCCGGGTCTGACCCGGTACATGGTCACCCGGACCTTCCCCCCCGGCGCGCTGGATGGCCTTGACGCCGCCGGCGAGGCCGAGGTGAACCGCAACAACGCCCGGTTCGGCGTGCGGTGGATCTATTCCTATGCCAATCCGGCCAAGACCCGGACCTACTGCATCTATGAGGCCCCCACCCGCGCCGCCGTCCAGGCCGCAGCGACGGCCAACAAGCTGCCCGTCGACGACATCATGGAAATTCCCAACGTCCTCGGAAGCCATTGATCCTGTCCCCGGGCGGCAAGCCCCTTGTCGGCAGGCAACCCATGAGGGACCCTGTCGGCAAGGACCGCCGTGACGGCGTCCGACCCGACCGGGAGATGCACGATGTCCGACCCGATGGGGACGGGGGAGCCTGACGATCCCTGGCGTCTCAAGACCCCGCCCCTCACCTCCGACTTCACCCTGCACCGGGACATCCGCGACGGCCGGGCCGTGCTCGTCTGCACCGTCGGGACGACCGTCCTCCTCTATGACGCCCGTTGCGTGGAAGACCTGCACGCAATGCTCCGGGCAGCCGGTGACTGGGTCGAGCTCGGATCCGCCGACGAGCAGAAGGACACCAGACCGGGAACCGTGGAGGCCTGGGCGCGGTCCCCCGACAATCCGGTGGGCGGGTGGTACGGGCTGAAAAAGGGCCTGCGCGGGCGCTTCGCCATGTACGTGCCGCCCCTGATGGAGCGCCTCGGCCTCGCGGAGGTGGAACACAATCCCCGATCCAACCGCATGCGAGCCCTGTGAGGGATCGCCGGCGAGAGGGTCGCCCGGTGCGCCCGTGATCCGGCCGGTCATCGGAACAACCCTGACGACCCGGCGCGCTGGACTCGGCAATGGCCCCTACTTCCGGCTCAGGGCCTCGATCCGGTCGGGCCCCACGGCAGCCACCGCAGCCTTGAGCTCATCAATGGTCACGGCACGGCCACGGGCCTCGACCATGACGTGACCGCCCGCCACCACTCCGAATTTTCCGGTTCGCGCCGTCCGGTCGTATGCCTCGGTGGTCATCCGGCCGTCGATCGTGCTGACCTTCTCGTAGCCAGCGGCCGTTTCCTTGGAGCTGTTCACGTTGAGCGCGCCCGCCATGGCGGCGAGCCCGCCCATGGCAGCCATGTCCGTGACCTCCACCGTGATCCGGCTGTCACCCCGCACATACTCTGCCTCCGCATGGGTCGCACCGACACCGCCGGACGATGCGCTCTCGCTGCTGACATCACCGCGGGTGAAGCCGTTGATCGTCGCCGGCAGCAGCCCCTTGAGCACGTCCGGGGCGATCCCGGCGGCGGCCGGTGCACCGGACCTGGCAGAGTCGGCCTGGGCCTGCATCTGCTGGGCCGCCGCCTGCAGCTTGCCGACATCGACGGAGGTCCCGCCGATCTTGACGGTTCCGCTCACGGCATCACCGGCCGTGCTCCCGTGGGCACCGAATCCGCCGCCCATCATCCGCAGGGGCGCCACCACCATGCCGGCAACCACGGCCAGCACGATCCCGGCAATGATGATGACTGCCGTATAGGGAAGCGCCTTGTCTTCCGGGGCCTTCATGAGCCGCGGCAGGCCGAGGTAAAGCAGATAGAGGCTGTACAGCCCGACGATGGACAGGGGTGCCAGCACCGGCAGCAGTCCGAACACGCCCACCACCCAGGACGCCGTCGAGCTGTAGACCGCCAGCTTGAGGGCCTGGCTCGCGCTCTTCTGGCCGCCGAACGTGGGAGCCAGCGCGTCGATGATCAGGCCAAGGACAAAAACCGAGGCGAGGGACAGGATGTAGGCGACGGCGGAGCTGACCAGCACGCTCAGGATCGGCGGGTGAAAGGACACGCCGAAGGCACCCCAGCCGAACACGATGGCCCCGACAGCGGAGCAGATCGGTCCTATGGCCGCAAGGATCACGACATAGCCGACGTAGAGGGCCGCCGGCGTTGTCTGTTCGGTCTCTATCCGCGCCCACTCCGATTTCGGGGTCAGCAGGATGTTCTTCACACGGTCCGCCAGTCCGGCGGCGGCGGGAGCCTGTTGGAGAGATGTCATGGAACGCCTCGGCAGCGTACGCATTGATGGGAGCACTGACCCGGCACAGTCCGGACGAATGGCCCGGGCGTCGAGCCCCTTGGTGCCCGTATTCAGCATCCGGCCTCGGACGGTCGCCGGACGCGCCGGGATGTGCTTCCCTGTCGCCCGACGACAATGCATGCGGCAGGACACAGGACCGCTGACGGGAGGCGCACATGACCGCACACCACATCCGCTATGAGGTCGACAGCGACGGGATCGCGATCCTCACCATCGACCGCGCGGAAAAGCGCAACGCCATGACCTACGCCATGCTGACTGCCTTCATCGAGAGGGTGGCGCAGGCGGGTGCCGACGATGCCGTTCGGGTGATCATTGTCACCGGTGCCGGGGGCAGCTTCTGCGCAGGAACCGACCTGGCCGACCTCGCCACCATCCCGGGCGAGACCCGGGGCGTCCGGGGCGGGGCGCATGAGACGGGCAAGTGGTGGCCCCTGGTCGCGTGCCCCAAGCCGGTGATCGGTGCCATCGACGGCTCGGCGGTGGGCATGGGTGCGGAATTCACCAGCCAGTGCGACGTCCGGATCGTCACCGACCGGGCGCGCTTCGCCTGGAACTTCGCCCATCGGGGCCTGGTTCCCGATACCGGCGCGGGCAGCTGGCTGCTGCCGCGGATCATCGGACCGCACCGGGCGCTGCGGCTGCTCTACACCGGCGATTTCCTCAGTGCCCAGGAAGCGCACGCCATCGGCTACGCCGCCGAGATCGTGGCACCGGACGCGCTCGCCGACGCCGCCCTCGCGGAGGCGCGACGCTACCTGAACTCCTCCCCCTTCTCGATCCGCAAGATCAAGTCGCTGGTCTGGCAGGGGCTGGAGCGGGACCTGTCCGAGCACATGGCCGCCCACGTGGACGCCATGTCCGCCGCCTTCAAGTCCGAGGATCACAAGGAAGGCGTCGCAGCCTTCCTCGAGCGGCGCCCGGCGAAGTTCGTGCGACGCTGACTGGGGACGCGGACCGGAGACGCTGGCCGGGGGGCGCGGACCGCCGGGAGGACGCGAGCGACACCCCGCCCGCCTGAGCCTCAACGGCGCAGCGTCACATACAGTTCGCGCTCCAGCCGCCACTGGCCGCGGTGCGCGCGCCAGGCCGCCATGTAGACTCCGCTCATCTCGACCCTGCCCTTCCAGCGCCCGACCCAGCGCCCCGCTTCCGCCGCCCGCTCACCGTCGGCGGCGACGTCCACCGTGTCCGTCACACGCACGTAGTCGATGAAGGCCGGATCGGCGAACTGGCCGGCAAAGGCCGCGACCACGGCATCCGCCCCCTGGATCAGGTCACCGTCGCCGACGATGAGCAGGACATCCTCGGTCAGATGGGCCCGCAATCGCGCCGCGTCATGGGCGGCGATCAGGCGATTGGTGAGCTTGCGTCTGGCGCGGATGGCGGTTTCTGTGTCGGACATGGCCGCAGCATGGCCTCATCCTGGCGGACCGCCAAGATGCCGGAGCGCGCTGCCGGGATCACGGTTCGACCCTTAAGTTGTGGCTGCATCCGAACTAGGATCGATACGGACGGGTTGGACGTCTCGCCGCACAGCGAGCCTGCCCCCCTGAAGCTGACATCGCGATCGAGGACCTCCCCATGACCAACCTGCTGACGGAAGATCTCCGCGAAACGGAAGCCGCCCTGCTCGCGGAACTGCGGGAACAGCGGCGGAAGATCCGGGAATGCTGGGTGGGGGACGGCTCGCCGGGTCAGCTGACCCTCGGCCAGAAGATCGCCGACCGTGTCGCGGCCACCATGGGGTCGTGGCGGTTCATCATCATCCAGAGCGGCATCCTGCTCGTCTGGGTCGCCCTGAACGTCACGATGATCGTCTACCACTGGGATCCCTACCCGTTCATCCTCCTCAATCTCGCATTGTCCTTCCAGGCCGCCTATGCCGCGCCGTTCATCATGATGAGCCAGAACCGGCAGCAGGACATCGACCGTCGGGCGGCGGAGGGGGATCATCAGGTCAACCTCAAGGCGGAACTCGAGATCGAGCTCCTGCACCAGAAGGTCGACGCCCTGCGGGAGAAGGAGTTCATGATCCTGACCGAGAGCGTCCGACGGCTGACCGATCTTCTCGTCGAGGAGCGCGCGTCCCGCGGCGGCAACGTCCCGGAAGGCTGAAGCCTTCGTCGCAGCCGGATCGGAAACCACCGCCCCCGCCCGTTCCGGTCAGTGGGGCGGGTCGACGATCATCGGGGTCGGCGGCGCATGGGCTTATCCGATCTTGCCCGCTGGGCGGGACAGGCGAGGGAACCTGAGCCAACGCCTGCACGTCTCAAGTGGCGGAGGGGTGTCCCGGGCGGAGCCATGTCCTATCCCGCGAAACGCACCGGGCCATCCGGCGGAATATACGCAGGACCGGCGTCGTTCCGTCCGGCCGCGCAGCCATGGAATGGTCGAGGGTCTCGTGGAAGTCGCGGATCCGGCTTTCCTGGCAGGCCGCCAGCGTCACGCCCGGCGTCTTCGATGCCCGCAGCCCGCACTGGATCCGCTTCGGGTTGTCGGTGTCCTGGTCCGCCACCATGGCCGCGGAGTCCAGCTCCGGCGCGCCGGACCGGGGAGGGTGTGTCGAGCTTCCGTCACCGATCGAAGTCGGGCCAGGTGTTCGCGCCCAGCCTCTTCGTCCTGAATTTAGTCATGAAATCCCGCCCCGCACGCAGCCTCCGAGAGGTCGATTCGGCTCAGCGTGCCGGCTGCAGGACGGCGGGCAAGCGCTGAGGCAGGACGTGCTGAAGGGCCGGCTCGCCGCGATCCGGCCCTGACTGACGCCTTTGACGCGGGACGAGCAGGACACGCTGGCATCGCTTCTGCACAAGATGCTCGGGGGCATCCCGACGACGGACCTGGAGCGGTGTCACCTCTGCCGCCTGTGCGACGACCGCGTCTGCACGGACTGCCCGATCCCCGCGGAGTTCCGGTCCGATCCGCCGCCCCCGTGATCCCGACGGCCTCCGGGTGGCGCCGTGGATCCCATATCCGCCCCTTGGCCGGGACCAGGCCCGCTCAAAGCGGGCCGGAATGATTTGACACTTGAAGGCGATTGTCGGCCAACTGCGTACGCGGAGGAGTCGAGACCGCACGTGAGCTGAAACTGGGCGACGGAGACCTGAATGCGGCCTACCTCGCCGCAATCGTGGAGTCGTCTGACGACGCCATCATCGGCAAGGACCTTTCGGGCGTTATCCGCAGCTGGAACCGGGGGGCGCAGGCGATCTTCGGCTACCCAGCCGAAGAGGTTCTCGGCAAGCCCGTCCAGGTGCTCTTTCCTCCCGACCGGATCGGCGAGGAAGACATGATCGTCCGGCGGATCCGCCAGGGCGAAAAGGTCGAACACTTCGAGACCCTTCGACGGCGCAAGGACGGGTCGGACTTTCCGGCCTCAGTCACCATTTCCCCGATCCGTGACGGACACGGCACCATCGTGGGCGCCAGCAAGATCCTCCAGGACATCAGCGCGCGCCATCGGGCCCAGGCCGAACTGGCGCAGGCCAAGGCCGACCTCGAGCAGCTGGTGGTCGACCGAACCAACGCCCTTGCGCAGCGCAACCTTTTGCTGCGGGAGGTCTACCACAGGGTGAAGAACAACCTTCAGATGGTGGACGGCCTGTTGCTCATGAGCACCGTCAAGGTCACGGATCCAGCGGCGCGGGAGGTGCTGGCGGACCTGAGATCACGGGTGTTCGCCCTCGGCCTCGTGCACGAGCAGCTGATGGGGTCGCCGGACCTGAAGACCTTTGATGTGGGTCCCTTCCTCGTCGAGCTTTCCGCCAACATCATGGGCGGGTCATCCGATGATCAGATCAGGCTGGAGGTAGACGCCTGCCCCCTCGAGATCGGGCTGGACTTCGCCGTACCCCTGGGACTCCTCGTCACGGAACTGGTGACGAACTCCCTCAAGCACGCCTTCCCGCCTGCGACACCGGGCCAGATCCTGGTGGTCCTGCGCGTCGATGCCGAGCACCGGCTGTTGCTGACCGTGGCCGACAACTGGGCCGGCCATTCCGGCGACATCCGACAGCCCGCGAAGCCCGGGACGGGCTCCAGCATCGTCAGAAAACTCATCGCCCAGCTCGACGGCCAGATATCGGTCCGCTCCGACGCGGGCACGACCACAACCATTTCCATGCCATTTCCGGAGCCGTCATGACTGCGCTGAACAGGTCCGTCCTCGTGGTTGATGACCACGCGATCATCGCCGAGCTCTGGTGCCTGCATATGGAGATGATGGGTCTCGAAGTCTGTGGCACAGCGGCGACGGCGGACGAGGCGCTGTCGTTGGCCGAGCAGCATCGGCCAGCCATCGTGCTGATGGATGTGCGGCTGCGCGGCGAGAAGGATGGGGTGGATGCCGCGTTGGCGATCCATGCTTCGGTGGGCTCCAAGGTGATCTTCATCACGGGGTCCCAGGAGCCTGAAACCCTGGCCCGAATAGCGCTCGATCACCCGGCCGCCGTCCTGATCAAGCCCGTGGCCGACCATTTGCTCAAGGCCACGGTGGCGCAGGCGCTGGTCAGCGTCGACTGACGCGCCGGACGTGAGGGGCCCCGGTCCGGCGAAGGTGCGGGAAGGGTGGCAAGCCGACTCCGGTCTGCTAAGCCGTTCCAATGGCAACATGGCGTTCGGCGCGACCGGCGTTGACGGACCTGCTGACAGCCGGGCTGTGCGTCGCCAAGGGGTCAGGGCCGATGTTGGAAAGCGAGTGGATGTGATGGGAATTCTGCGCCCCCTCCTCGCGTTGGCGATGATCGCCTTCGCAGGTGGAGCCGACGCCGCCGTTGGCGGCCTGCGGGTCATGGCGATCAACGACCATCTGCTGGCCTTCTACGATGGCCGCCCGCCGGCACCGGCGCAGCCCCGGACGGGCGGGACCTGGGCCGACACCGGGGCACTGGACGTCGGGGTCGCGACCTATGTGATCCACCAGGGTGATCAGGCCCTCGTCTACGACAGCTTCCCCTATGCCGACGAGGCCCGGTTCGTGCGGGACTACCTGACCAAGACCGGCATCCGGCACTTCGTGCTGGTCAACAGCCACTGGCATCTCGACCATGTCGGCGGGAACGCGGTCTATGCCGACAGTGACCGGATCGCGACGAACAGGACCATCGACATTCTCGAGGCGAAGACGTCGGGTATCGAATCCGGTGCCGAGTGGGGATTGCCGACCATCAAACCCCTCGTCATCCCGAACATCGGCATCGACACCGAGACCACGGTCAAGGTCGGCGACATCACAGTCAGCCTCCGGCCGATCGAGATCCACTCGGAGGACAGTCTGGTGGTGTATCTGCCGAAGGACCGAATCCTGCTGGCCGGCGACACGCTGGAGGACTCCGCCACCTTCATATCCGAGCCCGACCACGTCATCACCCACTACGACAACCTGAAGCGGATGCGGACCTGGAACATCAACCGAATCCTGCCCAACCACGGCAATCCGGAGATCATCTCGAACGGCGGCTACGAGATCACATTGATCGATGCGACCGCCAGCTATCTCGCAAGGCTGGTCGCCCATGCCCACGACGCCGATTATCTGCAGGGGACGCTCGAGGACTATGTCGGCGAGTCCGTCCGGAAGGGCTGGGTCTCGGTCTCGTGGGCCTATCGCGACGCGCACGCCGAGAATCTCAGACGCATGCGGGCTGCCTGGAAGGACAAGGCGCTGCCCGCACTGCACCCGTGAACGACCTCCCCTGGCGGGGCGGGGATGCGCCGGTCGTCTGAGCCGGATGATGCTGTCTTCACGGGAGGGCGAGGCCCCTTTCCAGCTCAGCGCCGCGCTGGCAGTGTGGCGACATGGCTCACGATCATCCCCTTGAAGACACCCCTGACACCTGGCGCGAGACCGGCGTGCGGGTCATTCCCGGCGACCAGCTGG
>CAIQUG010000056.1 GCA_903874895.1 uncultured Caulobacterales bacterium | reverse complement strand
GGTCCCAAGGGTTTGGCTGTTCGCCAATTAAAGCGGTACGCGAGCTGGGTTCAGAACGTCGTGAGACAGTTCGGTCCCTATCTGCCGTAGGTGTTGGAGAAGTGAGAGGAGCTGTCCCTAGTACGAGAGGACCGGGATGGACACACCTCTGGTGGACCTGTCGTGGCGCCAGCTGCGCAGCAGGGTAGCTAAGTGTGGAATAGATAACCGCTGAAAGCATCTAAGCGGGAAACTAACCTCAAAACAAGGCTTCGCTGAGAGTCGTGGTAGACCACCACGTTGATAGGCCGGGTGTGGAAGTGGGGCGACCCATGTAGCTAACCGGTACTAATAACTCGATCGGCTTGATCGTTCCTCAATAAAGCCCATGCGTGGCGACGAAGTCGTCGCTCGAATGAGCTACGTTATAAGAGACAATGTCATTCATTATCCGTCTTGCTGACCTGGTGGCTATGCCGGGGAGTCCCCACCCGATCCCATTCCGAACTCGGTCGTTAAGCTCCCCAGGGCCGATGGTACTTCGTCCTAAGGCGCGGGAGAGTAGGTCGCCGCCGGGTCTGCAAGACGGATAATGAACACACTAAGTCGTAAACCCTTCATCACACCAAGAGCTTGCCGCGGGGTGGAGCAGCCCGGTAGCTCGTCAGGCTCATAACCTGAAGGTCACAGGTTCAAATCCTGTCCCCGCACCCAAACACGCCAAGATAACGCCGCCAGCCTTCGGGTTGGCGGCGTTTTTTGTTGTGTTTCGTGTGCGTCCGCCCTCGACCCTGGGGAAACGCCTGCCGGGCACGACGAGATGATGCCATCGTGCCCGAGGTCGAAGCCGCGGGTCGTCAGCCCGCCGGCCTGAAGTCCGTCAGGATCGCTCGCCCCTGCGCGTTGAGCGTGGCGGTCACCTCGGCTCCGAGAGGCTCTTCCACCATCATCCGCTGCACGAGGGCAGGATCGGCCGGATCGCCCATGGCGACGAATCGTTGACCTTCAGCGGTCCGCACCACCAGGGTCGCGCTGGGGGCCGCGCCCCCATGGTCTATGGTGTAGGTCTCCACCAGACCCTGGCCGGCCTCGGTCAGTGCCGGCGCAGGCCAGCTGTCGATCTCCCGCTGCAGGTCTGCAGACGAGAAGGCCCGCCATGGGCGAGGCGTGGCCCCGTAGATGCCGACGGAGTATTTCGACAGGAACCCGCCGTTGGCGCCCAGCAGTCCGGTCTGGTCCGGCGCGCGGCGCAGGGCGCGGACCATGCTGGCAATCGCGTGCATGGAATAGTTGTTCCCGGCGCCGCCGAAGAACGGCAGTCCGCCGGTCACCGTGAGGGGACGGGGGTCGTCAGACCGCATCCCCAGCCCGTCGAGGACGTTGAAAACGGCGATGGGGAAGCAGCTGTAGAGATCAAAGACGGAAATGTCCTTCAGTGGGATGCCTGCTGTGGCGAGGGCTGCCTCGCAGGCGAGGACGGTTGCCGGACTGCGGGACAGGTCCTGCCGCTGGATCGGGGTCCGTTCCGCCACGTCCGCGCCGCCGTACAGATAGACGAACTTTTCCTCCGGGATCCCCAGCGCCCGTGCGCGGCCGACGCTGGTGAGCAGCACGGCGGCTCCCTGGTTGGCCTGATCGCGGGCGATGACGCGGCGGGGAAAGGGGTCGGCCACCATTCGGTTGCGCGGTGTGATGTCGGCGATCTCCGCCGCCGTCAGCTGTTCCGGTGCCATCGCGTGCGGGTTGGAGGCCGCGACCGCGGTGAAGGGGGCGAACAGGGCTCCCATGGTTTGGATGTAGCGGCTTCGGTCCAGGGCCAGACGGGCGCGCCGGGCGTTCTCGAACAGGGCGTAGAGATGAATTGGTGTCCGCGCGCCGTGCCGGGCGAGTTCGGAGGTCAGGAGACCTTCCAGCCCATAGCCGCGGTCCTCCACCTCCCCATCCACGGATTCGGCCCAGTCACGCGTCTGTCCGAGGCCCGTGAGGTGCCGGACCGTGGAGATGGCCTCGGACCCGACGAGCAGCACCGTGTCCGCCTTGCCCTCGGCAATGGCGTGGGCAAATTCATTGACCAGGTGCTGCGGACCCTGGCCGCCGACCTTTTCCCAGACGGCGCGGTCCGGATGGGCTCCGATCCGGTTCGCCACGGATCTCGGGAAGTTGTTGGAACAGCCGAAAGGCGCATTGAATCCCGGGCCGGAGACCTCGAACTGGCGGATGGCGGCGATCACGTCGATGGCCGCCAGCACCGGGCCGGTCGCGCCTGTGTCTGCCAACGCCGCCCGGGCCGCCGCCGCCGCCAGATCTGCCGGGGACAAGGCGGCGTAATCCTGCGCGTCGATCCGTTCGGACGCTTCGCCCACGCCGATGATGACCGGTGTGCGGTCATGAGCCGTTGAAGAAGTCTGCATGGTCCGTTCCCTCTTGCCGGCGCGCCCTGTCGGATCGGCCGCCCTCGGCGAGCTCTGCATCCCGCCGCATGCCGCGGTCGCGCGCCATTCCCTTGACGCCCGACAAGCTAGAGCGGTTGACGCTGGGGTGTGCAAGCGCCTATCGCGTG
Source organism: uncultured Caulobacterales bacterium (assembly GCA_903874895.1). Lineage (GTDB taxonomy): Bacteria > Pseudomonadota > Alphaproteobacteria > Caulobacterales > Caulobacteraceae > CAIMFV01. The sequence goes on along the minus strand of CAIQUG010000056.1, from coordinate 24,391 downwards.
ACGACGCTGATCGCCCGCAGGAACCGCTGGATGACCAAACGCACCATTGTGACCGGCGGTGACGCCAACTACTTCCCGCTGATCGAGGAGCTCTGTGCCTCGGTCCGGCATTTTCGCGACGCGGCGGCCATGGGACTGGTCGTCATCGACGGCGGCCTGGAGCCGGCGCAGATGGAGCACCTGACGCAGAGGTACGGTGCCCGGATCCTGCAGGTCGGCTGGGGCTTCGACATCCACCCCTCCCGGATCCGGGGGCGGGAGCATCTGAAGGTTCTGACGTCCCGTACCTTCCTCGACCAGCATCTGCCGGACAGCGACCTGATCATCTGGATCGACGGGGACGCCTGGGTGCACGATATCGCCGCCGTGGACATGCTGTGCCAGGGGGCCGAGCGCAGCGGCCTGGCCGTGGTCTCCCAGACTTCCCGCTACAGCCAGGTGACGATGACTGTGCAATGGGCGGCATTCGGCTACGCAAGGGTGAAGTCCCAGCTCTACAAGAACGCCCGCCGGGCGGGACTGTCCGAGGCGCTGGCCCGGAAGGTGGGGGACAAGCCGACCTTCAATGCCGGCGTGTTCGCCATTCGCCGGGACGCCCCGCACTGGAACGCGTGGCGGGAGCGGCAGGCCGAAGTGATCGTCAAGGGGCGGGTGTTTACCTCCGACCAGCTGGCCCTGGGCCTGATCGTCCACGCCGACGGTCTGAGCGCGGAACTGATGCCGGAGATCTGCAACTACATGGGCCCGTACTGGACCTGCACCCCGGATGAAACGGCGCTGGTGGAGCGGTACATCCCCAACACCCCGGTCGGCATCGTGCACATGGCGGGCTACAACGAGATGCGGAAGGATCTGGGGATCACCACGGAGGTGCACACGACGGACGGTCGCGTCGTGGCCAAGTCCCTTCGTCGCCCTGCCTGGGTCAAGGATTAAGGCCCGGGCGAAGGGCGATCGGCTCGGGAGCCGGATATCAGGCGGACGGCGCGGGCGGGGCCAGCCCCTGCATCACGATCCGGTTCACCTCGATCAGCTCGTCGAAGGTTTCCGACCCCTGCATGATCGCGCTGGTGTGCCGGTTGACGAAAAGGCTGAGGCTGATGATCTGCGCCCGCAGGGCGACAGGCAGAGTGTTGTCGGCGTCGGAGCATTCCGTCGCCAGGGCGTTCCACAGCTGGCGGTTCCAGTGCAGGGCGTCCATCCGCTCCGCGATCTGGGCACGGTCCAGTTCCGCGGCACGCATCAGGGCCCGCGTGACTTCGCCGAAGAGACGGTACTCCGCCTCCCGGGGCGATTCAGCCCGCTGTGCCGCCTGTTTGTACGCCTGAAGCGACATTCCCCAGCCTTTCGTCTTCGTAGTCGATCAATTTCCGGCAAAGCATCAGAGCCTTGTATTGCTCCCGGGCGAGCACATGGCGTGACACCTGGACACAGACCGCTTGGATGGTCGGGTTCCGGATGACGCCCATGAATTCCGTCATGCGCCGCGCAAATTCGTCGTGATAGGCATCCATGCCGGCTTCATCGAGGTACATCATCATCACCGGAAAATAGATCCGGCGCGCGGGAGAGGTGACCTCATCCGCCTGCATGATGTCCTTCTCCCGAAGCACAGACGCCTTGTTCTGGAGCACCAGGGTTGTCCGCCGATCGCCATTCTGAACAACGGCTCCGTTGAGGACGAACTTCTCTCCGGGCTTGAGCGAAAGCTTCAGCGGCATGGACATCAACCAATGGCAGGGCGCGCAGATCGGATCGAGGACAACGGGGTTCTCTCACCCTCAGCGCGAGGTGAATGATAGTTTGACCGTACTAAAGCATCCCTAAAGAAACTTGGTTAACAGTGTCTGCGGCATATTGGCCGCGTGAGACGGCGTTAAGGGCTCGGTAAGCCCCTTGGCCAAGGCTGTGCCCGCGCAGAGAGGACGTTCCGTGACCCAGCCGTTTTCGAGAAATCACCGTGCCGAGGGCCCGACGACCCGCCCCGGGGCACCTGTGTCCGGAACGGGCGCGGTACCGTTTGCAGGCCCGTCTGCCGGCCGGGATCTGATGTCCTCCTCGGCTCTGTCGAGACTGACGACGGTGGCGTCGGTCCTGGACAAGGACGCCCAGACGCTGCGGTTGCAGGGCGCGGCAAAGGCCCTGGAAGCGGGTGACCTCTCCACCGCCGAACAGACGGCCATGGAGGTCGTCCGGGCGGACCAGGACAATGTCCTCGCCTGGAAGATCGTCGGCGTGGCCCGGGAGCGGGCGGGCGACTTCATGACGGCCCTGCAGTGCTACGAACAGGTCGTCCGGATCGGTGGCCCGATGGCGGAGGAAATCCAGGCGGATCTCGGGCGGGTAGCCTTCCATTCGGGCCTTTTTGCTGATGCGGAGGTCCTCTACCGCGCCCATCTGAGCAAGTTTCCCGACGACCTCGACGCGGCCAACAACCTCGCCAATGCCCTGCGGGACCAGATGCGATATGACGACGCCATTGCTTATCTGTCCGACCTGCTGAAGGCCCATCCCGAAGCCGTCCCGCTGTGGAACACGCTCGGCACGTTGATGGTGGCGCGGTTTGATGCCGAACGGGCGCGGATCTTCTTTGACGAGGCCGTCCGGCTGGACCCCACTTTCGGCAAGGCAGTCTACAACCGCGCCAATCTGTTGCTGATGGTGGGCGAAACGGAGCAGGCGATCCGGGATCTGCGCCGCGCCCGCGAGCTGGCCGCCGATCCGACGGACCGGGCCATGATGCAGCTGGCCCTGTCCACGGCGCTGCTGGCCGATGGGCAACTGGCCGAGGGGTGGGATGCCTACGAGGCCCGGCGCGACCCGCACTTTGCCAATGCCCCCGTCTTCGTCGTCGACGTGCCGGAGTGGAAGCCCGGCGATCCCCTGGCCGGTCGCCGGCTGGTCCTGTTCGGCGAGCAGGGGCTCGGGGACGAAGTGCTGTTCGCGTCGCTGATCCCCGACCTGCTGGCCGCCATCGGGCCGGAGGGGCGGCTGTTCATCGCCGTGGAGCCGCGGCTGGTGCCCCTGTTCCAGCGGAGTTTCCCGGCGGCCGTGGTGGGGCCGCACTTCACGGGACAGTCCGGTCATTCGATCCTGCGCGGGGCTGAGTTCCTGGTGGCACACCACGGGGAGATCGACGGCTGGATGTCCATGGGGGCACCGTTGCGCCAGTTTCGCCGCAGCCTCGCCGATTTTTCCCCGGCCATGGCGTTTCTCGTACCCGATCCGGCGCGGGTGGCCCACTGGACGACGGTCCTCACCGAACTCGGTCCGGCCCCGAAGGTCGGGGTCCTGTGGAAGAGCCTGAAGATCGATCCGGCCAGGTCGCGTCATTTCTCGCCGTTCGAGCAGTGGGCCCCGGTTCTCGCCCTGCCCGGTGTGGTCTTCGTCAACCTGCAGTATGGCGACAGCGCCGCCGAGCAGGCCGAAGCGGCGCAACGGGGGACTCGTCTCTGGACGCCCCCCGGAATCGACCTGAAGGATGATCTGGACGATCTGGCCGCCCTGACCCGGGCGCTGGATCTGGTGGTCGGCCCGGCCAATGCCACCACCAACATCGCCGCGGCGTGTGGCGTGCCAGTGACACTGGTCTCCATGCCCGGTGCCTGGCCGCAGCTGGGTACGGACCGCTGGCCCTTCTATCCTGACGTGACGGTGATCCCGGCCCAGCGCCTGGGACAATGGGACGGGGCCATGCAGTCCCTGGCGGCATCGATCACCTCACGCTTTGGCCTGGCCAGGGCTGACGCACCGCCGGCGTGAGCGGCCGGGCCGGCTGACGAACAGCACAGATTGGGCACCATCCCTGTTTTTGGCACGGTTCACGCCGACGTCCTTAACCAGACGTTTGGCGTTTGAGTTTAGGTTGACGAGGATCAGGGCTCCAACCGCCCATGAGTGTCCGCGAGCAACGCACCATGACTGACCACATCGATTCTCTCGTCCGGAGCCGCGATGCCTTTCGCATTGCGCGTCTGGCCATCGCCCAGATGGAAGAGAGCCAGGTGTGGCCCACGCCGCTGAACTTCGAGCTCTGGCTCTATGCCATCAGTGACCCCGAAGGCCCGATCGGCCGGGAGATCTATCGTCTGGTCAATTCCGGTCAGCCCCTGACGGACGCCATTGCCGAGGATCTTGCGGTGGAGCACCTGCCTCGCCTGCGCCTGACGGAGGAGATCCGGGATGCCGGTGACCAGCTGACCCGACAACTGGCAGCCATCTCGTCGGCCATTACCGTGGCCCAGATCAGCACCAACGAATACGGCCGTGCCCTCGAGGGGGCTTCCCGGGAACTCGCCCAGCCCACCGAGCCGCAGCAAATGCGCCGGGTGATCGAGAGCCTGTCCATTTCGACCCGTCGGATCGCCAAGGAGAACGCCACGCTGGAAACCCGGCTGGCCAGCTCCGCGGAAGAGATCAAGCGTCTGCGCACGCACCTGGAGCAGGTGCGCCGGGACGCCATGACCGATGCCCTGACCAACCTCGCCAACCGCAAGGCCTTTGACGACGAACTGGCCCGGGCATTCGAGTCGGCGCAGGCCACGGGCAAGGTACTGACCGTGGGCATCCTCGACATCGACCACTTCAAGCGCTTCAACGATACCTGGGGCCACCAGACCGGCGACCAGGTGATCCGTTACGTGGCCTCGCTCCTGGGCAAGGCCAGCGTGCACCCCCGCTTTGCCGCCCGTTACGGCGGCGAGGAGTTTGCAGTGCTCTTCCCCGGCGAGGATGCGCGGACCGTGGCGGCCGCCCTCGATGCCCTGCGGGATGACATCTCGTGCCGCTCGCTGAAGCGGCGTTCCACGGCAGAGGACCTCGGCGTCGTGACGGTTTCCGCCGGCGTGGCGACCCTGCGGGCGGGGGATACGCCCCAGACCCTGATCGAGCGGGCAGACAAGGCGCTGTACCAGTCCAAGAACGCCGGGCGCAATCGCACGACCAACGCCGAGACATCCCTGGCCGCCTGACCCTAGGTCACGGTTGCTCCCTGCGCGGTCCGGCCTATTCTGCCGGAAAAGCCCGAGGGAGCGAGACATGGACTACACCAAGATCAAGCTGGACGTGGTTGACGGCGTGGCCGTGATCACCCTGTCCGATCCGTCCACCATGAACGCCGCGGGCGTGGACATGGTGGCCGAACTGACAGACGCCTTCCGCCGTCTGGCCACCGGCGGGCTGAAGGCCCGCGCCATCGTGCTGACGGGGGAGGGGCGCGGCTTCTGCTCCGGTGCCAATCTGTCCAGCGGCGTCGGCGCGGCCCTCGATGCCGACGGCAAGCCGGATGCCGGGCGGGGCCTTGAAATCCACTACAATCCCCTCGTCACCCTGATGCGGGACAGCGAACTGCCCATCGTCACCGCCGTGAACGGCGCGGCGGCAGGGGTCGGCTGCTCCATCGCCCTGCTGGGCGACATCGTCGTGGCCGCGGACAGCGCCTATTTCCTGCAGGCCTTCCGGCGGATCGGCCTCGTGCCGGACGGCGGCTCGACCTACATCCTGCCCCGGCTGATCGGCAAGGCGCGGGCCATGGAAATGGCCCTGCTGGGGGACAGGATTCCGGGCAAGACCGCCCTCGACTGGGGCCTGGTCAACCGCTGTGTGCCCGATGCGGACCTGATGTCTACGGCCATGGCCATTGCCAGGGAACTGGCCCAGGGACCGATGGCGCTCGGCATGATCCGCCAACTGATCTGGACCAGCCTCGACCAGACCTGGCTGGAGCAACTGCACGAGGAACGCCTGACCCAGCGTGTGGCCGGCAAGAGCGCCGACTTCGCCGAGGGCGTGCAGGCCTTCCTGCAGAAGCGCCCCGCAGCCTTCAAGGGCCAGTAAAGCAACCTTAAGTTACATTTATTCGGTGCTCATGGGCAGATTATGCGCCCCTGAGTGGCAATATTGACCCCGCGGCAAACCCTGCCGCGGGGTTCCTGTTTTTTCCGTCGAAAAATACGACGACAATACAAGGGGTTGGGTGAGAAAATACACGCAAGGGTGTTGGCGCCGAAATTGAATGCGAGCCTTACGAGCAAAATGCTCCCGCATGTCCATGTGACAGCGGCCACTCTGAAAGGATCCCACCATGTCGTCCATCATGTCTGCCGCCGGCACTGCCAATCTGGCGCTCATGTCCCTCAACAGCATCACGTCCCAGATGTCGGATGCCCAGGCCAAGATCAGCTCCGGCAAGGCTGTCAACAGCTATGCCGACAATCCGGCCGTGTTCTACACCGCAACCACCATGACCAACCAACAGCAGACGCTGAAGCAGAGTGCGGTCATGCTCAACAACAGCCTGTCCGCGGTCAACGCGGCCATGGGGTCGGTGAAGACCATTCAATCGGCCCTGGCCAAGATCAGCACATCCCTGAACTCGCTCACCGATGCATCGGCGACCACCGCCACCCGGACCGACCTCGCCCAGACCATCGCCAATCAGGTGACCGCCCTCAACAGCGCGATCAATGACGATGCCAATGCCTCCTTCGCGCTGGGCCGGGGCTCTCTGGTGGCCGGCGGAGCCAACAATGGGTCCATGACCATCAACCTGGGCTCTGGTGGGTCTCTGACCATCCAGGGTGCGACCCTGTCGGTCCAGCCGACCGGCGCGGGCGGGATCGGCTTCTCCCAGAGCGATGTTGCGGCCATTGGGGCCATGGCAAGGTTCGGTGGAGGGGCGCTCACGAATGCGACCATGGCCACGGAAGCGGCAGCGGCGAACGCCACGGAAGGGGTGGTCTCCACCACTACAAGCGCCATCGCCACCACGGTCGTGAAGAACGCCTATGCCGACGCCGCGGGTAGGACCACGAATACCGCCGGTGTGGCCTACACGGCGGCCGACGTCTCCGCGACGAGCGGCATTGCCTTGCGAAAGCTCACCGTGATGACCACCACGGCAGGCCTCGTTACCTCTGCCGCGACCTTCCTGACGACGGCTCAGGCCGGACTGAACAATGCCAACGCCTTCGGCCGAAACCTTGGCAGCGCGGCGGATGCCATCAACACCGTGCTCGACAACAATACGGCGCTGCAGGTTCAGCAGCAGCTGTCCGTCAGCGCCCTGACCTCCATCAGCCAGTCCCGGTCCAACCTGCTCGGACTGTTCCGCTAAGTCCTGAACCGGAGCGCGGCGGTTCGAATCAACTGTCGCGTTCCGGCCCTCAGACCTTAACAGTTTCATAAGACTGTTTGCGTAGCCTGTGGATGGAAGGGCCGAAATCCGTTCAGGAACGAACGGGGGCCGACCGCAGGAGCGACGGCAGAACCGCCGTCGATATGGGTATGGTACAGTCTGTTTCCGGGCCGCCCCCGGCACCGATTGACTACAGCGCCGCGGCAGCTGCCCCGGTGCCAGCCCCGTCGGCTGCGCCGAATACGGCCACGTCTGCCGGCACCCCTGTGCCCGACACCGCCAAGGCCGCGCCTGCACCCGCGGCATCGCCGGCCGAACCCACCAAGGTCGTGGTCGAGCCGGGTGCCAACAAGGCCGTCCTGGTCTTCAAGCTGCTGGACCGGGCCACGGGGACGGTCCTGTCGGAAATTCCCAATCAGACACCCCAGCAGGCCGCGGACAACCCGGCCTACAAGAGCGGGGCCCTGCTGAACCAGCAGGTCTGACGGCGACGTCTCAGGAACTCAGGTGCCCTGCGGACCGGCGAGGATCTTTCGCAACTCCTCGGGTCCAAGATGTTCCTCATTGATGTTCGAGCAATAGGAAAAGCCCTCGGGCAGGCGGATCCCGCCCGAGTCGAGATAGGCCTGCATGCGGCCCGGGCTGTGGCTGGGCAGGATCACGAAGCGGTCGTCCAGTTCCACGGTCGAGCGGGCGTCGTCTTCCGGCACCATGATCTCGTGGAGCTTTTCCCCCGGCCGGATGCCGACCACATGGTGGGGCAGGTGAGGGGCGATGGCCCGGGCCAGCTCGACCGTGTGCATGGACGGGATCTTGGGTACGAAGATCTCCGCCCCCTTCATCAGGGCGAGGCTGGACAGGACGAAGTTCACGCCCTGGGTCAGGGTGATCCAGAAGCGGGTCATGCGCGGGTCGGTGATCGGCAGGCTGTCCGCGCCCTCGGCGACCAGCCGCTGGAAGAACGGGGCCACCGAACCGCGGGAGCCCACCACGTTGCCGTAGCGCACCACGCAGAACTTCACGCCGGAGTCCCCCGCCATGGCTTCCGCCGCGATGAAGATCTTGTCGGAGGCGAGCTTCGAGGCCCCATAGAGATTGATTGGATTGGCCGCCTTGTCCGTGGACAGGGCCACCACGCCCTTGACCCGGGCGTCGATGGCGGCGTTGACCACGTTCTCTGCGCCGAAGACGTTGGTCTTGATGCACTCGAACGGGTTGTACTCGGCGATCGGCACGTGCTTCAGGGCCGCGGCGTGGATGACGTAGTCGACGCCCCGCATGGCGGTTCGCAGCCGATCGGCATCGCGGACGTCGCCTATGAACCAGCGCATGAAAGGGTATTTGTCCGCGGGGAAGTCCTGAGCCATTTCATACTGCTTCAGCTCGTCGCGGCTGAAGATGATCAGCTTGCGGGGCTTGAATTCGGCGCAGACCTGGCGGGTAAAGGCCCGCCCGAACGATCCGGTGCCGCCGGTGATCAGGATCACCTTGTCATTGAGATCTGCCCGGGGCGCGCGGAACTCGCGACCGATCAGGACCTGGTCCAGATCAAGACTTGCGGAGGAGGGCGCGGGGCTTTGGGTCATTATCGGAACCGTCAGACCGGGCGCGACTCGCCCGACCCTTGGAGGCTGGCGGGTCAAGGTTAATGAACCGTGGTTCCGGCAGGCGCATTTTTGCACACTTGGCCGGTTATTCGCCCGGGATGTGTCGCCGCCGTCGCAATCTGGCACTAGAGTCCTGCGGCGTTGGATGTGTGGAATACCCGGATGATCGAACTTCGAGACCTCGCGGCCGATGATGTGGAGCTGCTGTTCCGCTGGCGACAGGAGCCGGAGGTGGATCTCTGGCTGTTCGACCAGCCGCCGGTGCGCTTCGAGGCGCACAAGGCGTGGTTCGACGCCTTCATGGCCGACGGCGACCGGGTCGGCTGGATCATCCTGCAGGACGGGGCTCCGGCCGGGTTCCTGAACCTGCTTGGCGTCTCCAGCGAAAAGCGGCGGGCCCGTTGGAACTGGTACATCGGCGAGGCCTCGGCCCGTGGACGCGGGGCCGGTCGGGCGGCCCAGGCGCTGGGGCTGGAGCGGGCCTTTTCCGAACTGGGCCTGCAGAAGGTCTGGTCGGAGATCCATGCGGACAACGAGGCCGCGCTCAAGGCCCAGGCGGCGGCGGGCTTCCGGCGGGAAGGGTATCTGCGCCGCCACAGCCTGAAGAACGGCATCTATCGGGACGTGGTCCTGCTGGCCATCCTGGCGGAGGAGTGGCAGGCCGCCCGGGGGCGGGTGCTGCGAGACCTGGCGGCGTCGGGCTTGATCCGGGCGACCAGCTGAGCGCGCCCGCTTGCGCACCGCCCTGAGGGAGGCTACCGCTTTTCCATGAACGCTTTCTCGGATCGTCGCGTGCTGATCGGGGTCGGGGCCGCAGGGCTCCTGCTCGTCGTGGTGCTGCTCGCCCTCTTCTTCCGCGGGCACCACGCCCCGGTGGTGTCGGCGCAGACGGCGGAGGCGGACCGTCTCCAGCTGCAGATGGACAAGCCGGACCCGAAGACCGCACCCAAGACCCAGCAGATCCGATGCTTCGTCAACGGCCAGCTGGTGGGCATGACCACGCTTTCCGAGTGCGCCCAGAAGAACGGGACCGCCAGTCAGGCCCTGGATGTCGGTTTGGACGCCCCCCCCGCGGCTCCTGGCAATGTCACGGCTGCCGGGCCGACGCTGGCAGCAGGATTGCCGGCCGCTTCGAACCAGACGTCGGAATGCCTGCGCTATGGCGGGGACGGCTGGAAGGGCTATGGCTCCAATGTCGGCCTCGGGGCCTGTGTGCGGGTCCTGTTCCAGGGGCAGTGCGCCAAGCCGGGGGAGGCCTATTACGGCCGGTGGGGCGGGGAGTCCCTGCGCCTGATCCCGGGCCGCGTGGAAATCTCCGAAGACAACAAGAAGTTCCGCCTTCTGGTGGAACAGGACGCCGATTGCAGCGTCGCCAGCATGTAGGCGGACCGGACATGGTTCTTTCCCGACATCCCGGCCTGAAGGCCTGCGTCCTGTCGATTGTGCTGGTGGCGACCGCAACCGGGCTGGCCGGGTGTGAGGCTCCGCCGCCGGATGACGCCGGCGTCTGCTGGCACATGGTGCTGACCAAGGACGGCAAGGCCCACTACAACCGCCTGGCGGACAAGGTCCCGAACCTCGAGACCTGTGCCATGAAGCTCGAGGTCATGCGTCTGCAGTTCCTGCGGGCGGGCGGCTCCCGGACCGAGGTGCAGGGGGCCTATCAGGGACAGTACCTGTGGCTGCAGCGGGAGGGGGTTTATGTCTCCCAGACCCGCGAAGGCAATCGCTATCCGGCGCTGAAGCGACTTCCCGACGGGACCCTGGCCGTGCCGAGCGCCGTTCCGGTTCCCTGATCCGCATGTGATCCGATCCAGATCTGGTCCTTAGGGCGAACGCGGACGATTGACTCCTGTGGGCAAGTCTGGAACAAAGACGGAACATTAATCTTTTCGCGTGGATCGGGCGGGGCGGCGGTCTAGGCTCGCGCCTCGACTCCAACACCCCGGCGAGCCCGCCTCGCCAGCATATGAGGGCACATCCATGGCCGGAAGCGTCAACAAGGTCATCCTGATCGGCAATCTGGGCAAGGACCCGGAGATCCGCACCCTGAATTCCGGCGACCGGGTCGCCAATCTGCGGATCGCCACCAGCGAGACCTGGCGGGACAAGATGAGCGGGGAGCGCAAGGAAAAGACCGAGTGGCACCAGGTCGTGATCTTCAACGACAACCTGGTGAAGGTGGCGGAAAGCTATCTGCGCAAGGGCTCCACCGTCTACATCGAAGGCGCGCTCCAGACCCGCAAGTACACCGACGGCCAGGGAGTGGAGAAGTTCTCCACGGAGATCGTGCTGCAGAAGTTCCGGGGCGAACTGACCATGCTGGGCGGACGCGGGGGGGGCTCCGACAGCGAGGACGCCGGTTATGAACGCGGGGCATCGGCCCCGGCGTCGTCCGGCGGTCGGGACTTCGGGGGGGGCGGTCGCCAGGCCCCGTCCGGCGGCGCGCGGGAAAGCTTCGCAGCGGATCTGGACGACGAAATCCCGTTCTAGGCCAACGGGCACAGGAGCGGTGGCCGGGATGTGCCCCGGGCCGCAGTTGTTTTGCGTCGGGGCCGGGCAGGTGCTAACACTTGGGGATGTGGTGCGGTGCGATTCCAGTCGTACCGTCGCCCCTTGTCCTTGAGCCCGCGGCTCATCCTCCAGACCCTGTAAAGCTGCCTTGAGCGATCACGCCGAAACACCCCCTGGCCCGGTAGCGGGCGGACCTGATGAGACCGGTGGGGGCGTGGCCCTCATCACCATCGAGGACGAGCTGAAGCGCAGTTATCTCGACTACGCCATGAGCGTGATCGTCGCGCGCGCCCTGCCGGATGCGCGGGATGGTCTGAAGCCGGTGCACCGGCGAATCCTGTTCTCCATGCACGAGAACGGCTTCTCTGCCGGGGGTCAGTACCGCAAGTCGGCCCGCGTGGTCGGGGACGTGATCGGTAAGTATCACCCGCACGGGGACGTGGCGGTCTATGACGCCCTGGTGCGGATGGCCCAGGACTTCTCCATGGGCCTGCCGCTGATCGACGGGCAGGGCAATTTCGGCTCCGTCGACGGGGATCCCCCGGCGGCCATGCGCTACACCGAAAGCCGGATGACCCGGGCGGCCGAGGCGCTGCTGGCCGACCTGGACAAGGACACCGTCGCCTTCAAGCCCAACTATGACGGCTCTGAACGGGAACCGGCGGTACTGCCGTCGCGCATCCCCAATCTCCTCGTCAACGGGGCCGGCGGCATTGCCGTGGGCATGGCTACCAACATCCCGCCGCACAATCTGGGCGAGATCGTCGACGCCTGTGTGGCCCTGCTCGACGATCCGGACATCTCGCTGGAGGCCCTGCTGGACATCGTCCCTGGGCCGGACTTCCCGACAGGGGGCGAGATCATCGGCCGCACCGGGGCCCGCAACGCCCTGATGACCGGCCGCGGATCCGTGGTGGTCCGCGGCAAGACGGCGATCGAGACCCGGGTCAAGGACCGGGAGTCCATCATCATCACCGAGATCCCCTATCAGGTGAACAAGGCCAGCCTGGTGGAGCGCATCGCCGATCTGGTCCGTGAAAAGCGGATCGAGGGCATTGCCGACCTGCGCGACGAGAGTGACCGGGACGGCATGCGGGTCGTGATCGACCTCAAGCGGGATGCCGGCGCCGACGTCATCCTGAACCAGCTCTATCGCTATACGCCGCTGCAGTCGTCCTTCGGCGTGAACATGCTGGCCCTGAACGAGGGGCGGCCGGAGCAGCTGGGCCTGCGTCCGCTGGTCCAGGCCTTCCTCAGCTTCCGCGAGGAGGTGGTGGTCCGCCGCACGAAGTTCGAGCTGAACAAGGCCCGCAACCGGGGCCACGTGCTGGTGGGTCTGGCCATTGCCGTCGTCAATATCGACGAGGTGATCCATATCATCCGCTCGTCGAAGGATCCGAGCGAGGCGCGAGAGCGTCTGCAGGCGCGCAACTGGCCCGCCGGCGACATGTTGCCCCTGATCGCCCTGATCCAGGACCCGCGGACCGTGCTGATCGAGGAAAGCTCGGTCCGGCTGTCCGACGAGCAGGCCCGCGCGATCCTGGCTCTGACCCTGTCCCGCCTGACCGGCCTTGGCCGTGACGAGATCTTCGAGGAGGCCGGGGAACTGGCCGAGGCTATCCGCGGCTATCTGGACATCCTGGGCAGCCGCGAGCGCGTGCTGGCCATCATCCGCGAGGAGCTGCTTGAGGTCCGTGCAGCCTTTGCCCGGCCGCGCCGCACCCAGATCGTCGACGGCGACGCCGATGTCGAGGACGAGGACCTGATCCCCCGGGAGGAGATGGTCGTCACCGTCACCCACGGCGGCTACGTCAAGCGCACGGCGCTGTCGGCCTATCGCACCCAGCATCGGGGCGGCAAGGGCAAGTCCGGCATGGCCATGAAGGACGAGGATGCGGTGGTCCGCGTGTTCGCCGCCTCCACGCACGCGCCGGTGCTGTTCTTCTCGTCCAACGGCAAGGTCTACAAGCTGAAGGTGTGGCGTCTGCCGCTGGCCCAGGCCAATGCCCGGGGCAAGGCCTTCGTCAATCTGCTGCCCCTCGAGGACGGGGAGGTCATCACCACCGTCCTGCCCCTGCCGGAGGACGAGGCCCAGTGGGACGCCCTCGACGTGATGTTCGCCACGACCCATGGGGACGTCCGCCGCAACAAGCTGTCCGACTTTGCCCAGGTCAACCGCGCCGGCAAGATCGCCATGAAGCTGGGCGAGGACGATGGCAGCATCGTCGGCGTCGCCCTGTGCACAGAGGATCAGGACGTTCTGCTGACCACCGCCGTCGGTCGCTGCATCCGCTTCCAGGTCAACGACGTCCGGGTATTCGCCGGTCGGGAGTCCACCGGGGTCCGCGGCATTCGTCTGGCAGAGGACGACAGCGTCATCTCCATGGCCATCCTGCGCCACACCGACGCCACGCCGGCAGAGCGCCTCGCCTATCTGCGCTATTCCGCCGGCCTGCGGGCGGCCGTCGGTGATTCCGGCGAGGCCGAGCCCGGCCCGGAGATGGAACCGGATGTGGATGCCGTCGAAGGCGGCGAGGCTGATGTGGGCATGGAGCGCCTGATCGCCCTGGGTGCCGCCGAGCAGTTGATCCTGACCGTGGCCGACACCGGTCTCGGCAAGCGGACGTCCTCCTACGACTACCGCTGCACCGGTCGGGGCGGCCAGGGTCTGGTGGCCCATGACCTGTCCCGTCGCGGCGGACGGCTGGCGGCGAGCTTCCCGGTGGAGGAGGGGGACGACATCCTTCTCGTGACCGACGGGGGTCAGCTGATCCGGGTCCCGGCCGGACAGGTCCGGATCGCGGCCCGAAACACGCAGGGCGTCAATATTTTCCGTACCGGAGACGGGGAACGGGTTGTGTCCGTCGAGCGTCTGGCCGAAACGGATAGCGGCGATGATGCGGACGAGGCTTCGACCGACGAACCGATCGCCCCGATCTCGGAATAGGTCGGCGGCCGAATGGGCCAGGGAAGGGGAGAGGTGCGGAGACGATGCGGATAGGATTGTATCCCGGGACCTTCGATCCCATTACCAATGGGCACCTCGACATCATCGGTCGGGCGGTCAAGCTGGTCGACCAACTGGTGATCGGCATCGCCATCAACCGTGACAAGGGGCCATTATTCAGCCTGGATGAGCGGGTTGAAATGGTGATGACCGAGACCGCGCACCTGCAGGTGCCGGGCGCGGCCAAGATCGTCGCCGTTCCGTTCGAGAACCTCCTCATGCACTTCGCAGAGAGTGTCGGTGCCACTGTCATCGTCCGCGGCCTTCGTGCCGTGGCGGATTTCGAGTACGAATTCCAGATGACCGCGATGAACCAGCAGCTGAACCGGAACATCGAGACGGTCTTCCTGATGGCGGACCCGCGGCATCAGGCGATCGCATCCCGTCTGGTGAAGGAAATCGCGCGCCTGAATGGCGAGATCAGCGGATTTGTGAGCCCGGGTGTGGCAGAGCGGGTCCAAGCCAAATACGCCGCTGCCGCCGTGGCCGCGCGCAAGTCCTGACAGAACGAGTGCGATGACCTCCTTTCGTATGATCCTTGCTGCCGCCGTTGCTGGAAGCCTCGTCGCCGTCCCGGCCGTTGCCAAGCCGAAGAAGGTGGTCGGACCGGCCCCGATCCCGGCGGTCCGCGACGCGGACTGGGTCGCGGTGGACCCTGACAACCTGCTGGTCATCGATACGACCCGTGGGCGGATCGTCGCGGAGCTCTACCCGACCCTGGCGCCTCTGACGGTGGAGCGGATCAAGACCCTGGCCCGCCAGCACTTCTACGACGGCCAGACCTTCTTCCGCGTGATCGACCAGTTCATGGCCCAGACCGGAGACCCGACCAATACGGGGACCGGCGGCTCCACCCTGCCGGACCTGGCAGCGGAATTCACCTTCCGCCGGACGCCGGGCTTCGACTTTCTGCCCATGACCGTCGAGCACGGCGAGACCACGGGCTTCAACGGGGCGATGCCCGTGGGTAGCCAGTCGGACACGCTGCTGAGCATGAGCGCGACGGGGTCCGTGAACGGCTGGGGCATGTTCTGTCCCGGTGTGCTGGGCATGGCCCGCGCGGAGAAGCCGGACTCCGCCAACAGCCAGTTCTTCATCATCCGCCAGACGTCCGCCTCCATCGACCAGCGCTATACGGCTTTCGGGCGGGTGCTGCAGGGTCTTGAATTCGTGCGTCTGATCAAGGTCGGTGAGCCGGTGACCCCGCCTCAGGACAAGATGACCCGGGTGCGCCTGGGCTCCGACCTGCCGCCGGGCGAGGCCGTGTCCCTTTCACGGCTGGACGTGAAGTCCCCCAACTTCGCGGCCACATCCGCCATCACCAAGGACCGCAAGGGGCCCGATTTCACCGTCTGTGACATCGAAATCCCCCTCAAGGACGTCGCCAAGAAGAACTAGGGCCAAGAAGAACTAGGGCCAAGAAGAACTAGGGCCAAGAAGAACTAGGGCCAAGAAGAACGAGGGCGACAGCCTCTCCGGTGAGGTGATCGGTCGGGGCGGTGGATCAGATGTCCACCTTGCCGCCCCGGCCCATGCGGAAGACCGCATAGAGTGCCAGCACGACGGCCACGACCACCAGGCTGGACCACGCCTCCACCGCGCGGGCGGGGGTTATGATCATGGCGATGACCACGGCGACCATGGCGGCTACGGCCAGATAGCTGGTGGCGGGAAACAGCCACACCCGGACGCCGAGGCGGTCTGGTGCCGTCGACTCCAGATGGCGGCGCAGGCGGATCTGGGCCAGCGCGGTGATGAGATAGACGATCAGCATGATCGCGCCCGAGGCATTGACCAGAAACGCGAAGACCTTCTCCGGCGAGACGACGGAGGCAGCGATCGCCACATAGCCGAACAGGCTGCAGAACAGGATCGCCCGCACCGGGACCTTGCGCCCGTTCAGCTTGACCAGCACCTTCGGTGCATCACCGCGGGCGGACAATGTGAACATGACCCGCGAGCAGACGTAGATGGCCGAGTTCAGGCAGGACAGCACGGCGGTCAGCACCACGATCTTCATGGCGAAGGCGGCGGCCGGGACGTTCATGCTTTCCAGTGCCACCGCAAACGGGCTGTCACCGGAGTGGATCTGCCGCCAGGGGATGATCATCAGGATCAGGCTGATCGAGCCGATGTAGAACAGCATGATCCGAACGACGACCGAACCGGTCATGTTGGCGATGGTGCGGGCGGGTTCCGGACTTTCAGCGGCGGCGATGGTGGCGATCTCGGCACCGCACAGGGCGAAGATCACGGTCACCACGCCGCTCAGGACCGCCGCCGTGCCGAAGGGTGCAAAGCCGCCGTCCCGGGTGAGGTTGGCCACATGGTCCATGGGATTGTGGCCCAGGACGAACACCAGCCCGACCAGGATGAAGGCAATGATCGCCGCGACCTTCAGGGACGCGAACCAGAACTCGAACTCGCCATAGGAGCCGGTGGACATCAGATTGACCGCGGTCATCATGGCGAGGAGGCCCCAGCCGATCACCCAGATGGGCAGTTCCGGGACCCAGTCATGCAGGATCTTGGCACCGGCAATGGCCTCGATCGCTGCGACGATGGCCCAGAAGTACCAGTAGAGCCAGCCATTGGTGAATCCGGCCCAGTTGCCGAGGCCGAGGCGCGCAAACTCCGTGAAGGCCCCGATGTGCGGATAGGCCACCGCCATCTCCCCCAGCATCCGCATGACCATCAACACCACCAGGCCTGCGAGGGTGTAACTGACGATGATGCCGGGGCCGACGGTGGCGATCGCGGCGCTGGAGCCGACGAACAGCCCGGCACCGATGATCCCCCCGATGGAGATCATCGCCACATGGCGGGATTTCAGGGACTTGCCCAGTTCGTGGACAGTCCCGGCAGCCTGGTCGGTGGTCACGCGTCTGATCCCCTTTTGACGCCAGAAGTCGTTGGAAGTGTTCCGGTCCTCGCCATCCGCGAGGGTTATTTCGCGGGCAGGGCAGCGGTGGTCTGCTCCAGCCGCGACGAATAGCCGTCCAGCGTGCGGGCCACCACCCCGATATAGGCCTGCGCCTCGGCCCAGCGACGGCTTTCGATCGCCTCGCGGATACCGGGCAGGGTCTTGGCCCCGTAGCCGGTCAACATACCGGGGGCATAGATCATGTGATGGAACCACGGCCGTCCGGGCAGGCCTTCGGGGGCGGTGAGGGCCTGCTCCAGGCCCGACATGACCGGCTCTAGGGCGGCCTGCTGGGTCTTGGACAGATGGCCGACGGAGGCCGCATAGGCCGAATCGAAGGCGGTGGTCGCCCGGGCGAGGCGCTGGCTGGCGGTGTCCATGGCGGTGAAGTCCAGAGGCCCGACGGCGGTCTCGGCGGTCGGCGGATGCGTCGGACGGGTCGGATCGTCCGCCAGGGCGAAGGCCTTGGTCGCTGTCAGTGTCGCGAACTGGAGGTCATCTGCCTTCGCCTTTTCAACGAGTTGCTTCACCTCCTTCAGGTACCGGGTGATCGCGGCGGAGACCGGCTCCAGCCGGAGCGGCGGCGTATCCGCATCCGCCAGGCGCAGCATGATCCGCCCGGCGGTCTGGGCGAGGGCAACCTCATACCGGAAGTCGGGGTCGCCATAGCGCAGGTAGTGATCATAGCTGTCGTAGATGGAGTGATAGACGCCGCCCATCTCTCCCTCGCCACCATAGCCGAGGTCGATGGACGCCACGCCCAGATGCTGGATGAAGGCCGAATAATCCGATCCCGAACCCAGCGGCGCGAGCGGCAATTCGCCGCCCTTGGCCGCGATCTCGGCCTCGGCCTTGACCGCGTCCGCGGCACCCGGTCGCGCCCCGTTGACCTGAGCCCGCGCCCGACGGCGCTCGGCCACCGACACGCCCGTTTCCGGATCGGTCACGTCGGCCGCCACCTGGTTCACCAGGGTCTGCAGGCTGTGGCTCCCTTCCGCGTTCAGGAAGCCGCGCTCGTTGGAGTCGGAATTGACATAGGCGACGGCTTTCTTCTGGAGTTCGGCACCATGGGCCTCGGCCCATTCGGTGGACCCGATCAGACCCGGCTCTTCTGCATCCCAGCTGGCATAGACCAGCGTGCGCTTCGGCCGCCAGCCGGACTTGGCCAGGGTGCCGATGGCCTTGGCCTCCTCCATCAGAACCACGTTGCCCGAGAGGGGGTCGGTGGCCCCGAAGACCCATCCGTCGTGGTGGTTGCCGCGCACCACCCACTGGTCGGGGAACTCCTTGCCCTTCATCACGGCGATCACGTCGTAGATCGGCTTCAGGCTCCAGTCCGACTTGACCAGAAGGTGCGCGGACGCCGCCCCGGCCCCGCCGACCCGATAGGTGATGGGCAGGGCGCCCCGGAAGCTGCGGGGGGCCAGCGGTCCGCCCATGGCCTCGAGGAAGGGCTGGGCGTCGGCATAGGAGATGGGCAGGGCGGGGATCTTCAGGATGGTCGTCGCTGTCTCGCGGGTCAGACGCCTGGCGTCCTTGGTCGCGCCGACGCCGGGGGTCAGGGGGTCGCCGGCATAGATCATCATCTTCTGCACGGAGCCGCGCTGCACCCCCTGCGGCGGCCGCTGTCCGCCCTTGGGCCAGACATCGTCCGTGGCATAGCCGTCATCGGCGGGGTCGGAGAAGATCAGGCAACCCACGGCCCCATGCTCCTCGGCCAGCTGTGGTTTCAGCCCCCGCCAGCCGGCACCGTAGCGGGCCAGCACGATCTTGCCCTTCACCGAGACGCCGAGACGTTCTAGGGCCTTGTAGTCCTCCGGCATGCCGTAGTTCACATAGACGATGTCGGCCGTGACATCGCCGTCCCCCTGGTAGGCGACATAGGGGGGCAGGGCGGTGGCGGTCCTGCCCGAGGTGCGATCCCCGTCCACCGGCGTCTCGTGCAGGGCGGCAGTGAAGGGGTGCGGACCGAGCAGTTCCAGCTTTTCGGCCACGGGGGTCGGGTAGAGGATCTCGAAGGTCTCGATCCGCGCGTCCCAGCCCCAGGACTTGAACTTGGCCAGCATCAGATCGGCATTGGCCTTGTCATGGGGGGAGCCCACATGGTTCGGCTCCGACGACAGGGTTTCCAGCCAGCCCTTCATCTCCTCGCCGCTGAGGGCCTTGTCGAACTGCGCCTCCAGAGCCTGCTGACGGGCGGCGTTCTCCGCCGTGAACCCGGCCAGCGGGCCTGCCGAGGCTCCAGCTGCAGCCAGCATGAGACCCGCGGCAACGCCGGCGGCCAGAACCCTGCGAAACGACATATGATCCGAACTCCCCCGAACATCCACGGGTACAGACTATGCCGCATTCGGGGCAGGAGGCTAGGGTCCGCAACGCCGTGGTCCGGGGGCGGACATTACCAGCTCAGCACGACCTTGCCGGCCTGGCCGGACACCGCGGCGTCGAAGCCGGTCTGAAAGTCCTCCATCGGGAAGCGGTGGGTGATCAGTGGCTCGAGGTCGAGGCCGCCGCGGATCAGGCCGAACATCTTGCGCCAGGTCTCGAACATCTCGCGACCATAGACCCCGTGGATGCGGATGGCCTTCATGATGATGTCCGACCAGTTCACCGTGGCGTCCCCGGGGGGGATCCCCAGCATGGCCATCTTTCCGCCCATGCTAAGAGCGGCAATGGCCTGATTGATGGCTGGCGGGGCGCCGGACATCTCCAGCGCCACGGCAAATCCGTTGTCGATCCGCAGCTCGGCCATCACGTCCCGGAGGTCCTCCTTCAGGATGTTCACCGGACGGACATCGGCCAGACGGGTGGCGATCTCCAGCCGCAGGTCGTTCTGGTCGGTGATCACCACGCTGCGGGCCCCGGCCCGGCGGGCGACAGCCGCGGCCATGGCCCCGATGGGCCCGGCACCGGTGACCAGCACGTCCTCGCCCATCAGGTCGAACTGCTGGGCGGTGTGCACTGCGTTTCCAAAGGGGTCCAGCAGGGCCCCGATGTCCAGGCTGACCTCGTCGGGCAGGGGCACCACGTTGAAGGCGGGGATGCACAGGTAGTCGGCAAAGGCTCCCTGCCGATTGACGCCGACGCCTTGCGTCTCCGGATCCAGGTGGAATTGCCCGGCCCGGCTGGCGGCGGAGTGCAGGTTGACGATATGGCCCTCGCCGGAGACCCGCTGCCCGAGGGTCAGGGGGCGGTCGACCCGCGCGCCGATCTCGACGATCTCGCCGGCGAACTCATGCCCCACGATCATCGGCGTCGGGATCGTCCGGGCGGCCCAGTCGTCCCACTTGTAGATGTGGATGTCGGTGCCGCAGATGGCGGTCCGCTGCACGCGGATCAGCACATCGTCCGGACCTGGCGTCGGAACCGGGGCCGTCACCTGCCAGATGCCGGTTTCGGGGTGGAGCTTGGACAGCCCGCGCATGGTCCGGCTCATGCCTGTTCCTCCAGCCGGTCGCGCACGCGGGTGAAGGCGGCGATGGTCCGGTCGATCTGGGCCGGCGTGTGCGCGGCGGAAAGCTGGGTGCGGATCCGGGCCTGACCCCTCGGCACCACGGGGAAGGAGAAGCCGGTCACGTAGACGCCTTCGTCCAGCAACTGGGATGCCATGCTCTGGGCAAGGCGGGCATCGCCCAGCATCACCGGGATGATCGGGGTGTCTCCAGGCTTCAGGGTGAAGGCGGCCGCCGCCATACCGGTCCGGAACCGGGCGGCATTGTCGACCAGCCTTGCCCGCAGGGCGTCGCCCTCCGCAGAGCGGGCGATGCGGATCGCTTCCAGGGCGGCTCCGCACACCGAGGGCGCGAGGGCATTGGAGAACAGGTAGGGTCTCGCCCGCTGGCGCAGCAGGTCGATGACCGATCGGCGGGCGGCGATGAAGCCTCCCATGGCCCCGCCCAGGGTCTTGCCATAGGTGCCGGTGAGGATGTCGATCCGGCCGCTGACGCCGTGATGTGCGCCGGTGCCGCGACCGCCCGGTCCGATGTGGCCGGTGGCGTGGCAGTCATCCACCATGACCAGGGCGTCGAATCGGTCCGCCAGCCGGGTCAGCTCCGGGAGGTTGGCGATGTGGCCGTCCATGGAGAACACGCCGTCCGTGGCGATGATGATATTGCGCGCTCCCTCGGCCCGGGCCGCGGTCAGCTGGGTTTCCAGCTCCCCCATGTCGTTGGCGGCATAGCGATAGCGCCGGGCCTTGGACAGGCGGACCCCATCGATGATGGAGGCGTGGTTCAGGGCATCGGAGACGATGGCGTCCCCCTCGCCGAACAGGGGCTCGAAGACGGCGCCGTTGGCGTCGAAGCAGGCCGCGAACAGGATCGCGTCCTCATAGCCCAGCCACTCGGCGGTCGCCTGTTCCAGGGTCTTGTGGATGGCCTGGGTGCCGCAGATGAAGCGGACCGAGGCAAGCCCTGCGCCCCAGTCCCGACTGGCCTTCTCGGCTGCTTCGGAAATGCGGGGATCGCCGGCCAGACCCAGATAGTTGTTGGCGCAGAAGTTCAGGGCGTGAATGTCTCGTCCATCAGCCCCGCGCACCGTGATCTCCGCGCCCTGCCGGGACAGGATGACCCGCTCCGGCTTGGTCAGACCCTGGGCGTCGATCTCCTGCAGGCTGGTGTCGACATCGGCGTAGAACTGGCTGGGCATGGCGGACCATCATCAGAGCAAATGGAGATGTCCGTCATACCGGACACGTTCTCCATTATCCCGGAAATTTCCGCTGAGTGCAACGCTCAGCCTCAGCTGGCCACCACCAGGAAGGCCCGGGTCCGGCCAGGCGACAGGTTGCGCAGGGCGTGCGGCACGTCGGCAGGGTAGCGGGCGACCCCATTGGCCGGGGCCCGCGCGACGGTGGTGCCGGACACCACTTCCAGTTCCCCCTCGATCACGGTGACGTGCTCCATGGCCCCGGCGGCATGGGGGGCGGAGACCAGGGCCCCCTGGGGTTCCAGCAGGATCTCGTACCATTCCGTCCGCCCGGCGGACTGGGCGGGGCTGAGGATGCGCAGGGTGCAAAGCCCATCCTCCGAGCGGATTTCCGGGACGAAGTGCCCACCGACCACGTCGATGGCCGGTTCCGCTGCCGCGGTGGAACGTCCGCCCACCAGTTCGCTGATGTCGACCCCCAGCGCCCGGGTCAGGTTCCACAGGGTGGCGAAAGTCGGGTTGGCCTGGCTCCGCTCGATCTGGCTCAGCATGGAGCGGGACACACCGCTGAGGGATGCCAGCTGTTCCAGGGTCAGTCGGCGGCGCTTGCGCAACTGCTGGATCTGGGGGCCGAGAAGCGGGGCGTCGTCGGTCATGGGGCAGGGAACCTGGGGTCAGCGCATAGGGCCATGATATTCCCGTATATTGGAATGTCCTGAATCTCCAGCTAAGCCTTGAAGCCGGATCTCGCGCGCCGTGCCGGCCGTGTGCGATCCGCACCGCGGGGAGCCGTCATGACCACCAGTGTGTTCGATCTGTTCAAGCTGGGTGTCGGGCCCTCCAGTTCCCACACCATGGGGCCGATGACCGCCGCGGCCCGGCTGCTGGACGAGCTGGCTGCGGCCGGGCGACTGGCGCAGGTGAGCCGGGTGGAGGTGACCCTTTACGGCTCTCTTGCCCTTACCGGGCGGGGGCACGCCACAGACCGCGCGGTGTTGCTCGGCCTGCTGGGCTTCGTGCCGGCCACTCTGGACGCCGATGCCGCCGAGACAGCCCTGGTTGCGCTTCGCGGCTCCGGACGGCTCGTGCTGGGTCAGGCCGGGGCCGCCGCGGGACCGGAGATCGCCTTCGACGAGGCGTCGGACCTCCTGTGGGAGGGGATGACCCGCCTGCCTCGGCACCCGAACGCCCTGCGGTTTCGCGTGACCCTCGGAGATGGCGACGGGCTGGTGGAGCGGATTTTCTACTCGCTGGGCGGTGGTTTTGTCGCGGACGACCGGCAGATGGACGCCAATACCCCCGCCGGGGACGAGGTGGCCGTCCCGTATCCCTTCACCTCGGCCGCAGAATTGCTGGAGATGGCGGACGGTGCCGGACTGACCATCGCCCAGGTGATGATGGCCAACGAGCAGGCCCTTCGACCCCTGGCGGAGGTGGAGGCGGGCCTTGACCTGATCTTTGACGCCATGGACGGCTGCATCGAACGGGGCATGCGCCAGGGCGGTGTCCTGCCCGGCGGACTGAACGTCCGCCGCCGGGCCCGCGGGATCTATGAAGACCTCAAGGCCCGGGCAGAGCAGCACATCTCCGACCCGCTGATCGCCATGGACTGGATCAATCTGTGGGCGCTCGCCGTGAACGAGGAGAATGCCGCCGGCGGCCGGGTTGTCACCGCGCCCACCAACGGCGCGGCAGGCATTGTTCCGGCGGTGCTGCGCTACTTCGACCGGTTCCACCGGGGTGGGGTCGAGGCCCGGCACCGGTTCCTCCTGACCGCCGGTGCGGTGGGGGCCCTCTACAAGCGCAACGCGTCCATCTCAGGGGCGGAGGTCGGCTGCCAGGGGGAGGTCGGGGTCGCCTGCTCCATGGCAGCGGCGGGGTTCGCGGCGGCGATGGGTGCCAGCAATGCTCAGATCGAGAACGCTGCCGAGATCGCCATGGAGCACAACCTCGGGCTCACCTGCGATCCCATCGGCGGTCTGGTCCAGATCCCGTGCATCGAGCGCAATGCCATGGGGGCGATCAAGGCCATCGACGCCGCCCGGCTGGCCCTGGTCGGCGACGGCGAGCACTTCGTCAGTCTCGACAAGGTCATTGCCACGATGAAGCGCACGGGCGAAGACATGAAGGACCAATACAAGGAAACCTCCATGGGCGGTCTTGCTGTCAATGTCATCGAATGTTGACCACAATTAGCCTGCAAATGGTCATAATTGAGCGTCTTCAAATTAACGACTGTTACACGTAACAGTTCTGATCTGGTCGGGGGCGATCAAACGGTCATTGACGAGGCTGAAATGCGGTCAATCAACGGGCATAATATCGTGAGTCACCGCGAAGCGATCCCGAATTTCCTGTCCAGCGGCCGTTCCATTCGTCGGCGGTGCGGACTCTCACCCCGGACGGTGTTGGGGCTCGTCATCATCTCGGGCCTCTGCGCCATGTTTCTTCAAGGATCGCCGCAGATCTGGGGCGAGTTTTTCTGATATCCTCCCAAGACATTAGGCATTTGTAAGCCGCCGCCAGCCTAGACTTTGCTCTGGTTGAAGCCGTTTCGG
>CAIQUG010000055.1 GCA_903874895.1 uncultured Caulobacterales bacterium | reverse complement strand
CGCCGACGCTGTCCACCACCAGGTTCACCCCCTTGTTGTCGGTCAGCTTCATCACGCTCTCCGGCACGGACTGGGTGCGGTAGTTGATTCCGTGGTCGAGACCCCAGGTCTTCAGACGGTCCAGCCGTTCGTCGCTGGAGGCGGTGGCCAGCACCGTGGCCCCGGCGCGTTTCGCCAGCTGGATGGCTGCAAGCCCCACTCCGCTGGCCCCGGCCTGGACCAGCACGGTCTCTCCGGCCTTCAGGCGACCGAACTCGAACAGGCAGTCATGGGCCGTACCGAAGGCCACGGGGATGACGGCGGCGAGGCGCGGGTCGAATCCATCCGGGATGGGCCAGCAGTTGCGGGCGGGCACAGGGCGCAGCTCCGCATGGCTGCCGAACCCATCGACGGTGGCGACCTTCTGTCCGACCTTCAGGTGCGTGACCTCGGCCCCGACCTCGATGATCTCTCCGGCCGCCTGGTAGCCGACGATATGGGGATGCCGCACCAGCGGGCCCCGCCAGCGGTTCAGGGTGTCGCCGCCCTCGATGCTGATGGCCAGGACGCGGATCACCACGCCCTTGGGATGGCAGACAGGATCGGGAACGTCCTCATACTTCAGGACGTCCGGGGATCCGTTCTCGTAATAGACGGCAGCCTTCATGGCGCAGGTGTCCTCCGACAGGCCCCGATCCGTTGTCGGGGCTTCTGGTATGTCGGAGACAGACTGCCTGCTTTCCTGCGGATGCCGCAAGGGCTGCCGCGGCGGTGGACGGACAGATGCGGTCCGTCGGTGCGCGCTGCAGTCGCCGACCCCCAGGAACCCTTCCCCTTGCGCGAGGCCTCAGTGATGGTGAGACTTCAAGGCAAGGAAAACGACCGCAACCACCAGAATTGCCACGACCATGACTCACTCCTGCGCATTCGAACCGGGATGGATTGCCGATATTGACCGGCGATATTCAGGGTAGGCTGACGGAGATGATCCTGAAGCCTCGGATAATACCCAGGTCCGACGACCCGGATCATAGGGCAGGGTCCTGCGGCGGCGGGTCGAAGATGCGGAAAGGCAGGGGCCAGATGATCGAGGGATTTGACCGGGGGACGCACCTTGCGGAGCTTGCATCAGCCGGGTTCACGATCATCCCGGACTTCCTGCGACCGGATCAGGTCCGCAAGGTCCGGCAGGCGCTGGCACCGCACCTCGGCCAGTTCACGGGACGCAACGACTTCGAGGGGTTCGACACCGAACGGGTCTACACCCTGGTCGCCCGCGCGCGGCTGTTCGAGGAACTGGCGGAGGAGCCGCGTCTGCTGGCCCTGATGGATGCCAATCTCCTGCCCGGGTTTCTGCTCACCGCAAGTCAGGCCATCAACATCCGTCCGGGGGAGAGCGAACAGCCCCTCCATGTGGACGACGGATTCTATCGCCTGCCGCGCCCCCGCCCGGCGGTGAGCTTCAGCATGATCCTCGCCGTGGATGATTTCACGGCGGAGAACGGCGCGACGGAGGTCATCGCCGGCAGCCATCTGTGGGGCCCCGACGCGGCGACGGCGGCGGCGGAGCTGCGAGGGCCGCCACCCCGGCCCGTGCTCATGGCCGCGGGCTCCTGCCTGGTGTTTTCCGGCATCCTGATCCATCGCGGCGGTGCCAACCGGAGCCACGCCCCGCGGCTTGCGATCACTTATCAGTATTGCCAGCCCTGGGCGCGGACACAGGAAAACTATTTTCTCTCGGTGCCCCCCGACCGGGTCCGGCAGATGCCGCCGCGCGTGCAGCAACTCCTTGGCTATTCGATCTGGCCGCCGTTCATGGGGCACGTCACGGCCTCCCATCCGCTGAAGGCGCTGTCGCCGGACTTCGAGCCGCCTGTGGCGCACGAAGCGTGGTCCGATCTCGGACTTTGGTCGTGAGGCCGACCGGGCAATTGATGCCCGACGCCATGGCCGCAGGGACCTGGCTCAGGCCGTGGTGCCAGGGCTCCAGAGCATCTCGTTGGTAGCGACAAATCCCAGGGACACGTACAGCGGGCGACCGTCGTCGGAGGCATGCAGGACGACCCGTTCATGGTCCTCAGCGATCGCCCAGGTCATCAGCTCACGCATGAGCGCCCGGGCCACACCGCGGCCACGCCAATCCGGCTCGGTGAAGACATTGACCACGAGCGGCACCATCCCCTGAGCCACCCGCTCACCGGACAGGGCGATCCGCGGCAGGTGCGCCTTGATATGGGCACCGGCACCCGCGATCACTGCGCCCGACCCATCAACGGCAAACCAGCCCACATATTCTCCGCTGGCGAGCAGGGGTGCCAGGGCCCGCTCGGACGCCTGTTGCAGATCATCCGCCAGGCTTTCGGGCACCTGACCCATGTCCTGGAACATCCGCAGACGGTGGCGGGCGACGATCGCAGCCTCATGCCCGGTGACCCGGCGGATGGAATAGTCGCTCATGTCGTCAATCTCACCGGTCTGCGGGCATCAACTAAAGGCGGAGCCGGCGGCGGACGCAACCCGCGCTCCGGCCTGACCCAGCGATGATCAAAGCGGTTGGCGCTCCCCCTGTGAGTATTTCCCGATGGTACACAAGGGGACGGATGATGCGTCTTCTCTCGAGCGGGGCGCGATGGCGGGCGTTTCAGGACCAGAGCCCCGCCGAACTGCGAGCGTGGGCTCACCCGTCTGCGCAAGTGCAAGGGGTGTTATTGAATTCGGGGTCGAGAATTGGACGTGATGACAGGCCCCGGTTGCTGGCGAATTGGGGCGCAATTCCCGATCCTTCACGGCAATGACCGCCATTCCCCACAGCGAATGGCATGACCATGATCGCGAAGCGCACCGCCGCGGACGCGGATGGGTGCCGGGAAGGCCACACACCCTCCTGTCATGATGGCCTGCGCGCAGCAACGCAGGCGCCCCCTCAACGACCGCATGGGCACAGCGGGTTCTCTGCTATGATGATCGGTCCCAACGACTATCGGGCCCTGCTTGTCCGCCTGTACGGGTTCTATCAGCCCTTCGAGCTTGCGGTCGGCCTTGAGCCGATCCGCACCTGCTGGCTCGAGAAGGACCTGACGTGGCTGGGGCTCGATCCGGCGTCTCTCCCCGGTCTGCCCCGCTGCACCGATCTGCCGCCGCTCACCACCCCGGACCAACGGTTGTCCACCGGCTACGACAGCGCGAGGCGCGACATCACCTTCGGCGTCCAGCTCTCCACGGGCCTGCTCTTCGATCCGCTGCAGAGGCGCTACCGCCGCGTGGGCGCCGGGGCCGCAGCGGGCGGCGCGGCGGCGGTGGAGGCGTTCATCGATGGCAATGGCGACGGCGTCCGGTCGCCCGGCGAGGCTCCCGTCCCCGGACTGATCGTGCATGGCGGCCGGCGGGACGCGGTCACGGACGCCAGTGGCAACGCCCTCATCAGCGGGCTCGGCGACGCCGCCAGCGCACGGATCCGCCTCGATGCGGAGAAGCTCGACAATGCCTACCTGACCGGCCCCGCGAGCGTGGTCCAGGTCGTTCCCCGGCCGGGTCGCGTCATCGTCATTCCCCACGCCATGCACGCCACGTCGGAAATCGAGCTCAGCGTGATGTTCGCCAGGGACGGCGCCCCGTTTCAGCCGCTCTCGTCGCTGGCCCTCGAGCTGGTCGGCGCCGACGGGCGGGTCGCCGCTGCGGGCCGGACGGAATACGACGGCGCCCTTCTGCTCGAGAACGTTCCTGCAGGCGCCTACGAGGTGCGGATCGAGCCGGAGCAGGCGCGCCGTCTCCACATGCGGCTGAAGGTGCCTGTCACCGTGCGGACAACGGCGGAGGGCGGCTTTGCGGGCAGGTTCCGGGCGGTCGTCGAGCTCGTCGATCCAGCGGAGTCCCGGGCGCCGGACGACGCTCGGCCATCGCCTCACGGCGGGAATGACCCGGAGGCTGCGCCCGGCGCGCACGTCGGGTCCGTGGCAAGGCGCGCGTCAGGCCGAGGGCCAGAGCGAACAATCATCAAGACAAGCTCGAACAGGGCGTTGATATGGGGAGGAAGACAAGATGGCCGCCCAGAACAGACTATCCGTCTCGACCTGCGAACAGAGGCACTATCTCGTTTCGGCCATGGGGCAGGCGCAGCCCTTGTTCGCAGCGTCGTCCGATCCCGGGCGCGAAGAGCCGGGAGCGAGGAGTCTCCGGCATATCCTGGGCGTGCGATGCCCGGACGTGGCTTCCGCGATCCTGTCGGCGATCGACCGCGTGATCCAGTCCCGGCGGGCGCAGGTCATGCGGCTGCAGGACAGCTATGCGGACGGCCCCGGGATGTTGCTGAACATCCAGCCGGCCCGGGAGCCGGACATTGCCGTGGTCCGGGTCATCTGCCTGGAGGCGCCGCCGCCTCTGCCGTCGGCCGACCTGCTGAGCGAGCTCTTTGGTCTGACGCGATCGGAGACGGCCATCTGCCTGGCCCTGGCGGCGGACCTGAGCCTCGCCGTGATCGCCGAGCATCGGGGATCGTCGCAGGAGACGGTCCGGGGGCAGGTGAAGGTCGTCCTCCGGAAGACGGGCGCGACGAGTCAGAAGCAGCTCCTGCGCATCATCACCCAGATCGGCGCGTCGGTCAGCGGGTGATCGCCCGCGGTCGCGCGCCCTCCATCGGAGCGAACACACATGCGTAGTCGTTTCTTCGCCGGCGCCTCCCTCATCGCCCTGGTCGCGGCGGGGCCGGTCAGCGCGTCGAGCGTTACAGCGAATTCCGCCACCTACGGCCTTCCCGCGATCTTTCCGGGATCGCTTGCGACGACCTACACGGTGACGACCGCCGGCGCGATCAGTCAAAATCCGGTGTCGGGAGGCGGTGGATCCGATTTCATCAATTCAACGACAGCAAACCTTCCTGTCCTGATTACGGTCTCCTGCAGCAATCTCTGTTTTTCATTCATAAGATACACAGTTACGCTGTCCAGCTCGGGAACCCTGACAGCGACATCCTACAACATATCCGCATCAGCCGCGATGGGGTCGGTTTCGGCGACCACCATCAGCGGCGCCGCTGGCTCCTTCAATTTCAAGTTCGCCAACGCCAATGGCGGTGCGGCGTCGGCGACCTTCGCGCTCGAGTCCGTGTACACCGTCGCCGCCAACCCGGCGTCCTCGGTTAGCACCACCACCACCGTGAGCTCGTTCCTGGGCTCGACCACATTCACCACCAACGCAACCGTCCGCTCGGCCATCGCCATCACGCCGATCTCCACGATGCAGTTCGGCTCCATCGCCGTGCAGTCGGCGACCGCCGGAACCCTGACCCTAGGCGCCAACGGTTCGCTGACGGCGACGGGCGGGGTGGATTCGGCGACCTACGCCAGCACCGCCCCGGCTGCGGGGAAGTTCTCGGTCAAGGCGGACAGCGGCGCCTCGTACGTGGTGACGCTGCCCGCCTCCCTTGTCCTGACCAAGTCGGCTGGAACCCAGACCATCACGGCCACCAGCTTCACCGCCAGCCCGGTCCTCACCAGCCTGCAGGGAACCGGCCTTGCCCAGACCTACAGCCTGGGCGCGACCCTGACCGTGCCGGCGGCGGCGGTCTCGGGGAGCTATGTGGGAACCTTCACCGTGACCGCGAGCTACAACTGATGGTCAGCGCAGCCCTCTTCCGATCCGGATTTCGATGGTCGCGCGCGGCGGCGCTATGGCTCGCGGGCCTTTCCGTCATTGCCCCAGCCCTTGCCGCGACGCCGCGGACGCCGGCGCCGACTCGGGCCG
Source organism: uncultured Caulobacterales bacterium (assembly GCA_903874895.1). Taxonomy (GTDB): domain Bacteria; phylum Pseudomonadota; class Alphaproteobacteria; order Caulobacterales; family Caulobacteraceae; genus CAIMFV01. The sequence continues at coordinate 13,032 of CAIQUG010000055.1, read as the reverse complement.
CGGCCCTGGCGGCGGGTGTCTCCATCCTCAAGCCGGTGACCCTGGCGACGGGTCAGAACCTGACGACCGGGTCGGTGGCGACGACCACGGCCACCGCCTCCGGAACGGAGGCGATCCCGGCGAGCTATCCTGTTATGTCGACGCCGCAGCCGAGCTATTCCGGCGTCAGGCTTGCGACGGTTTCCGGCAAGATCGCTTCGCCGGCGGCCGCCCGGATCGACCTCACTGGGGTCGCGGGGACATCCGTGACGGTCCACGTCACCGGGTGGCGGCTCGTGTCCGGCGCCGGCGCCGCGCCGGCGATGCTGGCCACGAGCTTCTACAGTCCGAGCAATGGCGCGCGGACCTCGAGCATTGTCGTGCTCGACGCCAGGGGGAAGGCGAGCCTGTACATCGGTGCAACCCTGGCAATCCCCGCGGGCGCCGTTCCCAGGGTCTTCGCCTTCAGCCCGGTGTTCTCGGTGAACTACAACTAGCGCGGCTGTGATCGCCGTGTCTCCGGCGCCCGCTGCGACGTCGGCGCTTCCGGCGCGCGACGAACCCTTCCTCGGGCGCGCAACTATAACGCATAAAAAATCACCCATTTTGGGCGCGACTATGCAAATCCGGAAGCCCAGTTGAAATATCGGCTTTTTCAAAGCAAAACGAAAATTTCAGCTTTCATTTCATTTAAAAATTTGTTCGTTTTGATAAAAAGTGACTTATAAACCCGAAATGTACCGAAATATTATATGCAATAAAACTGCAAAAACCAAAACGACTTAATTAAATGGTAGTTAGATAAAAAATTTATTGAAAATGCGAATTTTTAAGAGTCCATTTACTGAGTTTTGTGTACAAATTTACTGAGTTTTGTGTACAAATTGAGCAGTGAAGTCGGACGCGCTTGCAGCGACGACTTTGGTCTCCCCCCCCCGGCGCTTTCGCAGCCCATGGGTTTGGCTGGAGGATGTCATCATGAACGTGGAAACGACCGCCGAGTGGCGAAAACCCGGATCCGAGGCCCGCGACCCGGACGCGCGCCGGACGGACCTTGCCTTCCTCGATTTCATCTGGACGAGACGGACCCTGACCAAGGCGGGGCGGCCGATCAAGCTGACCCCGAAGGAGACCCTGGTGCTCGGCCTGCTGCTGTCCCGCGCCGGCCAGGTCGTCGCGATTTCGGACCTGATCACGGGGGGCTGGGGCGACGAGCCGGTGGGTCCGGAGAGCCTCAATCGCTGCCTGTCGGGGCTGAGGCGGAAGGTTCCCACCATCTGCGAACATCTGCGGACCCATCATCGGCTGGGGTACTGCCTCGCCGTGGACGTCCGGAAGATCCATCCGACCCAGCCCGAGGGCGCAGGCCTGCAGGTCGAGAACGTGCTCCGCACCGCCGAGCGTCTCACCGGTCTGTTCAGCGCGGAGTGCTGCACGGCGGCCCTGCGCGTGCTGCGAAACTCGCTGGAGCTGGGGCTCGAAGACCCCCGAATTCATGCGGCCATCGCCAGTGTCGAATTCGCCCGGTTGGATCTCGGCCATGTCGCGCCACGATCGGGGGCGGCGGCGGCGATCTCTGCGGCGCGGCGGGCCACCGCGAATGGCGAAAGCGACGCCAAGTCGCTTTCGCTGCTCGGCATGCTGCGCGTCGTCTACAACAACGACCTTGAGGGACTCCGCCTGACGGACGTGGCGGCGGAGATCACGCCGAACGATCTCGAAGTCCAGTATCGCCGCCTCTACGCCTATCGGGTCGCTGGCATTGCGCCGATCTACTCCGCCGAGGTCTTCACCTCGGAGAACTACCGTCTCGGAGACGAATTCGGCGGTCACGCGATCCACGGCCTGGGGTTGCTGCATCAGGGGCGGATCGAGGACGCGCGCGACGTCGCCGTTCAGGGGATCGCGCAGTTTCCCTACGACCATCGGTTGCTGATCCTCGCGGCCATGATCGAAAGCGCGCTCTGCGATCACGAGGCGGCCATCGAGTATGGGCGGATCTTGTGTCAGACCCGCTCTCAGGGGTCGGGTCACAGCGAGTTCCTGCTGGCGCTTCACCTCCAAAGGGGCGGCTATGTCGAGGAGGCCGTGGCCCTGCTCGAGAAGACCCTGAACGATCCGGGCCAGTTCCGGCCCTCGGCCTTCGCGGCGGCGGCGCTCCACCAGATCAAGGGGCCGGACGCCGGCGCCGACATGCTGCAGCGCGCCCGGGCGGCGGGCTGTCTCCACGTCGAATGGCTGCCGGCAGCCGCGGGCATGATCGTCCCCGAAGAGCTGCGCCTGGTCGGCTGACCGCCGTCGGGGCCTGACCCGGCGCTCCACTCCCGGACATCAACCGTGCAGGCGCTCACACGCGCCGGGTTCCGCTGCGCCCGTTTGGCGAGGCTCTCTGGCCGAGCGCCGGCGACGCCAAACGGCCGTGTCGGCGCCGGACGGAATGACGGAGTTCGAACGGTCCCGCACATTTGCGTCAGATGTGCAGGCGGTTGAGGGGAATTCTTATCTCGTTAACGTCATTCATCGCGATCTGGAGGTGAAGTTTTCTCCGCGCGGGGGATTCGACGTCCGGATTTTCCGTCCGCCAGTCCGCATTTTCGGTGCATCGGATTTTCCGACGGGGCGTGCCGATGCAAAGGGTTGCCGGAAGTTTGAATCAGCAGGGTCGACCGGCCGCAGCCCGCGGCGCGGCTCCGGGTCTGCGCCGTCTTCTGGACCGGCTGGGCGCGCGCTTCGGCCGTTGCGCGGCGCCGGACGGGGCGGTCGCCCCTGTCGCCGAGACGTGGGATCGGCATCGCCGGCGTTCGACGCGGCAGTACGCCCGCCGGACCGCCCTTCTCGCGGATGTCGGTCGCGACGCCATCCGTTGCCGGGTTGCCGACATGTCGGCTCACGGAATGCGGCTGCTGCTGCCGGATGGGGCCAGCGTCCTTCCGGCGACCTTCAGCCTGGTGCTCGTGGAGAGCGGGATCATCTATCGCGTCCGCAGGGTCTGGCGGCGCAGGATGGAGGTCGGCGTGGAGTTCCAGGCGTCGGAGACGCTGCTGGACCACCGTACGGAAGATCTCTACTTCGACCTCATGCGCCGGGTTCCCTCCCTGTCGGCGTGGGAGATCCGATGACGCCGGACATCGCCCTGCCGGGCGGGACGCCTGAGGCGCCGGACCCTTCGCGCCCTTCGGGACACGTCTGTGGCGCCTCCGGGCCGTTCCGGGTCCTTGCCGCCGAAGATCATCCGACCAATCGGCTCGTGCTGAAGTCGATCCTGGCCCTGGCCGGGATCGGCGTAGTCATCGTCGATGACGGCGTCGCCGCGGTCGACGCCTACGGGGAGGCGCCGTGGGACCTCGTGCTGATGGACATCCAGATGCCGAGGATGGACGGCGTGAACGCCACCCGCGCGATCCGGCGGCATGAATCCGAGCACGACCGCCGCCGCACGCCGATCCTGGCCGTCACCGCCAACGTGATGGACGAACAGATCCGCGAATACCTCGAAGCCGGCATCGACGCCGTGGTGGCCAAGCCCATCGATGTCGACGCGCTGCTGCAGAAGATCGCGGCCTACCGGCCGGCCTGACGGCGCCCGGGGTCAGTCGACCTCGGTGAGCCAGCCAAGGTCGACGGCGTGAAGCAGCCATCTCCGGTGGGGACATCCCGCCGCGCGCGCACGGTCCAGCATGAACGCAGCCTCCCGTTCCCCCCGGATCGCCAGCAGCGCCGGGACAGCGAAGGTCGAGTGCCGGAAGTGGGTCCGGTCGTCCATCGCCTCGGCCAGCAGGCTGGCGGCCTCCGCCTCATGGCCGCCGCGGTGGAGCAGGAACGCGAGAAACGCGCGGCTGTGGGCGACGTTGCGGCTGCGCACCTCGAGCAGCCGGTGCGCATAGCCGATTGCCGCCGCATGGTCGTCAAGGCGGGATGCAATGATGGCGCTGATCAGCAGGGTCCGTTGCTCGTAGGGGTCGGCGGCGAGGGATTCCTCGGCGAGCTCGCGGGCCAGGCTGACCTCGCCATGGGCCAACCTGTTGAACGCGAACAGGGCCAGGGTTGCGACGTCGGACGCCATATCGCTCGCCCGCCGCAGTTCGTCGGTCGCCGCGGCGAGCTCTCCGGAATGACGCAGGGCCCAACCATAGTGCGACCGCACGACCGGATCGTCCGGCGCGGCCTTCAGCGCGTCCTCCAGCGTGGCCAGTCCATCCGGCCGGTCGTTCACCACGACCTCGCACCATCCGACAACGGACAGCGCTCGACCGTTTGCGGGGTTCAGGCTCAGGCGGCGCCGCGCCGCGGAGACTGCGGCCGCTGCGCCCGAGCGCGGCGAGGCGTGCCCCAGCTGGATGCGGGCCACCTCGATGTCAGCGATCGCGCCATGGACATCCTCTCGGTTCAGGTTCGCCAGCGCCGGCTGGCGCAGGGCGTGGAGCGCCGCCGCGCAGCATTCCTCGGACTGGAGGCCCAGACGCGCCAGCGCGCGCGTCACGGCGCCGGTCGCCTCCGAATCGGGAGGGGGAGGGGAGGCGGCGTTCGCCCCGGCGACGTCCAGCTCCAGGCAATAGCCCTGACGGTGGTGCGTGACGATGTGGCGGCCGATTTCCGGCAGCCGCGCCCTCAGGCCTGCAATGGCCCGGTTGAGGCTCTGCTGCCCGACGACCCCGCCAGACCAGGCGGCGTCGATCAATCGGGTGGACGAGATGATCCGGTTGGGGTTGTGGAGGAGCTCGCCCAGCACGAGGGCCTCCTTGGGGGGCAGTCTGATCGGGAGGTCCCCGCAGGACAGCGTTCCGTCGGCCCATTTGTAGTCAAGAAAGGTCAGGTCCGCTGACATGACGGGGCGCCTCGAGTGCTAGAGCCGCATTTTGGAAGAGAGATGCGTCGCGGCCTGTGAACTAAAAATCTCTGTCATCGAGAATGAGTGTCAATGATGAATTTGGATTGAACGCGAATTCAACTGATGAATTCATGATAGTGGGCTCCATTTATAACCAAATATGACGCATTCATATTCGAATTGTCGAATTGTTATCCGCCGGGTTACGCAGATCGGACGCATTACTGACGAACTCATGACCGCCGAAGAAAGGTGAGGCGGCTCGAGCGCTGGACGGGAGCGTGTCGCCCCGGCCGGAAGCGCCCGCCAGGCGGACCGCATTAACTGTGATTTCGAGATCTGCGTCAGAAGTCGGTGATGAAATCGGTGTCCGGCGTCCGGCCTTGTGTCCGGATTCCCGTAGAGTTTCCTGAGGCGAGATCGCCTCCCGCCGCCCCCTCGACGGTGCGGCGAGGTCAACAGGCCGTCTATCGGGAATGAACATGCCTCTTGATTGCCCGCTCGTCCGTGCCGACGAGTTCCATCCGCCGCCACGGCGCCCCGCCCCGCCGACCGCCGCGGCGATTGCGCCTCAGGTCCGCTCCGCGACTCCGGAGGATCGCGCCGCGGGACCCGTCCAGTCCGGCTCTGCGATAATCGGCATGGCGCTTCGGGATCTCCGGCGCGCGCGCGGGATTTCCGGTCTGTCCCTGGCGCGCTCCCTGGGGGTCACCCGGCAGCAGATCGCAAACTATGAGACCGGAAAGCAGAGGGTCGGGTTCTATCGCATCGTGCAGATCTCGCAGGCGTTGAACTATGACCCTGTCGAAACCCTCCAGCATCTCGACTCCCTCACTGATGACGAGACGCGGCGGTTCGCGTCGAACCGGCGCGTGGTCGCCGCATCGCTGGTCGACATGTGCAAGACCCTCAACCCGACGATCCTGAACCGGAAGCTGCTGCGCGAGATTGACGAGATCATGGATGCGGACTGATCGGCGGCGCGCGCTCATTCTTCGCCAGCGTGGCCGGCACGGATATTTCGAATCCCAATCTGAAGTGGGCGTTGCGCGCGCACTATAAGTATAAGAATTGAATATAATATGTGTTCAGGATTTATTGGTACAATACGATGAGTTTATACTATAATTTATCGAACCGCTCCAGAGTTGATTGTTTGGAAATAAAATAAAAACACGATTTCCGGTGACGGGAAATTCAGGAAAATAAATGAGATTTCAGGAAATGTGGTGCCGATGAACAGCCAGGATATGCCGTGTCATGGCGGCCGGAGCGGGCGGCCTGATCTATCCAGCCTTCGCGATTGCGGGGGCGAGGCGGACGTCCGTTGGCCCCTTGGCGCCATCATTCCCCTGGTGGTGCTGACATCGGCCGGGCTCTGGATGGCCATCGCCCTGCTCGTGATGCGACTTTCGCACATCCGCTGACAGAGGGTCGTCCCGCTTCGGCCTCCTGGGCGGCGGCTGAAGCGGCGTCGGTCTGGGGGGCGCGCATTGGGGGGCGGTACCCAAGCAATCGCGGTGAAGTCGCACCAGCAGCCCGCCCGCAACGCTGACAGCGTGCTGCTTTACCCAGCGCCGTTCGGTCCGCCCCAGCCCACGCTCAACCATGCCGATCACGATGGCGCGCAGCGCGTGGGCATCCCCTCCATCGGAATCGAAAGATCGCCGCTCATGGCTGTGAACAGGTGCATCGTGATCTCGTCCGATTAGACCTTCGCACTGATCATGTCGTTGGCGTGGATTTCAGTGGCCCGCGCCGCTTCCTGCCCGCGGTCGCCATTCTGCGGCGCCCTCAGTTGTAGGCCACCGTGACCTGCGGATTGTAGGAGACCTCGCCGGACACGCCCTTTGGGAGTGTCAGGGTGATGGTCGAGCCGATGCCGACGGTCGCCTGCCCGTGAGTGTCCAGGGTTCCCTTGGCGGAACTGCCGATCACCGTGTATTTCGGCGCGGCGAAATAGAGGCTTACGGCGGTCGAGGCGGCGGCGGCGGTGATCGAGCTCGTTTTCGATTTCAGCACCCAGCCTGTGAACGTCACAGTATAGGACTGGTTTGCTCCGCCTGAGATCTGGATCTGGGCCGCCGTGGCGGGGGCGGTCGTCTTTAACAGCGAGGGGCTCAGGTTCGTGTAGACGGGCTGGGGGCGGCCGTCGCCGAAATCGGACGCAGGTATCGCGATGGTCTCCGGCAGTTTGGCGCCGCCGACGACCAGGCCCGAGTCCAGCGGCAGGACCGTCTTCACGGTCAGGGGCGGACTGACGGACACCGATATGGTCGAGCTTGCGGTCGCCTTGTTCACGGGCCTGACCGGGGCGAGTTGCGCCGACGACGCGGATGCGGTCGTCAGGACGATCACCGTCGTCGCCAGCCGGACATGGCGTGCGCCCGTCCATCCGCCAGGCCGCCGCCGGGCTTGCAGGGGGTCTGTCATTGAGTTGTTCCTTCCAGGGTTTTCGTGTCGAGGCTTGGCGCCGTCGAGGCATGGGTGATCCGGCGCCGGCGCCGGAGTGTTATGGACGCGTGGGAGGCTGCATGCATCATGGCCGCAGGCTCGCCTGACGCGTCGCGCGGACGATGATGCAGCCCACATGCATGCGGGTGAGCCTCGAACACGCGGCCTCGATGGCCGGGGCGCGCTGGGTGCTCCGGAACCGGACCCGGTAGCGGGCGGAGCAGAAGGCGGTCGCCGGCGTGATCTCGCCGTCAAGCGCTGAGAACCCGGAGCCAAGGATGCGGCGAAGTCGCGAGAGTTCCGCCCGCGCGTGCGCCGGGTCGCGGAACGAGCCGGCCTGGAGGGCGAGCGAATGCGCGCCCGCCGAGGGCGCCGGCTCCGGACGCGGCGGCGGAGCCGCGGGTGGGCCGGCAGGCTCCCGTCCGTCGGGCGTCGGCGGCGTCGGCCGCGCCAGGGTGAAGTCGATCCCGTTCACGAAGTCGGCCCGGGCGTTGATGGTGATGTCGGCGGTGCGGTTGGCCGTCAGCTTCAGGGCGGCCAGCTGGTCCGGGCTGATCCGGAGCCAGTAACGCCCCGGCGGAATGTTCGGCAGGATGTAGTAGCCGTCGGACGACGACTGTGTCTCGCCGGCGACCCTGCCGGCGGCGTCAAGCAGCTGGAGCTTCGCATTGCCGATCCCCCGTCGCCGTCCCTCGGTCTCCAGATAGACGGAGCCGTCGATCTGGGAGGTCAGGACGACCGGGAAATCGACGAGCTGCGTGCGCCCCGCCCGCGGCAGGATGCGCACGCCCGGACGGGTGGGCTGCCAGGACGCGTCCTCCAGGGTGCCGGTGTCGAGGGCAAGGTCGGCATAGACATTGGGCTGCAGGCGCGGCAGCAGCGCCTGTCCGTGATCGTCGGTGCGGATCTCGGACCGACCGCTGCCGTTGACCGTGAATCCGGCGTTCTCGATCAGCTCCTCCCCCGGATCATACCGGCCGTTCATGTTCCGGTCGATGAAGACCCGGCCCTCCACGGCGCCCATGCCCGCCATGGGCTGCCAATCGGCGACGAGGCGGCCGGTGGCGGGATTGCGCCCGAGGGAGGTGAACAGCTGGAGGCCGAAGCCCATGTTCCGCGGGCCGCCATAGGTCCCGCTGAGCCCCAGGGCGAACGGGCCGAAGTTCCGGGTCCAGCCGGCGGTCACGGTGGTCCTCGCCGGGTTGAAGCCCTGGTTGAGGCCGAAGGTGACCCGGTTGTGCTCGTTCAGGGACCGGTCCACGGCCAGGCTGAGGCTGGTCAGCGCGCTCGTGGGCTGGAGGGCGTAGCTGACCTGGCTGGTCAGTCCGAGACCTGCGAACCGTCGGCTCATCTGGAAGGCGCCGGTGAAGGTGTCGCCGCCGGGGCTGATCTGGTAGTCGAGGGTGTTGGTGAAGCCCGTGCCCAGGGCGTTGAGGGACAGGCGCGGCGCGATGTCATAGGTGCTGACGCCGGACTCGGTCTGGTCGTGCTTGGCGATCAGGCCGAAGGGTAGCTTCAGCCCGGCTCCGAGGGGGAGGGCGCCCGAGAGGTTCAGCTGGTCCCGGAACCTGAGGCCGCCGCCATTGGCGGAGAAGGTGTCGCTGGCGAAGTGGTTCAGCCAGATGCGCGACGCCTGGATCGAGATCCTCTGGATGGCGGTGCGCACGTCGATCGCGGCCAGCGCGCCGCCCTGCAGGGCGTCCTGGGTGACGTCGAAGCTGACCAGGGCGTCCAGCACCGAGGCCCGCAGGCCGCCATTGACATAGGCGTGGGTCGGGCCGCCGTCGCCCTTGTCGAGAAAGACGCCCCCCGCCGTGACCGCCAGCCCCTTGAAGACGCCGGCGTCCAGCTGGACGGTGGAGCGCACGGCGCCGGCGTTGTCGCGCTTCACCCCCGTGGAATAATAGACCTGACCCGGCTTGGTCACGGTCTGGTCCAGCATGAAGACCTGGGTCTCCACCCGTCGCTGACCCAGAGGGCCGTTGAAGACCAGGCGGAACTCGTTGCGGCCGAACGCCAGGGGCAGGTCCGGAAACTCGTACAGGCCGTCGCCGCGGGACGTGACGAACGACACCAGGGCATCGTTGAAGTACAGCGTGACGTCCCAGCCCTGCGGCAGGCTGCCGCGCAGGGTCTGCAGGCCATAGCTCGAGGACTGGTTCAGCGGCCGGTTGCTGACGACGCCGCCCCATCCCACGCCGCCGCCGGACAGAACGTTCTGGAGCGCCGGCAGGCCGATGTTGCCTACCTGGACCGACGTCGCCCGCAGAGGGCCCAGAAGCCCGCCTTCGGGGTCGTTGCGGGCCAGGGTCAGGGTGACATTCGGGGCGGGCTTGTCGCTGGTCAGGCTCAGATAGCCAGTAGCTGCCATGCCCGCGAGATCGCCGGCGAAGACGCCGGAATAGCTGCCGACGGTCCGGGGCGCGCCGTCATTGCGGCTGACATTGACGGACAGGGTGCTGTCGATCACCGGGACCGTCGCCAGCGCATAGGGGTTGTCCAATCGCGGATATCCGGGGTCCTGATAGCCCGCGCTCCCCTGTCCCAACCGGGAGGCGGCCTTCTCCCGCTCGAGGCGCAGCTGGATCGGCAGCTTTTCCCGGGGCGCGGCGGAGAGGCTGAGGGAGGCCATGTCGATGGTGAAGTCCACGGGCCACCAGCGGCTCAGCAGGCGACTGGCTACGAACAGGTCGCCATCGATCCAGCGCACCTGGGCGGGGTCGTAGTCCTCCTGGCGGTCGATCAGCGTCACCTTGCGCGTGGCCGGATCGATGCGGAAGGCGGCGCCTTCCCGCAGCAGGAAGCCGGACGCCACGTGACTGACCGGGTCGACCGTGACGCCGATGGTCAGCTGCCGGGCGAGCTCGCCCACGGGCAGCAGCACGTCGTCCTTGAACTCGTAGAGATAGACCGTGTCGGAGACCTGAAGGCCGTCGAGGGTCAGGTTCGCCACCAGGATGTTCAGGCGGGCCGTGTCCGCGTCCGCGGGGGCGGAAGCCGCCGGCTCGGCAGCGACGTCATCCGCCCAGGCTTCAGACGAAGCCCATACCGCAGCGCCTCCGGCGCAGGCGACCAGTGCATGCAGAGCCCTCCTGCAACCATGGGGCTTGGGCACGCCGGGCTCTCCTTGCTGCGCGGGAGATCAGGGAAGGTCGAGCGTGGCTTCGGCAATCAGCTTGCCGCCCGCGTCGGCGCGTTCGTTGTATCGAAGGGTGAGCTTGCCTCCGTGCAGGCTGACGCCCGCCGGCAGGGTCAGGGGGATCTGCTCCTTCCGGACATCGTTCGGCACATAGACCGCGACCCCGGACACCTTGCCGATGTCGATGGCCCTGCCTCGGCCGGGTTCAAAGCGGGCGACGATGTCGCCATAGGTCGACTGGTTGCCCTGGCGGTGGAAGGCGAAGCGCAGGACCGCCGCCTTGCCGTCGACGGCGGGCGCCACGGCCATGCCGTCGATGGTCACCGTCGCCGCGGTCTGGCCCTGGCGCACGATCACCGGGATGGACGCGCCGATCAGGGCCTGCAGGGTGATGGCCACCTGTCCCTTGTCCGGCTTGGCGGCGGCCTCGAGGTCGGTGTCGGAGGACGCGTCCGCCACCCGGTCGAACTGCAGGTGGGAGCGGTATTCCCCGTCGGCCAGGCCTTCAGGCCGCCGGACGGACACCCGCACCGTCTGGGACTGGCCGGGCTTCAGGGTGACCTGGCTCGGCGTGTAGATCAGCATGGCGTTGGCGAACTGCTCGCCCGGCTGGACGTCCTTCGCCTCGACGATCTGGCCGTCCTCGGTCATGCGGCGGTTGAGGATGTTGATCCGGTAGGTCTCGGTCTTGTCCCCGCGGTTGACGATCTCGACCTGGGCCGCGCGCTGCTTGGCGCCGATGACGATCCGCGTCGGATAGAGCATGAGGTCGGCCCGGGCGAGGGACGGGGCGATCAGGACGGCGAGCGACGCCGCCACGAGGGCGCCTCGCCATTCGGGAGGTCGATGCGGCTTGGGCTGGTTCATTCAATCCGTCCGGTGATCCTATTGAGCTCTGAGCGTAATCGGTACGGTCGCCGTGTGGTTTCCGCCGCTCGGACGCGTGCTGGTGACGATGAGTGTTGCGCCCACATAGACGATGGCCGACCCGTTCGGCGGCAGGGTCACGGCGCCCTGGGACAGGGTGAAGGCCCCGAGGGGCAGATCCGGCAAGCCGAGGTCGGTGGGCGTGCTGGCAAGGCTCAGGGAATAGGAGGCCTGGCTCGAGGTGTCGTTGACGATCGTGAACGCGCCCGGGTGACACTGCTGGCACTGGCTTCCCTTCAGCAGGAGGCTCACCGCGCCGAACGGCCGCCCGAAGGCGTTGGCCGGGATCGTCACGGCGCCGGTGGAGCCGATCAGGACCTGTCCGAATGACAGGTCCGCGGTCCTGGTGACCGTTACAGCGGTGGCGGGACCGGCGCGCAGGACGATCAGCGCCAGGCACGCGGCGATCAGGGCGGAGACGGAACGCATGGAACGGTCCTCAGGACAGTCGTCGCGACGGACGTGATCAGGCGGCTTCGGACCGCCATCAGTTGTAGGAGACGGTGGCGGTCAGGGTCTGGGACTTGGCGCCGCCGGGCACGTAGTTGGTGGCGACCAGATCCGCGCCGAGCGTGATGGTCCCCGAACCGGCCGAGCCCATGACGAAGGTCGCGCCGGTGCTGCTCGGCGATCCCACATAGGTCACGCCGTTGGTCCCGCCCGGGGAGAAGACGAAGGTGCTGGCCACCAGGCCCGTGTCGAGGGTGTAGCTGCTGTAGTCGATCGTGAACGAGAAGTTCATCGACGGCGTGGCCGACACGGTGAAGACGGGGGTGGTCGGATTGTAGCCGCTCACCGTGGTGAAGCTCCCCGACACCTGGGACAGGACGCCGTTCGCCGCCAGCCGGACGCGACCGGTGCCATTGATCGGCAGGATCAGGCGACCGTAATAGAGGTTGCCCGCCTCGGTCAGGGTGATCGGCGCCAGGACGTCGGCACTGATCGTCGCGGTCGCCGTGTTGGTCGGCGCCACGGCCGCCCAGCCGGGCTGTCCGGCGGCCAGGGAGAGGGCCGCAGCGGAGGCGCCGATGGCCGCAGCCTTGGTGATGTTGAAGGTCATGGATCGCACCTTTCAGGTGGAGGTCGGTCGGCGTGTGCGCAGCCGCGGCGTGATCCTGCGCGCGGCGCAGACGGCTTTTGGGGGAGGGGCCGATGCTTGGGAGCGCCCGCAGTGAACGCTCCCAAGGTCAGCTTTGAAGGTCAGCCGAAGCAGCTGGAGAGGTGCTGGTTTCGGATTATATTCGCTTAGTCGAGATTAGTTGTAGTTGACGTGAATGGGGATGTCCGCAGTGTACATCCCTGCTGCCCCGGCAGCGACAGTCAACTTTCCGCCAATGCTGACAATTTCAACTCCGGTGGAGTCGAGAGTTGTGCTTGCTATACCGCTATTAACTGATACGGACGTGGTGCCTTTAGCAAGGGTGAACTCGCCGACCTTCACTTTGGTGTCGGAACCGGACATCGTGATGTCTGCACCAGTGGTATTGATTGTGATCGAGTAGTCCATCGAACCGGTGCCATGGACTTTGAAGCTACCAGCCTGTTGGGTGCCATGGGCCGAGGCTGGTGAATTCAAGCCGCCAGTATGGTCGATCACGCCTGTCGTCGCGGGGATGACAGCGTACACGCTCGAGGTGGTGGGCGCGATCACATTGCCAAAGCCTAGGTTGACAATGGTGTCGATGCTGAGTGGCACTAGCACAGT
>CAIQUG010000054.1 GCA_903874895.1 uncultured Caulobacterales bacterium | reverse complement strand
GCCCTTCTGAATCAGGCCCTGGCGAATACCCCGCTGGCCGGCTCCACGGGGCTGATCGACCAGCTCGTGCAGGGAGGGCTCGGCCCCGCCGTGCAGGCCATGGCCTCCGGCGGCGGGGCCGCGATCAGCCCGGAGCAACTGGGTGGGATCCTCGACCCGGCCCATGTGCAGCAACTGGCGCAGCAGTTCGGCATCAACCCGACGGACGTGCTGTCGATGATCTCGCAGCACCTCCCCGCCCTGGTCCAGTCCAAGGGCTGAGTCCGAGCGGGGGGCGGCCCTACTTCACCGCAACCCACGCCCCGCCCTTCGGGTCGATGGGCACGGTGGGGGCCGGGCCCATGCCGGTGATCTGGACCACCACCGGCTCATCGCCTGCGGATCCATCCCAGTGCACGGCCCCCGCCGGGTGGAACATGACGCTGCCCGGCCCGAGGGGAACGGCCTTCGACAGGTCGAACACAGGCCCGGTTCCGGTGTACCAGGTGCCGGACAGGACGGTGACATAGCGGTCATTGGGATGGGTGTGCGGCGTGTCCATCACATGGGGCGGGAAGGTGGCGCGGACCACGTAGAGACCGGGCTTGGACGGGTCGCCCAGCACCACGGCGTAGCGGGCCCCGAGACCGCCGGGTATCTCCGACCAGTGCACCTGCGACGGGGTCACCCGCACGAAGCCGGGCACGTCATCCGCCATCCCGACGGACGCGGTCAGCCCCGCTGTCGCCGCCCAGGCGGCCAGACCTGCCGTCATCCGCGCGATTCCACCCATGCTCGTACACTCCCGGCTGTGTTGCCAGCATTGGGATTTCCGGAAAGCTGTCAAGCCGAGGCGGCAGCCTCGTCCGGCGGATCCGGGTCCGGGTCTGGTGGCAGCGGGTCCGCAGACTTGATGGCATCAAGGACGGCATGGGGGTCCACGGGCTGGCTGAGGGCGGTGGCGACCGCATCCGGGCGGCTGGGGATCATGGGATTGTCCCGCCGGGCCTCCTCGATCAGGTCGATGATCTTGGCCAGACGCTGGTCGCTGAGGATGTTCAGCTCCAGGATCAGCTGCTGGCGCTGACTGGACAGTTCGGCTTCGCGACGCTGGGTCGTCAGCACGAGGACCGCCACCAGGACCGCCGCCGCCCCCATGGCCGCCTGCAGGCCGGGGAATGGCGGCGGATCCCACGGCACCCGACCGAACCGGTCCGCCAGCCCGTTGGCGATCATCCAGGCCGCGCCAAGAACGACCAGGAGGGGCGAAAAGCCGGGCCAGCCGACAATCGCGGTGAGCCTGTCGACGCCGTACTGCAGCCAGGAGGTATCCCGCGCGTGGTTTCGCCGCAGGACGCCGGTGGCGACACCGTGCGGGGGCGGAATGTCCGGCGCATCCGTCATCGGCGGCTCAGCCCGGCCGACGGGGGTCCATCTGCTTCATCAGCAGCGCGTTGCAGGGCAGGTCGATCTCCAGCAGGCCGGAGTCGCCGCCGACGATGGTCACCGCCAGCAGGCCGCCGCCGGCCAGCCGCAGCTGGGCGGCCAGTCCCGTGGTTTCCGTCACGCCCGCCAGATCCGGCCAGGTGTCGAAGGCCCCGGTCAGCCCGCCGGTGGCGGTCCGCACCAATCCCGCCGAAAAGGCGTCGATCTCGTAGTCCACCGCGATCTCTCCCGTCGGCGCCAGCAGCGCACCCCGGCCCCGGAGGACTCCCAGAAGCTTGATCACGGGATGGGCGCTGTGCGGTCGACGCAGGACCAGCCCGAACGGACGGGTCAGCTGGACCGGCAAGCCGCTCGCCGCGGGGGGCATCGGGATGTCGAGGGGCATGTGATCGGTCATGGGAAACGCCTGTGCCTGGTCGTCGTTGCGGAGGGGGGAAACCGTCCGGAGAGAGAGCGTCCACCCTAGCCCGCCCGCCCGTGAGTCGAGCGGTAGGGAATCTACCGATAGGGGTCTTCGTCCCCGCGCCGCCCCGGACGGGGTAGATTCCGAGGCTGACCAGGAGCTGCGCCTTGACTCTACGGTGGCGCCGTCGCCGTGAGCGGCCGATGACCAGAGCGCAACATGTCCCGAATCCCTTCGACTGTCCGGCGGCCCGCCCTCGGGTCCGCCTTTCCCTCCACGACCAGCGCCCCCAAGATCACCCTCGGCAGCCTTGTCCTGCTGCTGGTTCTGACCGGGTGTGCCGCCGGGTCGCCCGCCTCGTCCAGCAGCGTGCACGGCGGCCTGCTGGCCCAGTTCCTCCTCGGCATCTGGCACGGGGTGATCGCGCCAGCGACCCTGCTGCTCGAGGTGATCAACCGCCTCTCCCCCGGCCTGCTGCCCTGGACCGCCCGATTCTACGAAGCCCGGGGCACCGCCGTGGAGTACGATGTGGGCTTCTATCTCGGTCTGACGGGCAGCCCGCTGATCGCCTGGTCCCGCTGGACCGGCCGGACCCGTGCCGGGGACTGAGCGTCCCGGTCGAGGGCCGAAGCCGTGGCGGCAAGCACCTGGTCCAGCGCTGCGTCATAGGCCCCGACGATGGTCGAGATCCGGTTCTCGCCCGCCCGGGCCTCGCCATGGACAGGGGTCAGCACGCGGGGGCCCCGTCCGTCCTCCGCCAGCAGCAGGGTGCCGTCGATCCGCACCACCGGCGGGGCATCCGGTCCCGCATCATAGTCCGTCTCGAACCGGGTCACGCTGAGGGTCAGACGCGCCGTGCCGGGGCCTGCCGGACCGTGCGTCCCCAGGGCCCGCTCCGCCGCCTCGCGGAACAGGTCCGTCGCCGGGGCCACCCACCGCCCGCCGGAAATATAGGCCGCCCGCCGCCCGGTCAGAGCGAGGAGGGCATCCCCCTGGGCGGCGACCGGCAGGGTCACCGTGATCCGGAGCGGGGAGGCGGGCGTCACCCCCCCGCCCGGAAGGGACCGGACGTCGCCGCCGAACCGATAGAGCGGCTCGGGTGCGGTCTTGGGCAGCAGGCTGACGCAGCCGGTCGAGGCCATCGCCGCGAGGGCAGCGACGGTCCCCGCCGTCCAGGGGCGACGGTCGGTCATGGCTTCACCTTCAGGGTCTGGGCCGGTGCCTTGGCGAGCACGGCGGCGGGATCGAGCTGGAGCTGCGTGGTCAGGCGACCCAGGCTGTCGGCGGCGACTTCCAGCCGGGTCACCGTGCGGTTGAACTGTGGCAGGGTGGTGGTGGCCAGTTCCCCGGCCGGGGCATCCATGACCCGGATCAGCCGGTGGGCGTCCACGGCGGCCCCCTTCAGCTCCTCAGCGGCATCTGCCAGGCTGGAGAGGGCCCGGTGACCGTCCCCGTCCACGAGGGCCGTGGAGCGGGACGACAGCTGCGCCAGTGAATCCGCGGCCTTGCGGACGCCCAAGGCTGCGGCGTCAGCGTCGGCAGCCAGTCGCACCTGCCCGCGCATATCCTGGCTCATGGCATGGATGTCCCGGACGGTAGCGCCGATCTCGCTGATGTTTTCGTCGGACATCAGCCGGTTGGTCCGGTCCAGCACCTCCACCGTGCGGGTCAGGACGTCACCGCCCCCCTGCAGCAGGGACTCCAGGGCATTGGGACTGGCGAGGATCACCGGGATCGTGTTCCGGGCGGTCACGTCCTTCAGCAGGGGGCTGCGGGCAAGCCCTGCGGAGATCTGGATGTAGTTGACACCGGTGACCCCCTGCGGCTCGAGCCCGGCCCGGGAGTCGGTGCGGACCGGCGCGTCGGAGCTGACCCGGATGCGGGCCATGACCTTGTTCGGGTCGGCGCGATCCAGGGACAGATGGGTCACTTCGCCGATCCGGATGCCGTTGAAGAACACCTCGCCCCCCGTGGACAGCCCCCGCACGGGGCCATTGAACGACACGTCGTAGACATCGAACCGCCGGGCGACTTGAGCTCCCGCCAGCCAGATGATGAACACCACGAGGCTGGCAAAGCTGAGGATCGAGACCAATCCGATCAGGGCGTAGTGGGCCTTGCGTTCCATGTCAGGCTCCCGGGGTATGCGCGGCGCGGGCAGCGCGGCTGCGCGGTCCGAGGAAGTAGGACTTGATCCAGGGGTGTTCCGAACGCTCGAGCTCCGCCGCCGGGGCCACGGCGACGATGTGGCGGTCGGCCAGCACGGCGATCCGGTCGGTGATGGCATAGAGGGTATCGAGGTCGTGGGTGGCGATCAGCACCGTCAGGCCGAGGGACTCCCGCAGCTTGAGGATCAGGGCATCGAAGGCCTCCGCCCCGATGGGATCGAGACCGGCGGTGGGTTCGTCGAGGAACAGCAGCTCGGGGTCGAGCGCCAGGGCCCGGGCGAGGCTGACCCGCTTGCGCATGCCGCCGGACAGGTCGGACGGGGCCTGCTCCGCCACGGCGAGGGGCAGGCCCGCCAACACCAGCTTCAGATCCACGATCCGGTCGACCAGCGCGCGCGTCAGCCCGGTGTGCTCCACCAGCGGCGAGGCCACATTCTCCCGCACGGTGAGCGCCGAGAACAGGGCCCCGCCCTGGAACAGCACGCCGATCCGGCGGCACAGCTGCATTCGCCGCCCGGCGCCGTCCAGGGTCATGGGCGCATCCAGCACCCGGATCTGCCCGCCGTCCGGCTCCCGCAGACCGAGCAGGGTATTCAACAGGACCGACTTTCCCGATCCCGATCCGCCCACCAGGCCCAGCACCTCGCCGCGACGGACATCGAGATCCAGATTCTCGTAGACCTGATGGGCGCCGAAGCGGGCGGCGAGGCCGCGGACGGAGATCACCGTCTCCACGGGGAGATCGGCGGCCGTCACAGTCCCAGCTCCATGAACATCAGGGCGAAGGCCGCGTCGATGGACAGGATGGCAAACAGGGCCTGGACCACGGCGCTGGTCACGTGCCGCCCCAGCTGGTCCACATCGTCCCCGGTGGCGAAGCCGTGGCGGCAACCGATGGCCGCCACCACCACCGCCATGACCGGCGCCTTGGCCAGGCCGAGCCAGAAGTGCTTCAGCCCCACATTGTCCACGATCCGGGTCAGGAAGAATTCCGGGGACAGGTCCAGCACCGGCCACAGGACCAGCAGCCCTCCCGCAAGGCCGGCGATCATGCCCAGAAGGGTCAGGAACGGCATGATCGCCAGCATCCCCAGGAACCGGGGCAGGACCAGGCTGTCGAAGGGATCGACCCCCATGACGCGCATGGCGTCGATCTCCTGGGTCATCTTCATGGCGCCGATCTCCGCGGCGAAGCTGGACGCGGAGCGACCGGCCAGGATGATGGCGGTGATGAGCACGGCGAACTCCCGCAGGACGCTGACCCCCACGAGCTCCACGGCGAAGACGGACGCACCGAACTGGGCGAGCAGGCTGGCCCCGAGGAAGGCGATGGTCGCGCCGACGAACAGGTT
>CAIQUG010000053.1 GCA_903874895.1 uncultured Caulobacterales bacterium | reverse complement strand
TGGCGACGAGGACGAGGATGGAGAGCCCGCAATACCCCCAGCCCTGCAGGCCGTGGTTCTCCATCAGTTTCAGCAGGGGCCAGTGGATCACATAGAGGCAGAAGGTGGCGTCCCCCAGGCCTGGACCAGCGCCATCTGACACAGCCAGGCCTGTACCTGCGAGGCCGTTGCCGCCGCGGTCATCGGTCCCGGGCTGACCAGGCTGACCGCGGCCATGGCGGCCAGCGTCAGGGCGTGGACCGGCCAGATCCGTGACACGCGGCGGAACATGAACTGGAGCCAGGCCCCTGCTGTCACGGGGATGGTGCCGGTGTATCGCAGGCTCAGGCTGACCGCCGACAGTAGGATGAAGATGTCGGTGGCCACGAAGCTCGTCTGCTTGAGCCAGAGGGCCGCCGGGTCCGTGACCAGGAAGGTGTGACAGGCATGGGCGGCGGCCAGCCAGATCGAGAAGGCGATCCGGACGGCAGAGAGGGTGGAGCCCGGGGTCGTGGGATAACCGATGACGTCTCTCTCCTTGGACCGCCCCCCGGGGCACCACGCCCGGCGGCGGTCGCGGCGGGGGCGTCCCGGCGACGCCACCGCCCGAGTTTATCGCGCCGGCCGGCGAGGTCTAGGGGATGGTGCGAAGCGGGCCGGAACGCCGGGGATCGGACCCTCCACCCTGTCGCCGACCCGGCGGGGTCGGGAACGACTTCCGGTGGTCGTGAACACCGTCTAGGCTTCTCCGGACCATATCGGTCGGGGGCGTTCCGGGATCCCGGGATCCCCGCCTGTCGACACGAATCCGGCGAGGACGAAACCATGTCGCATCCCCCTGTCACCCGCCGCCATGGCCTGATGCAGATGGCCGCCCTGGGCGGGATTCCGCTGCTCTCTCCGGGTCTGGCGATGGCCCGGCCCCGCGCGCCGGACCTCGCGGCCTTCCGCAGGGTGATCGACCAGCAGCAGCCCGAGGCCCTGAAGCGGTTGCAGAGCTGGATCGCGCTTCCTTCCATCGCGGCGGAGAACCGCAACATGGAGGCGGGCGCGCAGATGATGATCGACCTGTTGAAGGAGGCCGGCTTCCAGACCGCCGTGAAGATGCCCACGGACGGGCACCCCGGCGTGTTCGCCACCCTGGACGCCGGGGCACCTGTGACCATCGGCATGTACTTCATGTATGACGTGAAGCAGTTCGACCCCTCGGAGTGGATGTCTCCGCCCCTGGAAGCGCGGGTGGTGGACAAGCCAGGCGTCGGCAAGGCGCTGATCGGTCGGGGTGCCACCAACCAGAAGGGGCCGGAGGCCACCTTCCTCGCCGCCCTGCAGGCCTTCAAGGGCACCGGGCAGCGGCTTCCGGTGAACATCGTCCTGGTGGCGGAGGGGGAGGAGGAGATCGGCTCTCCCCACTTCCACCAGGTGGTCCGCAAGCCGGAGGTACTGGCCGCCCTGGCCAGGTGCCATTCCGTGTTCATGCCCTTTGCCTCCCAGTCGCTGCAGGGGGACGTGTCGATCAATCTCGGGGCCAAGGGCATCATCGAGCTGGAGCTGATCGCCTCCACCAGGGCCTGGGGCCGGGGATCGAACGGGGACATCCACTCCAGCTACAAGGCCGAGCTGGACAGCGCCGTCTGGCGGCTGGTCAAGGCCCTGTCCACGCTAGTGTCCGAGGACGGCAACGACCCGGCCATCGACGGCTGGTTCGAGCATGTGAAGCCCCTGACGGCCCGGCAGAAGGAACTCATCGCCCAGACCGTGGCCACGACGAAGGAAGAGGACGTCAAGAAGGCGATGGGCGTCCAGAAGTGGGTGCGCGACCTGTCCTACCGGGATGCGCTCGAACGGCTCGCCTCCCAGCCCACGGTGAACATCGAGGGGATCAATGCCGGCTATACCGGCCAGGGCGGGAAGACCATCCTTCCCTCGAAGGCCACGGCCAAGATCGACTGCCGCCTGGTCCCCGACCAGACCGCGGCGGAGGCGGCGGACAAGCTGAAGGCCCACCTGGCGAAGCGCGGCTACGGCGATATCGAGGTGAAGGTCACCGGCGGCTATGACCCCACCCAGACCGACGAGCATTCCGGACTGATCAAGGCCTCCACCCTGGTCTATGCCGCGGAGAAGACGCCCTACACCTTCAACCCCCGTCTGGCGGGATCCTGGCCGGGCTATCTGTTCACCAGCGCGCCGGTCAGCCTGCCCGCAGGGCATTTCGGCCTCGGCCACGGCTCCGGGGCCCATGCGCCGAACGAGTACTACCTGATCGAATCGGACCTGCCTGCGGTGCGGGGCATGACCGGCGCCACCCTCAGCCACGTGGCGTTCCTCTACGCCCTCGCCGCGATCGGCGGCTAGTCGTGGGACGAACGGTGACATCGAAGGTGTCGGAGCCGGATGCCATGGAGCCGACGCGGTCCTGGCTGAACTGGGCCATCGGCCGGATCGAGGCGGACTACACCCGCAGCGCGGACACCCACCTGATCCCCCTGTCGCTGCCCGCACTGCCGGGCATCGCCATCTATCTCAAGGATGAGAGCAGCCATCCCACGGGCAGCCTGAAACACCGTCTGGCGCGGTCCCTGTTCCTCTATGCCCTCTGCAACGGCTGGATTGCCGAAGGCATGACCATCGTCGAGGCCTCGTCCGGCTCGACGGCCGTTTCGGAAGCCTATTTTGCGCGGATGCTGGGCCTGCCCTTCATCGCCGTCATGCCCGCGGGCACGGCGGTGGAGAAGATCGCCGCCATCGAGAAGCTGGGCGGCCGGTGCCACGAGGTCGAGGGTGCCGCGGCGGTCTACGCGGCAGCCCAGAGCCTCGCCGCCAGCCTGGGCGGTCACTACATGGACCAGTTCACTTTCGCAGAGCGGGCCACCGACTGGCGCGGCAACAACAACATTGCCGAGAGCATCTTCGCCCAGATGGCGCGGGAACCCGCCGCCGTGCCGGACTGGATCGTCACCGGCGCCGGGACGGGGGGCACCTCCGCCACCCTGGGACGCTTCGTCCGCTTCCACCGCCACGCCACCCGCATCTGCGTCGCCGATCCCGCTGCCTCGGTCTTCCACCGGCACTGGCGGGACCGGAGCGTGACCCTGGCCCAGGGTCCCACGGCCCGGATCGAGGGCATCGGCCGCCCGCGGGTGGAACCGAGCTTCGTCCCCGACGTGATCGACCGGATGGAGGTGGTGGGGGACGTGGCCTCCATCGCCGCCGCCCGCGCCCTGAGCCGGCATCTGGGGCGTCGCGTCGGCGGGTCCACGGGGACCAACCTGGTGGCCGTCGCCCGGCTGGCGGACGAGATGGCCCGCGCCGGCGAGGGCGGGTCGATCGTCTCGATCCTGTGTGACTCCGGCGAGCGCTATGCCTCCACCTACTTCAATGCGGACTGGCTGGCAGGGCAGGGTCTCGATACCGCCGCGGACGAGGCGCGTATGGCCGATTTCCTCGCCACCGGGCGCTTCGACGGATGATCCGCCCGGCCGGCTAGATCAGGCCGGCTAGATCAGGGCCGCCGGCAGGGTCCGGATGTCCCCGGTCCAGTTGGACAGGGCCTGCTGCAAGCGGGTCTCGTTGGCCGGGCCGACGGTCCCCTCGATGTCGGCGAGGAGTTTCAGGCTCACCGGATCATAGGGCCACCAGGTCAGAACCGTCGCCAGCTCCCGCCGGGCGGCATCGCGGTTCCCCTCGGCCAGCAGGGCCGCAGCCAGGCTGCGCCGGACCGGATACCACCAGACCGGCGGATCGCGCTCCTGGCCCAGATGGGCGTCCTGCACCCCGGCGGCGGTGCGATAGGCCTCCGCCGCGGCGGCGTAGCGGTGCTCCAGCATGGCCGCACGGCCGATCAACACCTGTCGGGCAATGGTCTGCAACGCCCCGGCCTGCGCCCGGTCGACCCGGTCCTTGATCTCCGGAGCCACCACGGGGTCGGCGGGGATGGCGCGGATCGCGGCCTTGAGGGTCGCCACATCTCCGGCCCGGGCTGCCGCCTCGCCGATCGCGTACTGCCGCAGGGCCGCATCGAGGGGCAACCGCGGGCCGGGATCGGGCAGGCTCCGGACGGTGGCCAGATCGGCGAAGCGGCCATATCCGAAATAGGCCGTCCCCAGAACCGACTGCTGATAGACGTCGTCGGCCTTGACCTCCGGCAGTCGCGCAACCTCGTCCGCCGCCAGGAACAGGCCGCCGTCGGCGTCATTGTCCAGCAGGGCCGCGGCCATGCCGAACTGCACGTTGTGGGCATGGTAGATGAGACCGAAGACCCCGCCCCTGGTCTTCAGCCGGACGGCATTGGCGCGATCGATCTTCACCGCGTCGATGTTGGACTGCTCGGCCATCCGGAACCGGCCCGCCCAGAGGAAGGTGTGGGAGGGCATGTGCACCAGGTGGCTGGTGCTGGGCGCGCGGGCCTGCAGCTTCTCCGCATAGGGCAGGGCCAGGGTGCCCACCCCGTCCATCTCGGTGGCATGGATGTAGAAGTGGATCGCGCCGGTACGATCCGGGTCCCGCTGCAGGGTCGCCAGCAGCAGCTCCCGTGCCCGGGCCAGGTGATTGCGGTTGGCGTTCAGGGCCGCCGGGATCATCCAGGCATCCGCGGCGATCACCGCGGCCTCGTTGTTTGCCGGATGGGCCCGGGCGAAGGCGTCCATGGCCGCGGCGAAGGCCAGGTCGCCGGGACCCTTGCCGCCGCCCCTGTGGTAGCGGCGCTGCAGGGCCGCGGTCAGGGCCCGCTCGTCATCGGTACCGGTCCTGGCGAGGTCCGCGGCCCGATCGGCCAGGACCGCGAGTTCGGCCGTGTCCTTGCCCGGGATGTCGAAGTTGATCGTCGGTCCCCGGGACCAGGCCTCCCCCCAGACGCACATGGCGCAGGCGGGATCCAGCGCCACGGCCCGCTTGAAGGCGCTGATGGCCGCCCGGTGCGCAAAGGCGTGGGCCAGTTGCATGCCGTTGTCGAAATAGGCCTGGGCCTCGGCACTGCGGGTGGTGATCGGGAACCCGCCGGACCCGTATCCGGTCAACAGCGCCTCGGCCGGACCGGGCTTTGCGTCGGCTGCCGTGTCCTTGGGGTGGCAGACGGGGGCCGACGGAAGGGCGGCCCCGGGCGCGTCGGGTCCGGCGACGGCGCTGGCCAGCGGAGCCGCGGTCAGCAGGACCAGAAGCGCCGCACCGGCGGTCGCGCCGAGATGTCGTGTCCAGTGCATGCGGCAGGTCCCCCGTGAGGCTGGTCAGTCTCCGCCCGCCGGCGCGGCAAGTAAAGGTGAGGGTTTCAGGTCGCTGGAAAGCGGGAGAAGGTCTCTGTCGAGGCCCAGATCACATGATCCGCGACGCCGTTGTCCCGATGGACGTTCCCGCGGGCGTAGTCCGCCGATGTGACCATGTCCAGGAAGGCGGCGCGGGACGGGTAGCGCACCAGGACGACGAAATCCCAGAGCGCCGTGGACGGGGGTCCGAACGCAATGCCTTCCGGCTTGCCGCTCCACAGGATCGCGCCGCCAAGGGCCCGGATCATGGGGACGGTCAGGGCGCTGTAGCGCAGATAGGCATCCCACCCGGTCCCGTCGTCATCCTTCGAGCGGTCGTGAAACCGGAGGAAGTTGATCATCACGACCGGACCGTTGTCGGGCAGACCGCGCACGATCTCTTCGTTCAGGGGCTCGGGCAGGGACATGGCGTTCAGGCCTTGGGTTGCGGGCATTTCCGGCAAGAATGACCGGAACCGGGGGCGCGCTGCAAGCTGCCACCCGTCCCGAAGGACGTTGGCGGCATCGGACCTGTGCAGTATAATGCCTCCGGGCGGACAGGAAGGGCGGCGTGCGCCCCGGTGCCGGCCCATCGGGTGGCCCGCCGACCCTGCCCGGGGCGCCTTCGCGGTTTCGACAGACTTGGGATGGATGCCATGAGCGACGCCGTCGGTCCGGACGATCTGGTTCTCTGCGTCAACGCTTCCCCGAACCACGTCACGGGGCTGCCGGTCCCCCTGAGGGCCGGGGAGACCTACCGGGTGATGGCGGTGATGGACTTTGCCTGCCCGTGCGGCCGGTCGGATGCCCTTCTGGACATCGGGATCGAATTCGCCTGGTGCCAGTCCCGCTTTCGCCTGTTGCCCAAGCCCAAGCTGGAATCGAGGCCCCGTCGCGTGTCGGCGCCGAAGGAAAAGGATACGGTGCGATAGGCGGGCCGGGCGCCAATCCGGATTGCCATTTTCATCCGCAGCAGTAGCGTGTCGGCCCGACAGGCCGCGATCCCACCGGATTCCCCATGCGCTCACGCCGACCCCTTTCCACAGCGCCGATCCGGGACACGGCGACGCCCGTTCCGCCGCGGACGCCGGCATGACCCAGATCCACCGCTTTGCCAGTTTTGACGGCCAGTCCATCGCCTATCGCACCCTGGGCGAAGGGCGGCCGACGCTGCTGATCCACGGCTTTCTGGCCGACGGACCCTCCAACTGGATCGTCCCCGGCATCGCTGCGGCAGTGGTGCGCCTGGGACGTCGCGTCATCCTGCCGGACCTGCGAGGGCATGGCGCTTCCGCCGCGCCGGAGGACCTTGCCTTCTGGCCGCCGGATACACTGGCCCGGGATCAGGAGGCCCTCGTCGCCCATCTGGGCCTGACCGACTACGACCTTGTGGGCTATTCCCTCGGGGCCCGGACGGCGGTGCGGATGATGGTGCGGGGTGCCCGGCCCGGACGGGCGGTGCTGGGCGGCATGGGCGATACAGGGATCATGCAGGCTGGCGCCCGGGCGGCCATGTTCGAGGACGGCATCCGCCATGGGGAGGCCGCGGCGGACCCTCGCTCCGGACGGACGATCCAGGCCATGATGGCGGCGCGGGGGTTGAAGCCCGCTGCGATGCTGGGGGTGCTGGCCTCCTTTGCCCCCACCTCGGAGGATGAGATCCGCGCCCTCGCCGTACCGACACGGGTGGTCAGCGGTGACCGGGACCAGGACAACGGCTCGGCCGAAGCCCTCGCGGCGCTGTTTCCGGCCGGGGACGTGCGGATCGTCACGGGCGACCACCTCAGTGCCGTCGCTGATCCCGGACTGGCCGAGGCCATCACCGGCTTCCTGTCGGCGGGGGACTGAGATCCGCGGGGCAGGCCTAGTCGGTCCTGCGACCTTCGCTCTGCCGGATCAGCCAGATCGACACGACCATGATCAGGATCAGCCCGCCCAGGACGCCCAGTTCGGTCAGGGCGGAGTGGAGCACGGCCTGTCCCTGGGGGGTCCACTTGCCCGGCTCGCTGGCCTGGGACGACTCCAGGGTGATCACCAGGACGCGGCGGATGGAGGCGATGAGACCGACGATCAGGAAGGGCTCCGCCGCCAGCTTGCCGGCGCGGAAGGAGACGCGGACCGTGTTCAGCACTTCCACGATCATCAGGACGAACAGGAGACGGTCGATGGCCAGCACAAGGGACGGTCCGTCGACACCGGCGCGCCACACGGACCACATGGACACGGCCGCGCTGCCGATTCCCATCAGGGCCGCCACGACCAGCAGCAGCCCCAGGGTGATGTAGGCGAGGATCTCGATCGTCAGGAAGACCCGGCCGGCCCAGGCACCCAGCCGGGAGACATCCTTGTCCAGCGCCTCGTGCCCCGCCATGGCCGGTTCGTCTCCTGAACGCTCCCGAAAGCAGTGGGCATGGTAGCGTCAGCCGCCGCCGGTGACCAGATGCCGGAGCGGGACGCGCCCAGGTCCTGGCCAGACCTAGTACCGGCGGTGTTCGTGCTCGTCGCGATCGTCCTCGTCGTCATGGTGGTGGTGATGCCAGCGCGCCTCATAGTAGCGGGGCGGGGGAGGCGGTGCGTCATAGGTGCGATAGCCGTACCCGTAGCCGTACCCGGGGGCGTAGCCGTAACGCGGCGGCGGCGGTGGTGGCGGAACATCGTAATAGGCCCGCTGCTCGACCACGCGATCCTCGTAGACATAGCCATATCCGTCCGGGCAGGGGGCGTTCGACCGGCTCAGCTGGTTGCCGACCAGGGCCCCGCCGACGGCCCCGACCAGGGCCCCGTCGCCCCGATGGCCGTGACCTGCGACGGCGTTGCCCAGGAGGGCACCGCCGAGGGCACCGATCAGCGTGCCTGCGACCTTCTGGTCATGCTTGTCCCGCTGGCAGGCATCGCCGGCGGAGGCGAGGGCGGGGGTCAGCGCAATTGCAGCGGACACTCCAAGGGCAACGAGCAGGGCAGAGCGGTTCATGGGCGTATCCTTGAGGTCCGGGCCAGCCGGTGTTGACTTCGACCCCACAGTCCCATGTCCCGGCTGAACAACCCCCGAGCCTGTCGTTCATCGGCCGTTCATCCCGCGGGCCCAATTCGGACGCAGGCGCGTCTTATCCTTGTCGTACCGCCGGACTAGACTTTCAGCCTCCGTCAAACGCCCCGAGGCCCTTGGATGATGATTCGCCCCCACCGCATCGCAACCCTGACCGTCGTGCTGGCGACAACCGCCCTTGCGGCATGCACTTCGGTCGATCCCTACACGGGGCAGCAGCGCACGAGCCGCGCCACCTACGGTGCCGGGATCGGGGCCCTGGCCGGAGCCGCGCTGGGGGCCCTCAGCAACACCTCCCATTCCAAGGAGATGCAGAAGAACGCCCTGATCGGGGCCGGGATCGGTGCCCTGGCCGGGGCCGGGGTCGGGTCCTACATGGACCGCCAGGCCGAGGCCCTGTCTGCAGAGCTTCAGGGTACCGGCGTGTCTGTGACCCGGAACGGCAATCAGATCGTGCTGAACATGCCGGGCAACATCACGTTTCCCACCAATGGCTCGGATGTGAACGCGAACTTCTACCCGGTGCTCCAGTCGGTGGCCAAGGTGGTCAACCACTACAACCAGACCCTGATCGATGTGCAGGGCTTCACCGACAGCACGGGCTCGGCCGACCACAACCAGACCCTGTCGCAGCAGCGCGCCAACAGCGTGGCTGCCTATCTGGTCAGCCAGGGCGTCGTGGCGGGCCGGATGAATGTCACCGGTCGCGGCGAATCGAGCCCCGTGGCCTCGAAAGGCACGCCGGAAGGCCGGGCCCAGAACCGCCGGGTGGAAATCCAGATCTCCCCCTTCGAAAACTGACGGCAGGCCCACCGTCCGGGGAAAGCTGGACGGTCATTGCAGTTTTGGTTTCCGAAAGGTTATCTTCGGTGGCTAGCCCACGGGCTGGGCGGACGCGGCACGGTCGCGACCACATCGGGGGGTCCGTTCGACATGACGACGGTGGCACGCTCGTCGCGGGGTCCGGCTGATCCGGAGCACGCCTTTTTTCTCAATGCGGCCTTTGCGATGGCGCTGGTCATCGGGGCGGGATTCACCGTGCAGCTGATCCTGGGGCGCTCCAGCTTCGCGGCACCGCCCCTCGTCCACGCCCATGCCGTGGTGTTCATGGGCTGGGTCACCCTCTATCTGGTGCAGACGGGCCTGGTGGCCACAGGTCACCGCGTCCTGCACCGCCGTCTCGGCTGGGTTGCGGCCGGCTGAATCGCCCTGATGCTGCCCCTCGGGGTGATGGTCACGGTGGCCCTGGTCCGCCAGGGACATGCGCCCTTCTTCTTCCGACCGCTGCAGTTCCTTGTCTTCGATCCGGCCACCCTGGCGGGCTTTGCCGGTCTGACCGTGGCCGCGATCGGGTTGCGCCGGCGGGCGGACTGGCACAAGCGGCTCAACTTCAGCGCCATGGCCCTGCTGCTGGGACCGGGCTTTGGTCGGCTGCTGCCCATGCCGCTGCTGAGCCCCTGGGCCTGGGGGCCATGGCCGGGTGCCTGGTGATGACGGAACTGATCACCTACAGCCCCGTGGGGATGACCCTCTATCGTCAGGCCACTGCGGGCTCGCCGGGCGCGGCCGTGGCACCCCTCGGCTTCCCGGCCCCGCCGGTGAAACCCGCCGCGCCTTCACGCTGAAGTTGTGATAACTTCACCGCTCGCGGTAATGGATCGCTAACGGGCCGGCTCTCACCATGATCCTGGGCAGTTCATCGAAACAGGTATCGCAAGATGACCGGTAGGCGTTCTGTGAGAGGGACCGATGGCCCTGGTGCGCCGAGATGGGCGCGACCGACCCCCATATCGGTTCGGACCCCGCAACCCTTCGAGGGCGGCGACGACGCGGTCCTGGCCCGCCTGGCTGCGCGGGTCAGCGGCGCGGGTCACGTGGTGATCTGCCGCGAGGTCGACGGCGTTCCGAAGGTGATGGGCCGGGCCGCGGCGGACGCCGGGTCGGTCATCTGGAGCCCGCCGATCGGCCTCGATCCAGGTTCTGCGGTTCTCGACGGCGATCCGCGCCTGTCCCCGTACCGCGCCGCTCTCGCCACACCGATCCTTGCGGAGGACGGTACCCGGATCGGATGTCTTTGGGCCCTGTCGATGGCGGCACACCCGCTCTCGCCGGAGGCACGGGAGGGTCTCGCCGACGTGGCGCGCGCCGTGGCGCAAAGCTGGTCGGCAAGGCAGCTCGCAATACCGACCGTGTCCCCGGATCCGGCGCAGGACGCCATGATCGCCAGCTTCATCGACCACGCCCCGGTGGCCCTGGCCCTTGTCGATCGCACG
>CAIQUG010000052.1 GCA_903874895.1 uncultured Caulobacterales bacterium | reverse complement strand
GCGCATCCCGCTCGAGGATATCGGCCAGCACCGCCTCGCGGGTCACCGGACGACCGGCGGCCAGATGCTGTCTCAGGCGCCGCTCTGCCCGGACCTCGGGTGTGGCTGTGACAAACAGTTTCGCCACGGCGTCCGGCGCAATGACGGTGCCGATGTCCCGGCCGTCCAGCACGGCGCCGGAGGGCTGGGCGGCAAAGGCGGTCTGCAGCTGATGGAGCGCGGTTCGCACGGCAGGGTGGGCCGCGACAACGCTGGCGGCGGCTCCCACGTCGGGAGACCGGATGGCTGCCGTGTCGATCAGGCGGGGGTCCAGCAGGCGGGCCACCTGATGGGCGGGCTCGGCGTCGCGGGGGTCGCGTCCGGCCGAAAGGACGCCCAGCGCGACAGCCCGATAGAGGGTGCCGGTATCGAGATATGGCAGGCCGTAGTACCGGGCCAGGCCTTCAGCCACCGTCCCCTTGCCGGATGCGGCGGGCCCGTCCACGGCAATGACGAGGGGGCGGCGTGGCCGGCTCATGCGTCGGTGATCGCCGCACCGAGGCTGTCCATCAGCGCCACGAAGCCCGGGAAGCTCGTGGCGATCATGTCGGGTTCGTCCACGGTCACCGGCGCAGTGCTGGCAAGGCCCAGCACGAGATGGGCCATGGCAATCCGGTGATCGCCGTGGGTATGGACGAGGCCACCGCCCGCCGGAGCCCGGCCGAGCCCGTGGACGGTCATGCCGTCGGGCCGCTCGTCCACCGAAACGCCGCAGGACGCGAGGCCTCCAGCGGTCAGGGCGATCCGATCGCTTTCCTTCACGCGGAGCTCCGCCAGACCTTCCATGTGCGTGTCGCCATGGGCAAACGCGGCGGCAATGGCGAGGATCGGGTACTCGTCGATCATCGACGGCGCCCGATCGGCCGGAACCGTGATACCGGTCAGGCGGGAGTGCCGGGCGACCAGGTCACCGACCGGCTCGCCGCTGATCTCCCGGGCGTTGATGACCTTCAGATCGGCACCCATCTCCACCAGCGTCTCGAACAGGCCGGTCCGAAGGGGATTCAGCAGCACACCTTCCACCGTCACCTCGGATCCGGGCGTGATGAGAGCTGCCACCACGGGGAAGGCCGCCGAGGAGGGGTCGCCGGGAACGGTGATATCCGTACCGGTGAGTCCCTGCCCCCCCATGAGGCGAATGTGGCGTCCGTCGGGCGCATCGGCGACGGTGATTTCCACTCCAAAGGCCCGCAGCATCCGCTCGGTGTGGTCGCGGGTCGGCTCCGGCTCGATCACCTCCGTCAGCCCTGCGGCCCGCAGACCGGCGAGGAGCACCGCTGACTTCACTTGGGCCGAGGCCACGGGCAGACGGTAGCTGATGGCGCGAAGGGCGCCGCCGTGAACCGTCATGGGCAGCCGGTCCCCTTCGAACCGCGCGCCCATCTCACCCAGCGGACCCGTCACCCGGGCCATGGGACGGGTGCGGAGGGATGCGTCACCATCGATGGTCACCCGGACATCATGCCCGGCCACGATCCCCATCAACAGTCGCGCACCCGTACCGGAATTGCCGCAGTCGATCGACGCGGAGGACAGGTGTGGAACACCGGTCACGGTCCACAGGTTATCGTCCCCGCGGGCCACGGCCGCTCCGAGGGCCTGCATCGCTGCTGCCGTTGCGAGAACGTCGGCCCCTTCCAGCAGGCCGGAAATCGTGGTGATGCCGTTGGCGACGGCCCCGAGGATCAGCGACCGGTGCGAGATGGATTTGTCCCCGGGGGCGCGGACCCGGCCGTTCAGGGCACCGGACGCGCGGGCGGATAGTCGACCTGTGCTCAAGCGTCGCCTCGGACATGGATTGCAGGATAGGGAGCCCAAAAGGGTCTTTGCTTTTGACAGCGCCGCGCGCGCATGGCAAGTGAGCCGCCGCCCCTTAGCCCTCGTGCGCGGGGGCGACCGCCAGAACCGCACGCAAGAAAGGTCCGCCTTGGCTAGTCCAGAGCTCGGCGCCAAACAGATTTGCCCCAACTGTGGGGCCAAGTTCTATGACCTCGGTCGCCGCCCGGCGGTGTGCCCGAAGTGTCAGACGGCCTTCGATCCGGAAGAGGCTGTGAAGACCCGCCGGGTTCGCGCCCGCGCGGTCGTCCCCGACTACGAGGCGGACGACGAGGCCCCCGAAAAGCCGGTGGTCGAGGCGGAGGTCGAAGGCTTCGAGGATGAAGTCGACGACACGCCGGAAATCGATCAGGCCGTCGAAGCCGAGCCCCTCGAGGTCGATGACGGCGACGAAGTGGTGGAACCCACTGCCGAACCCGATCTCGGTGTTGATTTCGAGGAAGAGACCGCCCTCGAGGATGACGCCGAGGATGTGCCGTTCCTCGAGGATGACGACGAGGATTTCCCGGACGACGAGATTGATGTCCTCACCGACGATGACGAGGATCCGGTCTGATTTCACAGTCGGGTAAAAAACCCTCCCGGACGGGCTTGATCTCGTCCAGCGGCTGACATAGGTTCCGCCGCCTTGCGGGAGGGCATCCAGACGCCCGACGGCAACCCGAATTGGTCGACCAGCCACACGCTGGACGGCACGGGGCTATAGCTCAGCTGGTAGAGCGCTTGAATGGCATTCAAGAGGTCAGCGGTTCGACTCCGCTTAGCTCCACCAAATCAGCCTCCGCAGGAAACTGCGGAGGCTTTTTTGTTGAACATGCCGGGACCGGCGGGAGGATCGATCACTGATCCGGGTCGGCGACCTTGAACGGATCCGTCGGTGTCGGCTGGGTCGGCACAGGTGGGCGGGGCAACTCCTTTTCACCATTGGCCGCCTGCCACAGGACGCCCGCGAGGATCACCGACATCTGCCGCATGTCCTCGCCGCGCATGTGATCCACCGTATCCAGCGTCGAATGATGCACACGGCTGTCGTAGTCCAGGGGGTCCTGGATGAACTGGTAGCCCGGCAGACCCACCGCCTGGAACTTCTCGTGGTCTGTGCCATGGGTGCGCGAGCTCACCACGGCTGCCGCGCCCATCGGCTTGAAGGGGGCCAGCCACTCCGACAGCAGGGACGATACGCCGACATTGCCTTCGTCATAGATCCCGCGCAGCCGGCCGGAGCCGTTGTCGATGTTGAAATAGGCCTTGATGGCGGCGTATTCCGGCCGCGCGCGGATGGGGAAGGCGTTGTTCCATGCCTCCTCCCTGGCCTCGCCCACCACCTTGGCGTCCACGGGCCGCTCGGCGAAGTGCTGGTCCACGTAGGCGAGGCTGCCATATTCCCCCTGCTCCTCGCCCGTCCAAAGGGCGAAGCGGATGGTGCGTCGCGGCTTCAGGCCCAGTTTGCGCAGCAGTCTGGCCGCCTCGATCACGGCCACGGAACCCGCACCGTTGTCGCTGGCACCGTCCCCCGCGATCCAGCTGTCGAAATGGGCTCCCGCCATGACGAAGCCCGCCTTGGGATCCGTCCCGGGGATTTCGAACACCAGATTGGCGGCGTCGAGGGTCTTGTCGTCATAGCGGGCGTTGATCGACAGACTGAGCTCGGGCTTTCCACCGCCCGCGGCCAGGCGCACCAGCTTGCCGTAGTCCTCTTGTGCCATCTGCATCGTCGGCAGGAGCAGGGTGTGGCCCGGGATGTAGTGATAGCCCTCGCCCGAGACCAGCCTGCCGTCCCGGTAGGCGCGCGTGACGACGGCGACGGCACCCTCTTCCTTGAGGAAGGCCGACAGTTTCGCTGCAAAGGCGTGAGACTTCAGCCAGCGGGATTTGGTCAGGGGGTCGAAGTTCGGAGCGTCATAGTGGTCGAGTTCGCCAATTTCCTTGTCGCTCAGGCGTTGGAAACCGCCCTCCTTGCTTTCGCTGGTTTCTCCGGGCTTCGACACCAGGACGATCTTGCCCTTCAGTTTGCCCTTCCATGCCGCGAAGTGCTCCTCCCGCGTCATCGGGGCCACGATGATGGGTGCCGAAACGACGCCGTCGGTCGGCGGTGACCAGGCGACCGGGATCACTGTCAGCGGCAGACGCCGGGGGACGGTCAGGCTGGCGGAATAGCTGTCGAGGTTCCAGCCCAGGCCAAAGTAGAAGGGTTCGAGATGGACGTTCGAGAGACCATAGCCCCGGAGCCGCTCCGCGGCCCACGACTGAGCCCGACGGACATTCTCCGAATTGGTGAGGCGCGGTCCGATGCCGTCCATCAGGTCGGACGCCGTCCGCATGACCTCGCTGCGGTTCAGGCCTTCATCGACGATCCGGGCGACAACAGCCGCATCGGGGTTTTCCGCCGGTGCAGCAGAGACCTGACCGGCGGCGGCTGCACAGATCAGGGCGATGGCCAGGCGCTCGGCAATCCGATGACGGCGGGATGTTCGGTGCATGGGGGGCCTTTTCCAGAAGCGAAGCCAGAACCCG
>CAIQUG010000051.1 GCA_903874895.1 uncultured Caulobacterales bacterium | reverse complement strand
GGCAGGGTCATGCCGTGATCCGCCAGGGTCTCGTGCAGGGCCGGACATCCGATCTCCACCACCTCCAGCCCGGAGGAAGCCTCCAGCACCCGGTGGCGGATCTGCGGCGGCTGCACGACGCAGTCCCCTGCGTTCAGCAGGAACGGTTCGCCCTGGTCCTCGTAGACCACCTTCACCCAGCCCGTCCGGCAGAAGATCATCTGGAAGCGGACCTTGTGGAAGTGCACCCAGTCCGACACCGGCCCGCCCTCCGGCATGGCGATGTGCGACGCGATGAACACGCCGCCCAGGCGGTCCGGGATCAGGTCGCGGTAGAGCATGCCCGCACGGCCTTCCCCCATCTGCGGCGCGTCTCGGCGGCGGGTGAGCACGAAGCCGGGCACCAGCGTCGGGATCTCCAGGGGCGGGTCCGTCGGCACCAGCTGGATCACCGTGCCGTTGGGGGCGGTCAGGACGCGGTCTGCCTCGGGCACCAGGTCATCGCAGCCCAGGCGAATGCACCCCGGATCGCCGATGCCCGGCTCAAGACGCAGACGCAGGCCGTGGCCGGACAGGCTGGCCACCTGGGGCTCCTCCGCCGGAAAGATGGTCTCCACCCTGAACCCCAGCAGGTCCACGAAGAAGGCGAGGGTCGGCGGCAGTTCGGCGCAGGGCAGGACGATTTCGGCGGGACCGGTGGGACGGAGCGGAAGGCGGGGGGTCATCAAAGGTTTCCGGATGTCGTGTCAGCCGGCGCGAAACCGGGGTGTCCGCGGCCGACGCGAGCCGCACTCACCAGCCTTCATGAAGTCGCGCTCCGGTGCAAGCGGCCGGTGCCTACGGCCCGACCTCCTGCAGCACTTCGTTCCGCCGCAGGAACCACAGGGTCCAGGGGGGGTCGTACTGGGCCAGTGTCGCGGGGCCCCGCGCCTTCAGTCCTCGGGCGGAGATCCACTTGTGCAGGACGTCGGTCCGTTCGAGATAGGTCTGTTCCCGGGCCACACCGGAGAACTGCAGCACCGCCATCTCGCGTTCGGGTTCGCCGCGGAAATGGATGTCCGGATCGTTCGGCTTCGGCAGGGTCTGGAGCGTATAGGCCGAGGGCATCATGAACCGGACCGTCCAGCGCCCGCGTCCGGCGGGGGTCTGCGACACCGGGCGTGTCATGGCGATGGTCTCGCCGTCGGGGCTCTGGGCCACGGGGGCCGTCATGGCGATCCTGGTCTGGCCGGCATTGCCGCCGAAGATGTAGCCGGCCAGCTTGCGGAAGCCCTTCTGGACCGCCTCGCCCTGGTCGCCGGGGACGACCACCTCGGCGACGATGTAGGGCGCGTAGCGCCGGAGCTCGAAGTCGCCGTCCTTTGTGGTGACGACGTATTTCGGCTGCTCGATGGCCATGGCGGGTCCTCCGAAGACCAGGGTCGCGACCAGTACGACAAGGGGGGCAATCGAGAGGCGCACGGGCGTCTTTCTCCGAGGCAGGGCTGGCTCCGAGGCAGGGCTGGGCTCCCGGGCAGGGTTTGGCCGGAATACCCTGATCCCTTCCGGGGGATTGTCAAACAGGGATCGGCCGGACCGACCCGGAGCGACCGTTTGCGGGCCCGCAGACGATTACCGGGGGGGCATGCGGATCGCGCCGTCGAGGCGGATGCACTGCCCGTTGAAGTAGCCGTTGCGGGCAAGCTCCAGGACGAGGCTCCCGAACTCGGGCGGGTGACCCAGGCGCTTGGGAAACGGCACGGAGGCGGCAAGGCCCGCGAAGATGGCCGGTGCCCTGTCCTTCACCGCGAGCATCGGCGGCGTGGCGAAGATGCCCGGCAGGATCGCATTCACCCGGATGCCCAGATCCATCAGGTCGCGGGCCATCGGCAGGACCATGGAATTGACCGCCCCCTTGCCGCCCCCATAGGCCACCTGCCCGACCTGGCCGTCCTGCGAGGCCGCCGATGATGTCAGGATGATGCAGCCCCGCTCCCCATCGTCGTTGAGGGGATCCGAATTGGCCATGCCCAGGGCCCCGTGGGACGCGATCCGGTAGCTGGCCGTGAAGATCCCCTCGGCGGAGCGGGCGATCATCTCGGTCGGATTGCGCTTGTAGACGCCGGTCTCCTTGTCGAAGGAAATGGTCTTGCCGCCGCCCGAAACGACGGCGCAGTGAACCACGATCCGCTCCTGTCCGTGGGCCTCGCGGGCCTTGGCGTAGCCGGCGACGACGCTCTCCTCCGAGGTGATGTCGACCTTGCAGAACAGGCCGCCGATGGCCTTGGCCAGCTCCTCGCCGCCGGCCTGGTTCACGTCAAAGATGGCGACCTTGACCCCGGCGGCGGCGAGGGCCTCGGCGCTGGCGCGGCCCAGTCCGGATGCCCCGCCGGTGACCACGGCTGCGATGGTGCTGTCGATCTTCATGGAACGTTCCCTGTCGTCTTATCTTCGAGGTCTGGGTCATTTCGCGGTCTCAACACGGCCGCCGGCTAGCTGATCGTGGCGAGTTCGTAGAGCAGGTCGACGAAGGCCATGGCGCTGTCGACCATGCCCAGGACCTTGGGATTGGATGAGTCGATGACGAAGAACTCGTCCGGCGCGTGGGCACCGGTGCCGTAGCCGAGCCCGAACTGACCGGCCGGGACGGAGACCGGCGGCTGGGTGAACACCGACCCGGGCCAGGACCCCGCCTGGCGCGGCGAAATGGCCACGTCGATGCCGTACCGGGCACAGACCGCCTTTTCCGCACGGATCAGCCGGCTGTCTTCCGCCGTCTCGGTGGGGTCGTAGCCGCCGCTGACGTTCACCTCGATATCGGTGAAGCCGCGCTTGATCAGATGGGCGCGGAGCTTGGCCTCCGCCTCCTTGAAGGTCTGGTTCGGCACCAGCCGGCATTCGAGCTTGGCCTCCGCCCGGCCCGGCAGCACGGTCTTGCCGCCCGGCCCCATATAGCCCGAGACCAGGCCCTGGATGTTCACCGTCGGCTGGGCGGCGAGGCGCTGCAGGGCCACCGGCCACGGCTCGTCATTGATCCAGGTCTTGATCCCGTAGGCCTTCTTCATGTCGGCCTCGCTCTGCTTGGTGCTGGCCTCGATGATCAGCGCCTTTTCCCGCGGCGTCAGGGGGCGGACATTCTCGAACCAGCCGTCGATCGCCGGCGTGTGGCCGTCGGCCTCCACCAGGGTGTTCAGGGCCTGCACCAGGCGCCAGACCGGGCTGTCGACCATGGCGTGGAGGGAGGAGTGGATGTCCCCCTTCGGCCCGCGTCCCCAGTGCTCCCCGCTGGAGATCAGCTGGAATTCCATCGGTCCCTTGGCCCCCAGGGAGATTTCCACGGCGCCGGTCTCGCTCTGGCTGGCGTCGGGGATGATGACGCCTTCGCAACCCTTCAGGGCGGCCATCACGTCCGGGGTGTGCACGATCTGGTGGAAGTGGGGCGAGGCGATCTCCTCCTCTCCCTCCGCAACCAGCACCAGATTGACCGGAAGCTTGCGCCCGGCGGCCTTGAAGGCATGCAGGGCGGCGAGGAAGGTGGACTCAGGCCCCTTCTGGTTGACGGCACCGCGCCCGGTGACGACCTTGCCGTAGCCGGGCTTGTCGAAGATCGTCGCGTCGAAGGGCGGATGGGTCCATTCCTTCGGGTTCACCTGCTTGACGTCGTACATGAAGTAGATGCCGACGCTGCGCTTTGCGCCCGCATCCAGGGTGGCGAAAATGCCGGGACTGCCGTCGGTGGGGACCTTGCGCACCATCTGGAAGCCGGCCTCGCGGAGCAGGCCCATGGTGAAGTCGCAGCTCTCGTCCACCCGCCACTTCTCTGCCGCGATGCCGGGGTGACGGATCCACTCCTGCAGCCGGGCGACGGTTTCCGCCTTGCCGGCCTCGGCGGCCTTGCGGATGGCTGTCACGTCGACCCGGCGTGCGGCGGCGTCCGCCGCCCCGGGCAGCAGCACGCCGGCACCCACGGCGGCCGCGGAGGCCAGCAGCGTGCGCCGGTCGAAATCGGAATCCTTCATGGTCGTCTCTCCCCGTATGGTTCCGACGATAACACCCGGGCGCGCGGGGCCTGTCCAGCCGGAACGGAAGTTCCGGTCACGCGCACCGGGTGATCGGGACAATGGGCTGCCCGGCGACCGAACAACAGGCTGGCATCTGCCGCCGCCGTTTGAAATAGTCCCGTCATGACCGGCGCGCCACGCAGCGAACCGGCATTCGCAGGGAGCCCCATCATGACCTACGCGCCGAGCGGCCGCACCATCTACGACGCCGACAGCCACATCATGGAGCTGCCCGATTTCCTCAAGAAATACGCCGATCCCGGATTGCGCGAGCAGATCCCGGAGGTGAGCTATTCCGCGTCCATCGTCACGGACGAGGAAGTGGCCGTGATCATGGGCCAGGGCGGCCGGCACAGTGCCGAGCATGTCGCCGCCCAGGTGGCGCTGGGCGACCGGCTGATCTCGGCCTCGAAGGAGATCCAGGCCCTGGGGGCCTTCGACAGCGCCGACCGGGTGACGGCCCTGGACATGCTGGGCTTCCGCAAGCAGCTGGTCTTTGCCACCCACAGCGTCGCCATGCCCTTCTCGGCCAGCACCCGTCTGGAGCCGACCCTGCGCTATGGCGCGGCCCGGGCGCACAATCGCCACATGGCCGATTTCTGCCGGGCCGATGCGCGCCTGATCGGCGTCGCCGTGATCCCGCTGGATGATCCTGCCCTGGCCATGGCCGAGCTGGAGTTCGCCCTCAAGTCCGGCCTCGGTGCCGCCTGGTTGCCCCACCGGCCCTGTGGCGACCGCTCCCCCGGACATGTGGACTTCGATCCCCTGTGGGCGCGCCTCGCGGAAGCCCGCGTCCCCTTCGTGCTGCATGTGGGCGGCGCGCCGCTGCAACTGGCCAAGGCCTGGATGAACAACGGCCGCCCGGCCACGAAGGACTGGCTCGGCGGCGGCGAGAACCTGCGCACCAAGGACGTCGCCCTGCTGCACGAGGGTCCTGAAGCCTTCCTGACCATGCTGGTGCTGGACGGGGTGCTGGAGCGCCATCCGGGCCTGCGCGGTGCCTGCGTGGAGCTGGGTGCCGGTTGGGTTCCCGAGCTGCTGCGTCGCCTTGACTGGGTGGTCAAGCACTGGAGCCGCAATGACGCGAACCTGCAGGGCCTGTCGCGGGTCCCCAGCCGGCAGATGACCGACCAGCTGGCCTTCACCCCCTTCGTGTTCGAGGAGGTCGGTCGCTTCATCGACCAGTCGAACCCCGACCTCTACCTCTTCTCCAGCGACTATCCCCATATCGAGGGCGGCCGCGATCCGATCGGTCGGTTCGAAGCCGCCCTGGGCGACCGGACCGACGCCATCCGGCAGAAATTCTATGCCGACAACTTCCTGCGCATCTTCCCCACGGCGGCCGGCTGAACGGGAGAGCTAACCCGTCTTCGTCGCCAGCCACACCACGTGCCGCGGGCCGGTATTGCGACCGTTGGCGCGGACGCGGTGGTCCTCGACGTGGAAGCCGGCTGCCTGCAGGCGTCGGGTGAACGCGGGCTCCGGTGCCGCCGACCAGACGGCGAGAATGCCCTTCGGTGTCAGCGCGGCGTTCGCCTGGCGCAGGCCATAGGGGTCATAGAGATCGTCATTGGCGGCGCGCATCAGCCCTGCCGGCCCGTTGTCGACATCCAGCAGGATGGCATCAAAGCGCGCAGAGCCGTCGGTGATCAGATCGCCGACGTCTCCGATGTAGAGCGTCACCCGGGGGTCCGAGAGGCTGTCGCCATGGATCCCCGCCAGCGGGCCACGGGCCCAGGTCACCACCTCGGGCACCAGTTCGGCCACGGTGATCCTGGCCTCTGCGCCGAACCGGGCCAGGGCCGCGCGAAGGGTGAACCCCATGCCCAGCCCGCCGATCAGGATCTGCGGCCGCGCCCGGTCCTGCAGGCGGTCGGCGGCGAGACACGCCAGCGCTTCCTCTGAGCCGCTGAGGCGGGTGCCCATCAGCTCGTCGGCCCCGGCAAAGATCGAGAACTCGCTGCCGCGCTGCATCAGGCGCAGCTCGCCATTCCCGCCCGGAACGCGCGCCGCGCCCAATTGCACCCAACGGATCATCCGGCCCCGTCTCCGTTGTGACACCCGGTCCAACCGACGCGGGCCGGTTCGTGTAGCGTGGAATGCCCCAGGATTTGAGTCCTTATCAGCCACAGGGGATTCACGACCGGGCCGGTTCCGCAGACGGCAGGGGGGATCGCGGTCACGTCGTCTTGCTGGATGAGGCCCCGTGACGTCCGTAAGCGTAGATGAACAGGTAGCAGGGCAGCGTCAGGGCGGCGAACACGACCTGGAAGTTGTAGACCTGCTTCAGCACGGCAAAGGCTTGCGGGATCACGGCGCCCCCTGCTATTCCCATGATCAGGAAGGCCGAACCCGTCTCGGTGAAGCGACCGAGCCCGCGGACCGCCAGCGGGAAAACGGCCGGCCAGATCATGGCATTGGCAAAGCCGAGGGCGGCGACGAAGC
>CAIQUG010000050.1 GCA_903874895.1 uncultured Caulobacterales bacterium | reverse complement strand
GCCTCATGGCGCTGGTATGACAGGGGCAATGCCCTGCGACGCCGGTCCGCCCGCGACCGGCCGGAGGTGGCGGATGCCTGTGTCGCAGCCCTCCGGCGCACCTTCACCCGCGCAGCCTTCGCGGCCCGGCCGGGCCACGGTGCGGACGATCCCGCGCCGATCTTCATCGTCGGCCTGCCCCGGTCCGGATCTACTCTGGTGGAACAGATCCTGGCCTCCCACTCGCAGGTGGAGGGGACGCAGGAACTCAACGAGCTGTCGCGCTATTCCAACGAGCTGTGCGGCGCCGATCCCGACGGGGCCCTGCCCCTTCGGCCCGAGGCCTGTCTCGACCTGACCGCGGCCCAGGCCCGGGCGCTGGGCGCGCGTTTCCTCTCGGACACCCGGGCCTATCGCCAGACGGGCCGTCCGCGGTTCATCGACAAGGCCCCGCACAATTTCTGGCACATAGGGCTGATCCAGCTGATCCTGCCCCGGGCGACGATCATCGATGTGCGGCGGGAACCGATGGCCTGTGGCTTCAGCAACTACAAGCAGCTCTTCGGCGGCACCTACCAGGCCTATACCTACGGCCTCGACCTGTTCGCCCGTCGCTACCGGGCGTACCAGACCCTCATGGACCACTGGGATGCGGTGCTGCCCGGCCGGGTCCTGCGTCTGCCCTACGAGGACCTGGTCACCGATCTGGAGGGACAGGTCCGCCGCCTGCTGGACCATTGCGGCCTGGCCTTCGAACCGGCCTGCCTCCAGTTCCACGCGACGGAGCGCAGCGTCCGCACGCCGAGCGCGGAGCAGGTGCGCCAGCCCATCAGCCGCGAGGGCCTGGACCATTGGCGGTCCTATGCGCCCTGGCTCGGCCCCCTGCGCGACGGGCTTGGGGCGGCTCGGCCCCCCGGAGACCTTCCATGAAGCTGCCTCAGCCCTTCTACCAGCTACCAGTCCTGTTCGACGCCGCCCGCCTGCAGGCCGAGGTCGCCACGCTTCCGGATGTGGCCTGGGCGCCGCATCCTGACGGGATCCCCGGCAACAGCGCTGTCCGGCTGATCACCGCGGGTGGGGCCGAGACCGACGGCCACCGGGGCCAGATGCGTCCGACCCGATGGCTTGAGGCGATGCCGTATCTGCGCCAGGTGCTGGCGGGCTTCGGCGTGGTCTGGAGCCGCTCGCGGCTGATGCGCCTGTCCCCCGGAGTGGGCGTGCCGGAGCATGCGGACATCAACCACCACTGGCATACCCGCGTCCGCCTGCATATCCCGGTGGTCACCCAGCCCGCCGTGCGCTTCCACTGCGACGGCCGCGTGGTGCACATGGCTGCGGGGGAGGCCTGGATCTTCGACAACTGGCGACGCCACCACGTGCAGAACGGGGCGACGGCGGACCGCATCCACCTGGTGGCGGACACCTCCGGCACGGCGTCCTTCTGGCAGTTCGCCCTGGGTCCCGTCCCGCCCCGCAGCGAGTGGCGGACGGTCGGCTGGGATGCCGGAGCCGCAGAGCTGCCGCTGCTCACCGAGCGGGACCAGCGGACCCCGGTCATGCCCTCCGCCGAAGTGCAGATGCTGGTGGACGATCTGTGCGCGGACCTGGCTGCGGTCCCGGCGCACTCAGCGGACGGCCCGGCGCGGGTCGCCACGATGAATCAGCTGCTGGAGAGCTTCGTCCAGGACTGGCGTCAGCTCTGCGCCCTCTACGGTCTCGACGGCGCAGGACGGCCCGAGTTCCAGCGACTGGCCGGTGCGGTACGCGAGGCGGCGCGGCGGACGGGAGAGGGGCTGGTCATGGGCTCCAACGGGGCCGAGGCCCTCCACGTGCTGGACAAGCGCGTCCTCGAGCAGCTGCTGGCCGACGGCGACGACTGAGCCTTGTCCCGGCGGCGGAGACGCGACGGGCAGGGCCTTGGTGTCATCGACCGGCCGAGGACCCGGTCCGTCAGCGGGTCCGCCGGATCTCGCTGGGCGTGACACCGGCCTTGGTCTTCATGAAACGTGAGAATGCGGTGGAGTCGGCGAAGTGCAGCCGTTCTGAAATCTCTGATGCGGTGAGCTGGGAATTCCGCAGG
>CAIQUG010000049.1 GCA_903874895.1 uncultured Caulobacterales bacterium | reverse complement strand
GCCAGCGCCGCGTGCTGGCTGAGCGACGGCGCGGTCAGGAACAGGTTGGCGGCATAGGAGCGGTAGTGCTCCACCTGGTCCGCCGGGGCCACCATCCAGCCCAGACGCCAGGCCACCATGCTGAAATACTTGGAGAAACTGTTGATCACCACCGCGTCGGGAGCGTAGCTCAACATGGACCGGGTCGGCTCGCCATAGGTCAGTCCGTGATAGATCTCGTCGGAGATGATCTGGATGTTCCGGCGACGGCAGACCTCCGCCAGCGCCGCCAGACCCGCCGCGGGGATGATTGCGCCGGTGGGGTTGGCCGGGCTGGCGATCAGCACCCCCCGGGGAGCGGGATCCAGAGCTTCCAGCGCCGCGGCGGTAAGGCGATAGTCGCTCTCCGGTCCGCAGGGGATCTCGAGCACGTTCAGTTTGAGGGCGCGGATGGAATTGCGATAGGCCACGTAGCCCGGCCGGGCGATGGCAATGGTATCCCCCGGCGAGAAACCGGCGGCGAGCGCCGTCACCAGGGCCGGCGATGCCCCGCAGGTCAGCAGGATCCGCTCCGGCGCAATCGACAGTCCGTAGGTCTCGGCATAGTGGCGGGCGATCCGGACCTTCAGATCCGGGCTTTCCCAGTAGCCCATGGGATCGCTGTCCAGCACCGCATGCGCCCGGGCCAGTGCTGCCGCCGGCGCGCCGGTGGACGGCTGTCCGAACTCCATGTGGATGATCGACCGCCCCTCGGCCTTCAGGGCGTGGGCGATGCGGCTGACGCCCATGGCGTAGAAGGGATCGATGGGGACGGACATGGCCAGACGAGCTTTCGGACGCGCTTTCGGGCGGGGACAACGGAACGCAACGCACCCCGCGCCGACCGAATCTCCTGCGGGACTGACACCTGATAGTGTCCGCCGCGGGAAAAGCCCAGCCGGGCAGCGGCACGGTGCTTGTCAATCCGGGTCACCAGCCTCACATGCGCATGGGGCACGCCGGTGGTCGCACACGGGCGCGGCGAGTTCGATTGACGCCCCGTGACGACGGCGTAGGGTTAATGTGGGGGCGTTCTGCCGCGTGCGGGACCGGCGACAGCAAACTGAGGACGGGTCCGGCCGCACCTTGCGGCACCGGAAGCCGGGATGGGGATTTCGCGGTGAAACAGTTCTTCCTGACCATGGCCGGCGTGTTCGCGGGCCTGACCCTGTTCTTCGTCGGCCTGCCGATCGTGCTGATCGCAATGATCGCCGCCAGCGCCCGGCCGGCCCCGCCCCCGTCCAACACCATTCTCAGCCTCGACCTGCGCGGCCCGATCAGCGACCAGTCGCCGCACAGTCCGCTGGCCTTCCTCAATGGCCGGAGCCTGTCGGTGGCCTCCATCGTCCAGGGCCTGCATCAGGCCGAGACCGACACCCACGTGAAGGCCCTGCTGGTGCGGCTGCCGGAAGGGGGCATGGCCCCGGGTGCCGCCGACGAGATCCGCAATGCGCTGCGCCATTTCCGCGGCAGCGGCAAGCTGGTGGTGGCCCACAGCCAGGGCATCTATCCCTCCGGCATCGTGACGGCCAGCTACATGGTGGGCGCTGCCGCCGACCAGCTGTGGATGCAGCCTGCGGCCTCGCTGCAGGCGGTGGGCCTGTCAACGGAAGAGATGTTCTTCAAGCGCGCCTTCGACAAGTACGGCGTCAAGGCCGACTACGAGCAGCGCTACCAGTACAAGAACGCGGTGAACCCGTACCTCTACGACGACTACACCCCCGCCCACCGGGAATCGACGGTCGGCTGGCTGTCCTCGGTCTATCTGGCGGAGATCGCCACCGCGGCTGCCGACCGCAAGATGGATGGCCAGAAGCTGAGGGACACCCTGGAGGCCGGTCCGTATGACGCCGAACAGGCCCGCGCCGCCGGTCTGGTGGACAAGGTCGGCGAAGTGCAGGAAGCGCAGGCCTCCCTGCGCGGCGTGGTGGGCGACGGAAAGGCCAAGTTCATCGACTTTGCCAGCTACCGCGTGAATGACGCCGCCACGTCCGGGCCCGGCATCGCGGTGATCGCGGCCGAGGGGGAGATCGTCACCGGCACGTCCCATCCCTCCGGGTTCGGCGACTCCAACGGCGTCTATTCCGACGACGTGGCCCGCGCCTTCCGCACCGCCGTCGAGGACAAGACCGTCAAGGCCATTGTCTTCCGCGTCTCGTCCCCCGGCGGGTCGGACACGGCATCCGAGCAGATCCTGGCGTCCGTCCGTGCGGCGCGGGCGGCGGGCAAGCCGGTGGTGGTGTCCATGGGGACCTATGCGGCGTCCGGCGGCTACTGGATTTCCTCCGGCGCGACGGAGATCGTCGCCAATCCCACCACCCTGACCGGCTCCATCGGTGTGTTCGGCGGCAAGTTCGTGCTCGGCCCGGCCCTCGCCCGTTTCGGGGTCGACACCCGCCAGATCACCATCGGCAATGACTATGCCGGTGCCTTCGGCAGCGGACAGTCCTTCACGCCGAAGCAGCGGGCCCAGTTCGCCGGCTGGATGGACCGGATCTATGACGGCTTTGTCCAGCGGGTGGCCGACGGTCGCAAGCTGTCCCCCGACCGGGTCCGCGAGATCGCCAAGGGCCGGGTCTGGACCGGCCTGCAGGCCAAGGACCTGGGGCTGGTGGACAAGCTGGGCGGCTTTGACGTGGCCGTGGCCGAGGCCAGGCGTCTCGCCGGGTTCAAGGCCGATGACGTCGTGCCCTTGCGATACCTGCCCGGTGACCGCTCGCCCTTCGCGGGCTTCGGACAGGCGATGGAGGCCGGGGCCGACAGCACCCATGCCCTGATCGAACTGGGTGCCACCCTCCATGATCCCCGGACCCGGGCGGT
The DNA here is from genome assembly GCA_903874895.1 of uncultured Caulobacterales bacterium. Lineage (GTDB taxonomy): Bacteria > Pseudomonadota > Alphaproteobacteria > Caulobacterales > Caulobacteraceae > CAIMFV01. The sequence goes on along the minus strand of CAIQUG010000049.1, from coordinate 11,804 downwards.
GATGACGGCCGTCCGCCATGCCAGCGCCCGGGCCGAGGACGCCAGCGTGCTGTCCCCCGTGGCCCTCGTGGGCGGGGTGGAGTAGGGTCCGGCATGACCCAGATGAACCGCCCCGCCTCCCCCATCCTCGGCACCCTGCTCGCGGGCCTGACCCTTGTGGCTGCGCAGGCGGCATCCGGGGCCCCGGCGGCACCGCCCCTTCCGGCGGAGCGGGTGAAGGTCCTGCAGGCCGTGGTGGACTGCCGCAAGTTGACGGCGGACGCCGAGCGACTGGCGTGCTTCGACCGCGCCACCGCCGTTCTGGACGAGGCGGAAAAGACCGGTGCGGTGGTGGTGGTCGACCAGGCCCGGGTGCGGGAGGTCAAGCGCCAGGCCTTCGGCCTCGCCCTGCCCAGCCTGTCGCTGTTCGGCGGGGGTGCCGGCGCGACCCGCGACGAGCCGATCAAGCAGGTGGAACTGTCCCTCGCCGCCGTGCGGGAAATCGCCCCGGGCCGGTTCGTGTTCAGCACGGTCGAGGGGGCCACATGGGTCCAACTGGACGGCGACCTGCCCATCGCCCCGCGCAAGGGCGGATCCCTGGTGGTGTCTCCGGGCATGCTGGGCAGCTTCTTCTGCAAGGTCGACCACCAGCCGTCCGTGCGCTGCAAGCGGGAGAACTGAGCCATGGCGGATATCCGCAGGGTGACGGACGGGCTGGCGGTGGCACCGCAGCTTCTGCCCCAGGACATGGCAACGGCCGCGGCCCTCGGCTACCGGCTGGTGATCAACAACCGCCCGGACGGGGAACAGCCGGGCCAGCCCACCGCCGCCGAAATGCAGGCCGCTGCGGAGTCCGCGGGACTGGCCTATCACCATATCCCGATCCTGGGCGGGGCCTCGCCGCAGCAGCTGCAGACCATGGCCGATGCGATCGCGCAGGCGGACGGGCCGACCCTTGCCTTCTGCCGCTCCGGCACACGTTCGATCACCGCCTGGGCCGTCGGCCGGGCCGTGGCCGGGGACGACCGCCACCAGCTGGCGGAGCAGGCCGCGACGGCCGGTTACGACCTGTCCGCGGTCCTGGGTGTCTGATCAGCCCTTGCGCGGGCCAGGGGTCGGCGCCTGCCGCGCCACCCTGGCATCGGTCTTTTCGAGGAACTTCTTCTTCATCGTCACCACCCAGCCGGCGAAGCTGTCCACTTCCGCCACGGCCCGGCCGTAGGCCGCCGGCGACGCGTCTCCGGCAGACATGCCGCTCAGCGCAATCCGGAGCATCTCCTTGGCCTGTGCGGCATCCGCCAGCTTGGCATAGCGCCCGCGCAGCCGGGTCAGGGCGGCGTCGTCCCCGGCCAGGCTGTAGGCTACCCCGGCTCGCATCAGACGGCCCTCCTCCTCCGGCGTCAGCGGACCGGGTGTCTTCCAGCGGGCACCCAGCAGGGCGTCATAGGCCGCCGCGGCCTTGGCCCAGTCGTGCCCGGCCCAGGCGGCCTCCGCGCGCAGGGCGACCACCTCGGGAGACTTGTCCTGCGACAGCACTTCCATGGCGTGGTCGCTGCGGCCCAGCGCCATCAGGGCGCGGGCCTCCACCAGGCGGCGCTGGGCGTTCAGCCACGACGGCAGCACCGTGGTGCGGGAGGCGTTGATCGCCCCGAGCGCGTCCTCGGGCTTGTGGTCCATCAGATAGATGGTGGCCAGATCCGTGGCCACATCGGCCCGGGCCACCCCGTCCAGCCGCTGTTCGGACTGGTACTTGAGCAGCTCGGCCGCCTGGCCCAGGAGATCCACATCCACCAGCCGGTGTGCGAGCCGCCGGACCATGGTGTCCCCGTCGGCCCCGATGGGGGTCAGGTCACGGAAGTCATAGAACAGTCCCAGGGCCTGGATCGGCTGCATCCCGTCTGCCCGGCCATCCAGAAACAGGGCCCGGAAGGCCTGGCTGAGGTCGGTCTGGATGGCCACGGCGGCGGGCAGGTCCGCCAGTCGCTTGCTGGCCGACCGCAGGACCTCGAGGGCGTCGCGATACCGGCCCTGCTGCAACTCGATCCGGCTCAGGGTGCGGACCACCTCCAGTTCGGTGGCGTCGCCCCGCCAGCGGAACCGCAGGCTGTCGAGTTCGGGGGCCACCTGGCTCGGCGTCCGCTGCCCGTGCTGGACGCGGATCTGCAGGGCCCGCAGGGCGGCCGGGGCGCTGACCGCCCCGTAGCGGGCGCGGCCCACCTCGTCATACAGGTTGAGCGCTTCGTTCCAGTGGCCGTCCACCTCCAGCACACGGGCGGTGACCAGACGGGCGGCCATCACCTCGTCCTCGTCGCCGGACGTGGCCGCGTTGGCGATCGCCAGGGCCTGTCGGGCCCCCTGGACGTCTCCGGCGGCCAGCTGCGTCTCGGCCTGGGCCCGGGCGAGCTTGGCCTTCCAGTGGCCGTTGAACCCGGCAAGGGCCAGACGCCCCATGACGAAGGGCTGGCGGGCCCCGGCAAGATCGCCGGTCCGCACGGCAATGTAGCCGCGCCACAGGGCCGCGGACCGCTCCTCGGCGAGGACGGGAGCGGAGAATTCGGCGATGGCATCGCGATAGCGCCCGGACATCGCCTTGGCCGCCCCCCGCAGGCCGCGGAACTCGGCGCTGCCCAGGACCGTGGGATCGGTCTTGGCCAGCAGGTTGAGGACCCCGATCCCCTCGAAGTTCAGCTCGGAGCCGATCAGGAAGCGGGCCAGCGCCATCCGCGCCTGGACCTTGCCGGGCTTGTGCTCGCCCCCCTCGCGGGTTGCCTTGTCGAAGAGCTGGGCATACCGGCCGTTGAAGCCGTCCGGCCCGACCTTGGACCAGTTGGCGAAGTCGATCACCGCCGGTTCCGCGGCGGGCTGGGGATCGCCCATGGCCGCCGCGCCGAACCGCACGTCGGCGGCGGCAGAGGCCAGGCTCAGTCCGTTCGGTCGACCGATGAGCACCACGTCGCGGCTGGCGGCGACGGTCAGATCATCGACGACGGCCTCGACGGCCAGCCCCTGGGCCGTGGGCAGCAGGGCCCCGCCGACGAAGCTGCGGCGCAGGACCTCGGCCTTGACCGGCGCCAGCGCCGTGACGACGGCCACGCGATCACCGACGACGGGATCCTGCAACCAGAATACTCCGGTGGTTCCGGCCACGGCGGCGGCGAGACCCACTGCGCCGGACTGATCGACCGCCACCGTCACAGGATCCGGCGGTGATGCCGCAACGGTGCCCAGGGTCACGATCCACTCCGACCCTTCGGCCTGGGCGGTGACCGGCACGTCCGGACGGACCGCCAGACGCAGGGCGGCATAGCCCTTGCCCGAGACGATCCGGGCGCTGCGCACCAGCGGCTTGCCGTCCGGCCCCCGCAAGCCGGTCAGCGACGGAAGGCTGAGGGCGGCCGGACTGTCGAACACGATCCAGACCCCGTCGCCGCGGCGGAACACCGCCGCCCCCAGCGGGGCGTGCCAGGGGAAACGGAGGACGGCAGCGGCGCCGGACATCTCGGCCGCGACCTTGACCTCCCCCCCCTGCGGGGTCGGATCATCCCGTCCAGCCGCGGCGTCGGCCTTGTTCACTGCGCCGGTGGCGGAGGGGAACAGGGTCACCACGGAGGCACCGTTGTCAGAGATCACCTTGCCGTCCGCCCCGTCCTTCAGGGTCAGCCGGACCTCGGCGCCGCCACCGACCATCCGGGCGTCGGCGCTCTTCAGATAAGGGGGCGGGTCCACATGCAGTCGCGGCATCATCGGGACAGACTTGAGGGCGAACCGCAGTACCAGGGCCGCACCGTCCCGGTGACTGTCCAGCAGGCGGGCACCGCGGAACTCGATCCGGGTCAACCGCGGTCCGGAGCCCACGCGGATGTCCAGCGGGCTGGGATCTTCATCGGCGGTTTCGGTCCGCGCGAGACCGCGATGGGTGCCATTGGCGGCCTGGGCTGCAGGCACAACCGCGCCCTGCCCCGCCAGGGCGATGGCGAGGAGCGCGCTGACCGCACGGCGGCGCCAGCCGGGGCGGCTATCGTGGTGACCGAGCTTCACAGGGACCATCAATGACGACACCGCGTTAGATCGGGGTTAACGCCCCGTTCTCCGCCCCCGCAGCGCGGAAAAAACCGGGCGGCATTGACAGCCCCCCCTCCGGCGCCCCATTTCCGGCGTCGTCACAGTTCCCCGGCCTGAACGGCTGGCCTTACCGGACGTCCCGCGCGCATGACCTACATCGTTATGGATCCCTGCATTAAGTGCAAGTTCATGGACTGCGTCGAGGTCTGCCCCGTCGACTGCTTCTATGAGGGCGAGAATTTCCTGGCCATCAATCCGGACGAATGCATCGACTGCGGCGTGTGCGAACCGGAATGCCCGGTGGATGCCATCAAGCCGGACACGGCCGACGATGACGACGGCAAGTGGCTGCGGGTGAATTCGGACTATGCGAGGATCTGGCCTCGCATCACGATCAAGGGAAAGCCCCCGGCCGACGCCGAGGCGTTCGAGCGGGAGACCGGGAAGTTCGAGAAGTATTTCTCGGAAAAGCCCGGCAAGGGCTCCTGAATCCAGAACCGATGGCGGGTCGTTTACAGCGACCCCGACGTTGACGTTTCCAAGGTCGCGAGTTTTCGCAGGCCCGCCCCGACGGCGTCTCGAAGGTGTTAATGCAACCCTTTGAAAGCGTGCGAACTTGTGCTATAACAATCGTGCGGTGCTGATCAGTCGTCGAACGCGCCTTTCACTCCGCCCATTTGTTTCACCGCCGCCGTCGCAAGGTGTATGCCCATCGTGTCCGAAGGGTGACTTGAACCACTGACAGAAGCCGAACGCCCCAAATCCGGTTCATGATCGGACGAAGGTGCTCGTTTCGTTGGATTGCAACGCGGCTCAGCCCTTTCCGGGTCATAAAAAGAAGGAAATTCCATGAGCACCAGTGGTCAGGTCTTCGCGGCAGGCGATCATGTTGTGTATCCGGCGCATGGCGTCGGCCGGATCGCTGGAGTCGAGACCCAGGACGTGGCGGGAATTTCCCTGGAAGTCTACGTGATTACTTTCGACCATGAGAAGATGACCCTTCGCGTCCCGACCCGGAAGGCCAAGACCGCCGGTCTGCGTCCCCTCGCCAACAATGACGTGGTCACCTCGGCCCTGACGACCCTGAAGGGTCGCGCCCGGGTGAAGCGCACCATGTGGAGCCGCCGGGCCCAGGAATACGAAGCCAAGATCAACTCCGGGGACCTGGTCTCCATCGCCGAGGTGGTGCGCGATCTGCACCGGGCGGAGAATCAGCCGGAACAGTCCTATTCGGAACGCCAGCTGTACGAATCAGCCCTGGACCGCATGGCCCGGGAAGTGGCTGCCATCGAGCAGATCGACCGGGACGCGGCCATCGGCCTCCTGACCAAGTCCCTGATCAAGGCGGCCTGATCCCCTTTTCCGAGACCTGAGATGATGTCGACGCCGGCGAGGCCCCCGCTTCGCCGGCGTTGTCGTGTCCGGGCATGCCCGGACGGCGCTATTTCGGCGGCGCGGCTGGCGGTGGCGCCGGCGTCGTGCTCCCGGCTTCCGCGGCAAAGTCGCGCCACCGGGTCTGGTCCAGGTAGCGGGTCATGTGCTGCATGGCGCTCAGGACCTGGGGATCGGTCATCATCTGGCGCCCCGCCGTCGCCCCCAGGAGCTCGAAGCTGTGGGCGATGGCGCTGGTCCCATCCTGCTGCAGCGCCGCCAGGGACTGCGTCCGGCAGTCCGTCAGCAGCAGGCGCTGGAACAGGGCCGCCGCCTGCTTGTCGAAGCTCTCCCGCTGCGCCGCCGACAGGTTGACCAGCGGCGCGAGCTTGGGATTTTCCGAGATGGCGGCAAACACCCAGAACACCAGGGTCTCGTTGTCGGCCGGCGTCGAGGACTGGACGAGGCACCGGGACAGGGCGTCCTCCGCGGTTCCGGCCACGGCCCGGCCAGCGCCCAGGGTTGCCAGCGCGAGGGCCACGGCCAGCAGGCGGGATGTACGGGTGAGTCTGGCCACGGGTCTCTCCGCCTGATTGTCGCAGCGGAAGTCTATCAGAGGCGTCCGGGCTTACGCAGCCCCCGAATATGCCGATGACCGGACGCTATGGCGCCGCCACCCCGGCGCGATCCAGGCGATCTCCGATCCAGCCACCCAACGCGCCCAGCACGCGAATGACCAGAGGGATCGACATCCACAGGAGCGTGGACGGCAGGGGGTTGTCGATGGCGACCGGGCAGGAGGCGAGAAACACCAGCGGGACCCCCAGCGCGCGAAGGCACAGGCGCAGCGTGCCCCCCCGCGTCTCCCCCGGGCGCATCAGGGCCGGGCGCCTCGCCACAAGCACCAGCGTGCCCATGGCCAGACCCGTGGTCGCCACCGACAGGGCGTAGAAGATCACGGCCCAGGTGGTGGTCGGATGTTCGCTGATGACGCTGGTGGGAAAGGCCAGAAAGACGACACAGGCGAGAAACACCAGATTGGTGCTCCGCAGCCCGACGCTTTCGGCCCGGAGGGTCTTGAACAGCCTGTGGTGCGCCAGCCAGTAGAACGACGTGACGGAGAAGCTGATGACGAAGCCGAGGACCTTGGGAATCAGCCGGTCCCACAGGATGTCCCCGTTCGGGCCGGTCTGCAGCTTCAGGTCCAGCACCAGGAGGGTGATGGCAATGGCAAACACGGCATCGGAAAAGAACACCAGCCGCTCGAAGCCCAGGTCATGGGCCGACTTTTCGGATGTCGGCGGAATGTCAGCCTGCGTCATGGTCGTGTCTCCCCCCGGATGACCCCTGGCAAGGCGGCGGATCACCGCCCCTTGAAATCGGCGGGACGCTTGTCGATGAAGGCGGCCATGCCCTCCTTCTGGTCCTCGAAGGCGAACAGGGAGTGGAACAGGCGCCGTTCGAACTGGACCCCCGCCGACAGGGTGGTCTCATAGGCCTGGTTGACCATCTCCTTGTTGACCATGACCGCCAGTGGAGAGAGGGCGGCGATCTTGGCGGCGGCGGCCATGGCCTCGTCCACCAGCTTGTCCACGGGCACCACGCGGCTGACCAGGCCGGAGCGCTCCGCCTCGCCTGCGTCCATCTGGCGGGCCGTGAGGATCATGTCCATGGCCTTGGACTTGCCGACGAAGCGGGTCAGGCGCTGGGACCCGCCGATGCCCGGCGCGACGCCGAGATTGATCTCCGGCTGGCCGAACTTCGCCGTCTCCGAGGCGATGATGAAATCGCACAGCATGGCCAGCTCGCAGCCGCCGCCCAGCGCATAGCCCGACACGGCGGCGATGATCGGCTTGCGGAAGCCCTCGATGGCCTGCGCCGCCGCCCCGAAGAAGTTGAGGCGGTACATGTCGGCATAGGACTTGTCCGACATCTCCTTGATGTCCGCGCCGGCGGCAAACGCCCGGTCGGAGCCGGTCAGCACCACGCAGCGCACGCTGTCGTCGGCGGCGATGGCGGCGAGGGCAGCGGCCAGTTCCCCCAGCAGCTCGGAGTTCAGGGCGTTGAGCGCCTTGGGCCGGTTCAGCCGGATCAGGGCGACGGCGTCGGTCTGTTCGACCAGCAGGGTCTCGTAGGTCATCGCATCGTATCCTTCTTCAACGTCTCGACCTGCCCGCGCAACAGCTGCAGCACGGCGGAGAAATCCCGGCCCGCATAGCCCTGATTGGCGAACAGGGCATAGAGGGCTTCGGCCTGCGCCCCCATCGGCGTGGCGGCACCGGCCCGGGCGGCGGCCTCCTGGGCCAGCTTCAGGTCCTTCAGCATCATGGCCGTGGCGAAGCCGCCGTCATACGCGCGGTCGGCGGGGGTGGCCGGACCGACGCCCTCCACCGGGCAGTAGCTGGTGACCGACCAGCACTGGCCCGAGGACTTGGAGGCGATCTCGAAGAACCGGTCCGCGGCGAGGCCGAGCTTTTCCGCGAGCGCAAAGGCCTCGCAGGTTCCGAGCATGGAAATGCCCAGCAGCATGTTGTTGCAGATCTTGGCCGCCTGCCCCGCGCCGGAGGCCCCGGCATGGATGGTGACCCGGGACATGGGGGACAGCGCTGCCTCCACCGCGGCGAAATCGGCCTCCGCGGTGCCCACCATGAAGGCCAGCGTGCCGGCATCGGCGGCCGCCGTGCCGCCGCTGACCGGCGCGTCCGCCGCGCGGAACCCGGCCGCCAGGGCGTCGGCGGCCACGGCCCGGGCGCTGTCCACGTCGATGGTGGAGCAGTCGATCAGCAGGGCACCGGGCCGGGCGTTCGGAAGGATGTCCGCAGCGTAGGCCGTGCGCACATGGGCCCCGGCCGGGAGCATGGTGATCACCACCTCTGCCTGACGCACGGCTTCGGCGGCGCTGGCCGCGGGCAGGCAGCCCGCCGTCCTCGCCCGCTCCAGCGCGGTGGCGGACAGGTCGAAGGCATGGACCGTGCGACCGGCCTTCGCCTGATTGGCGGCCATGCCGCTTCCCATGTTGCCGAGGCCGATGAAGGCGATGTTCATGTCTTGGGCTTCCCGTTGTTCTGCTTGGTTCGAGACCGCCCGAGGATCATAGCGGCGTCCACTCCTCGGCCAGCGGTGCGAAGATCCCGTCCAGCATCGTCTCGGTGACGCCCTCCAGCGTGTCCGGCGACCACCTGGGCGCATTGTCCTTGTCGATGATGACGGCCCGCACGCCCTCGAGGAAGTCATGCCGCGCCACCACCCGGGCCCCGATGCGGTACTCCGTGCGCATGTTCTCCTCGAAGGTCGCCGCCGCCGCGCCCAGGGCCAGTTGCCGGAAGGCGACCTTCAGGGTCTGGGGGGACTTGATGGCAAGGGTCTTCCGCTGGGCCTGCGCCCACTCGCCCCCGTCGGCGTCCAGGGCCGCGACGATCCCCTCGACGCTGTCGGCGCCGAACAGACGGTCGATCTCCCCCCGATGGGGTGCCAGCGGTGAAGGGCCGGGATCCGTGGCGAACCGGTCGGCCGCGTGGAGGTCCCCGGCGAGGATCGCAGCCTTCAGCTCCCCGGTGCGCGCGCTCTCCACAAGGTGCGTGGCAAGGCCCAGCGCCAGGCAGTCCGCGCCCTTGATCCGCGCCCCTGTCAGGGCCAGCCAGAGGCCGGACTTGCCGGGCAGCCGGGGCAGATGCCAGCCGCCGCCCACGTCCGGGAACAGGCCGATGCCCGTCTCGGGCATGGCGAAGGTGGTGCGCTCCGTCGCCACGCGCACCTTGCACGGCAGGGCGAGACCGACGCCGCCGCCCATCACCACCCCGTCCATCACGGCGATGGTCGGCTTGGCATAGCGCATGAGCAGGGCATTGAGCCGGTACTCGATGAAGAAGAACTCGCGGGCCTTCACCCCGTCCGCGGCCCCGCTCTCGGCCAGCATGCGGATGTCACCCCCGGCGCAGAAGCCCCGTTCGCCGGAATGATCGAACAGCACCGCCGTCACGGCGGGATCGCTCTCCCAGGCCAGCAGCGCATCGGTCACGGTGCGACACATGCCCGTGGTCAGGGCGTGCAGGGCCCCGGGACGGTTGAGGGTGATGCGGCCGACGCCGCGCTCGACCCGGACGATCACCTCGTCCGAAGACGGAATATCACTCATTGTCGCAGCAGCTCCCGCGAGATGATCACCCGCATCACTTCGTTGGTGCCCTCGAGGATCTGGTGCACCCGGAGGTCCCGGACGATCCGCTCCACCGGATAGTCCCGCAGATATCCATAGCCGCCGTGCAGCTGCAGGGCCTGGTTGGCGATCTCGAACCCGCCGTCCGTGGCAAAGCGCTTGGCCATGGCGCACAGCTTGGTGGCCTGCGGGTCCTTGCGGTCCAGGGCGTCCGCGGCATGGTAGACCATCAGCCGGGCCGCCTCGTGCGCCGTGGCCATGTCCGCCAGCTTGAACTGCAGGGCCTGGAAGTCCGACAGGGGACGACCGAACTGCTGCCGGGTCCCCATATAGGCCTGGGCCGTATCGAGGGCGAGCTTCGATCCGCCCAGCGAGCAGGCGGCAATGTTGATCCGCCCTCCGTCGAGCCCCATCATGGCGAAGCGGAAGCCATCTCCCTCCGCGCCGATGCGGTTCTCCACCGGCACCCGGACCTCGTCGAACATCACCTGGGCCGTGGGCTGGGAGTTCCAGCCCATCTTGCGCTCATTGGCCCCGAACGACAGGCCGGGCATCCCCTTCTCCACCACGATGGCCGACACGCCCTTGGCGCCCGGCCCGCCGGTGCGCGCCATCACCACGTAGAGGTCCGAGACCCCGGCGCCGGAGATGAAGGCCTTGCCCCCGTTCAGCACATAGTGGTCGCCGTCCAGCCGGGCCGTGGTCTTCATCGCCGCCGCATCGGAGCCGGAGCCGGGCTCCGTCAGGCAGTAGCTGGCGATCAGCTCCATGGTCGCCATGCGCGGCAGATACTTCAGCCGCAGGGATTCGGAGCCGAACCGGTCGATCATCCAGCTGGCCATGTTGTGGATCGACATGAAGGCGGCGGTAGAGACGTCCCCCTCCGACAGGGCCTCGAAGATCAGGGCCGCATCCAGCCGGGACAGGCCCGAGCCGCCCACGTCCTCGCGGACATAGATGCCGGCAAAGCCCAGCGCCGCCGCCTGGCGCATGACGTCCACGGGGAAATGCCGCTCCTCGTCCCAGCGGGCCGAGTGGGGCGCGAGCTCGGCGGCGGCAAAGCTGCGCGCTGCGTCCTGGATGGCCCGCTGGTCGTCCGTGAGTGCGAATTGCATGAGCCTTGTACCCTGTCGCTTACTTCATGGTCGGGATGACGAAGGACGAGTCCGCATGTCCGTCCAGCTGCGGATCGGGCCAGCGGGCAGTGACGGTCTTGACCTTGGTCCAGAACTTCACGCCCTCCATGCCGTGCTGGTTGGTGTCACCGAAGGCGGAGCGCTTCCACCCGCCGAAGGTGTGATAGGCCACCGGCACGGGGATCGGCACGTTGATGCCCACCATGCCCACGTCCACCGCCGCGGCAAAGTCCCGGGCGGCCCGGCCGTTCTGGGTGAAGATGGCCACGCCGTTGCCGTACTGGTGCTTCGACGGCAGGGCGATGGCCTCCTCCAGGCTCTCGGCCCGGACCATCTGCAGCACCGGGCCGAAGATCTCGTCCTGATAGGACTTCATGCCCGGCTTCACCTGATCGAACAGGCTGGGGCCGATATAGAAGCCGTCCTCGTAGCCCTGCATGGTGAAGCCCCGGCCGTCCACCACCAGTTCGGCCCCCTCGTCGACACCCATCTGGATATAGCCGGCGATCCGGTCCCGGTGCGCGGCGCTGACCACCGGTCCATAGTGGGCAGCGGCATCGGTGGAGACACCCACGCGCAAGGTCTCGATCTCGGCGACCATCCGGTCCCGGAATTCATCGGCGGTCTTCCTGCCCACGGGCACCACCACCGGCAGGGCCATGCAGCGCTCGCCGGCCGACCCGAAGGCGGCACCGGAAATATCCTTCACCGCCTGGGTCATGTCGGCGTCCGGCAGGATGATCCCGTGGTTCTTGGCCCCGCCCATGGCCTGCACGCGCTTTCCGTTCTGCGCCCCCCGGGCATAGACATAGTTGGCGATGTCGGAGGAGCCGACGAAGCTCACCCCCCGGATCAGCGGGTGGTCGAGGATGGCGTCCACCGCCACCTTGTCCCCGTGCACCACGTTCAGAACGCCGGCGGGGGCGCCCGCCTCCATCATCAGCTCGGCCAGGCGCACGGGCACGGAGGGGTCCCGCTCCGACGGCTTGAGGATGAAGCTGTTGCCCGTGGCAATCGCCACCCCGAACATCCACATGGGAATCATGGCCGGGAAATTGAACGGGGTGATCCCCGCCCCCACGCCGATGGGCTGGCGCATG
>CAIQUG010000048.1 GCA_903874895.1 uncultured Caulobacterales bacterium | reverse complement strand
GCTGCCGCGCTGCATCAGGCGCAGCTCGCCATTCCCGCCCGGAACGCGCGCCGCGCCCAGTTGCACCCAACGGATCATCCGGCCCCGTCTCCGTTGTGACACCCGGTCCAACCGACGCGGGCCGGTTCGTGTAGCGTGGAATGCCCCAGGATTTGAGTCCTTTTGATCCGCGGTGGTTCCATGACCCCGACGGTTCCGCAGACGTCCGGACCTTGTCCTGGCAGCCCACCCATGGGCGAAGGGTCGGGGCCTAGAGCCCGAGTTCACTCAGCCCGGGATGATCATCCGGCCGGCGCCCCAGGGGCCAGCGGAACTTGCGGTCCCTATCGGCGATGGGGTGCTCGTTGATGCTGGCGATCCGCCGCTCCATCAGGCCGTCGGCGTCGAACTGCCAGTTCTCGTTGCCATGGGCCCGGAACCAATGACCGCTGTCGTCGCGGTACTCGTAGGCGAAGCGCACGGCGATCCGGTTTCCCGCATGGGCCCAGACCTCCTTGATCAGCCGGTAGTCCAGCTCCCGCGCCCACTTCCGGGCGAGGAAGGCCTCGATGGCGGGACGACCGGCGAGAAACTCCGCCCGGTTCCGCCAAAGGCTGTCCGGCGTATAGGCCATTGCCACCCGGGCCGGGTCGCGGCTGTTCCAGGCGTCCTCGGCCATGCGGGCCTTCTCGGCGGCTGTGGCGTCGGTGAAGGGCGGGAGGGGGGGACGGCTCATGCGGGTGTTCCCGTGTCGGGGTGGCGGTGCCGGAGGGTGGCATTCTCGGCTTCCAGAGTGTCGATCCGCGCCTGAAGCTCCGCAAGGGCGCGAGCCACGTCCGCCGCATCTAGCTTCTGGGGAATGTGCTGCGGGCAGTTCACGTCCCAGGCTTCCACCTCGAACAGGATCACCTGCTCGGGCCTGGCGCGATAGCCCTCCGGCATCAGGCATGCGGTGAGGTCCGCGTCGCCCTCCACCACTCGGGCGCGTCCCCAGAGCTTTATCCGGCGCCTGTTCGTATAGTCCATCAGGAACAGGAAGGCCTTGTCATTTTCCTCGAGATTCCCGGTCGTGACGTACTGCCGGTTCCCCGCATAGTCGACGAAGCCCAGGGTCCGTTCATCCACCACACGGATGAAGCCCTTTGGCCCGCCCCGGTGCTGGGCATAGGGCTGGCCGGCGGCGTTGGCGGTGGCCAGGTAGGCCGTGTCGACGCCGGCGAGGAACAGGACGAGGCTGTCGTCGATCACCGTCCGGAATCCGCCCCCGGCCTCCATCTCCGCATAGGCGGCGCGGGAGCGGCGGCGGCTCTGCACCGCCTTCACCACGGGGGTGAAGGCGATGTCGCTGGAGGAAGTGGGCATGGCTGTCTCCTTGTCAGCGAGGCCGAAGGTCAGCGGGCGCGACGGGCGGCTTCGGCCTTGGCGCGCGAGAAGTCCCCGTCGCTGTCGGTGGTCAGGATCGTCGGCTGGTAGCGGATTTCCTCGAGGTCCATGACACCGGCCTGGTTCAGCCAGGACCGCATGTAGGTCGACTGGTGGTCGACCCCGAAGGCGGGGGACGGAAAGGCCTCGGAAAAGGCACCGCTCGTATAGACCAGGGTGGCCTTCTTGTCCTTGAGCAGCCCGAAATACCCCGTCTCCGGATCAAACCCGAACGTCAGGCCGGGCTGGTGGATCAGGTCGATATATTGCTTCAG
>CAIQUG010000047.1 GCA_903874895.1 uncultured Caulobacterales bacterium | reverse complement strand
CGTGGTGATCGAGAAGCTGTCGGCCCGCAAGGCGGAGCTGAAGGACATGCGTCCGTCGGGCTCCGGCAAGACCCGGATCACCCTCGAGGCACCGTCCCGCTCGCTGATCGGCTACCAGGGCGAGTTCCTGACCGACACCCGCGGCTCCGGCGTGCTGAACCGGGTGTTCAGCCATTACGAGCCCCATCGCGGGGCCATCGAAGGCCGTCTGCGCGGCGTGCTGGTGTCCAACTCCGACGGGGAAACGGCGGCCTACGCCCTGTGGAACCTGGAGGAACGCGGCACCATGTTCGTCGGCGCCGGGGAAAAGACCTATCAGGGCATGATCATCGGCGAGAACTCCCGGTTCGACGATCTCGACGTCAACCCGATGAAGGCCAAGCAGCTGACCAACGTCCGCGCCTCCGGCAAGGACGAGGCCATCCGCCTCACCCCGCCCCGTCGCATGACCCTCGAGCAGGCCATCGCCTACATCGAGGAAGACGAGCTGGTGGAGGTCACGCCCAAGGCCATCCGTCTGCGCAAGCAGGTCCTGAACCCGTCCTTCCGCAAGCGTCGCGTCCGCGAGGACTGAGCAGCGAAACCCGGTCTGTGGACGGCGACAGCCTCGCCTCCGCAGCCGTCGCGGTCTGCTCGTCCCAGCCCAGCACAATCTGGTCACTTATAGTTAATGCCCACGCGCGCCACCTCTTGACCGTCACACTTCAGTGGCAATCTAGTCAGGGGGATATCCGCGAGGGTGCAGTGATCAGGTTGCGGGGACCATCGCATACCCATGTCCAATTCAGCCGCTCGGGGAACTGCGGCACGGCGTTTGCCCCTCGCTAGCGTAGACGTCCCGTGTTGGGACGTGTGGAACTCTAGAGGGGCGGCCGCATGGCGAACGATATTGACCTTCATCTCGGCAAGCGGCTTCGTCGCCGTCGCCGGCTGATGGGACTGACCCAGCAACAACTCGCCACAGCCGTCGGAATCCGCTTCCAACAAATCCAGAAGTACGAATGCGGCGCCAACCGGATCTCCGCAGCGCGGGTCTGGGAACTGGCCGCAGCCCTCGAAGTGCCGGTGGGCTACTTCTATGACGGGCTGGACGAAGGCGAGCCTGCGCCGCAGGTGACGGCCGTGCCGCTGGTTCAGGAAGAACCCCGCGCCGGTGAAGTCCTGGCCCGAAAGGAGACCATGGATCTGATCCGGGCCTACTACCAACTGGGCGAGCGGCCGCGCCGTCGCCTCCTGGACCTTGCCAAGTCGCTGAACAACGACAGCCCGGCCTGATTCCACCCCGCGTCTCCGGACGCGGGAGGCTGACTGCTCGAATATGGGTCATACCTCCAGCCTCCGCCGGTTCTCCTGCGGAGGCTTTTTCTTGCCTGACGTCGTTTTCTCGAACAGGGACTTGGCCTGTCGGGGCGCACCCGGCTATGGCTGGAGCATGACCGACACCCTCGACCACACCCGGCTAGCCGAACTCGAAGACTTCGCCGTCAGCCTGGCCCACAGCGCCGCCGACGTCATCCTACCCCTGTTCCGGGCCGACCATGGCCTGACGGACAAGGGGGCCGTCACCGGTCGGGTCTTCGATCCGGTGACAGAGGCCGACAAGGGGGCCGAGGCCGCCATCCGGGCGGCCATTGCCGCCCGCTTCCCGGACCACGGCGTGATTGGCGAGGAATACGGCGAGGATCGCCCGGACGCGGAGTTCGTGTGGGTCCTTGACCCGATCGACGGCACCCGCGCCTTCATCTCCGGACTGCCCCTCTGGACCACGCTGATCGGCCTGCGCCATCGGGGTGTCCCGGTGGTCGGGGTCATCGCCCAGCCCTTCACGGGAGAATATTTCGTCGGGTCACAGCACGGGGCCCGCCTGCTGCGGGGGTCCGAACGCTGGACACTTCGGACCCGTCCCTGCCACGACCTCTCGCAGGTGCTGGCCGCCACGACGGACCCCCACCTGTTCGCTGGCCTCGAGCAGGAGGCCTATCGGCGATTCCATGCGGCAGCGCGCCTCGTCCGCCTGGGAGCCGATGCCTATGCCTATGCCATGGTGGCCATGGGAAAGCTTGACGTGGTGGTGGAGCGGGGCCTGAAGAGCTGGGACGTGGAAGCCGCTGTGCCCCTGCTGGCCGGCGCAGGCGGACGGGTCGCCGACTGGACCGGCGCGCCCATCGGCCGCAATGGCGGACAGATGCTGATCGTCGGCGACATCGGCCTTCTGCCCGCCCTCACGCCGCTACTGGGTCCGGCGGCCGATCCACAGGCCTGACCGTCCGGCCCGTCAGTGCTCGGCGGACGCCGGAAGGCTGCTGACCAGGGCCTCGAATGCGGTCCAGAAGACGGCGCGACGGGGGTCGGTCTCCATGAGGATCTCATGATACGCCCCGGCCACCTCCACATGCTTCCCGGCAGGGGCCCGCGCCGCCATGGCCTGAGCCGCGGCATTGCGCACCAGGCGCTCCTGTTCGGCCGTCACGATCACCAGCGGAATCGGGACGGCCTCCACCGCCCCCGCACGCCGGAGCCGTGCCGCAAGCTGCAGGGCGAAGTCGATCCAGCCCCAGGTCACGCTGCCGAGCACGAGGTCCGGATGGGCCTGATAGAGCGCCAGGGTCCTGCCGAAACGGATTTCGTGATGAGTGAGGACCGTGGTCTCGAACGTCTCGGACAGGGCATCGACAGGGGGCGCCGCATAGTGCTGTCCCCGGCCCAGGACCGTCATCAACCGGGCGATGATCCGCGCAACCCCCGGAGGAATACCACCTGTCAGGATGTCGCACATGGGCGCTGACAGCATGGCGGCGTCAAAGCGCCCCTCGCCCTCGGCAAGGGCCAGGAGGGTCAACCCGCCGCCCATGGAATGTCCCATGGCGATCCAGGGACGCGGAAGGCGGTCCTGATACGCGGACAGGATCCGGCTGTAGTCATCGACAAAGGGCCGCCAGCCATTGGCGCAGCCCTTCTTGCGGTCATCAGGGGCCAGCCGGTCCGACAGCCCCTGCCCCCGCCAATCATGGATGAGGACCGTGAAGCCCCGGTCGACCAGTTCGCCGACGACTTCGTGATATTTCTCGATGGGTTCGGTCCGACCAGGACTGAACACCACCGTCCCGCGCGGTTGGGTTGCTGGGAAAAGCACGGCGCGGAGCCGAACGCCGTCCCGAGCGGACAACCACGCGGGCTCTGCTCCGGGTGGCACCGGCGCCTCGGTCGTGTCGTACAGAGGCGCCGGGTCACTCATGGATATCGGGTCCGACCGGCCTTAGCGGGCCTTGGCCATCAGGGGCTGAAGCTTCATGGCCACGGACATGTCGCCGTTGACCTTGATCTTGCCCTGCATGAACGCCATCGTCGGGTCCAGCTTGCCGTCGCCCATGGCTTCGAAGTCGTCCTTCGACACCACGATGGTGCAGTCGGCCGGCAGGTCCTCGTTATTCACGGTACCGCCATTGATGTAGATGAACCCGTCACCCTTCAGATCGAACTTCAGGCTCTTGCCCAGACCGGAGTCGTCGCCCACGGCGGTCTTGAAGCGGTCAGTGATCTCTTGCAGCGTGGCCATACGATTAGCTCTCCGATTGATATGCGGGTGGCTCTGGCCCCCGGCGATGCCTAGTAAACACTGTTAAGACCGGGGCCGACAAGGGGGCGACGTAAAGGTCAACCGAGGGAATTTGGCCTTTGTCCGGCCGGTGAGGGATCCAAGCCACGCCCCGCGACCTAACGCTTCACGAACCGGAGCGTCATCCGGTCGCTTTCCCCGATGGCGTCATACTTGCGATGATCGAACAGCGGGTTGTCAGGCTTCCCGTCCGGCGCGCTCTGCCGGGTGGGCGGCAGGGTCCAGACGCCGAAGGGATGATCCCGGCCGTCCTTGGGATTGGCATTGATTTCGCTGGTGGCCGCCAGGGTCAGACCCACCTCCTCCGCCAGGACGCGGACATAGGCCTCGGTGACATATCCGGTCGGAGCCGTCGGATCCTGCACGCTGCCCGGCGCAGCGCGGTGCTCCTCCACCCCGAGGATGCCGCCGGGCTTCAGAACGGCGGCGATGTCGCGGAACGCCTTTTCGGCAAAGCCCTGGGCCATCCAGTTGTGAATGTTGCGGAAGGTCAGAACCATGTCCGCCGAGGCCGGGGGACCCAGCGGCCCGGACCGGGGACCGAAGGGGGTGACGTCGACCTTGCCGAATGCCTCGGGGTGGGAGGCCAGCCTCTGCCGATAGGCGGCCATCAGGCGGGTTGCCGAGGCGGGCTGCGCACCGGCGGTCTCGAGCCCGGCCGCAATCAGATGCCCGCCGTTCCGCGCCAGCCACGGGGCCAGGATCGCGGTGTACCAGCCGACCCCCGGCCAGAGTTCCACCACCGTCATGCCGGGCTTGAGACCGAAGAAGGTCAGGGTCTCCAGCGGATGCCGGGCACCATCCCTCGCCCGCTCTCCCGGCAGCCTCAGGTTCCCCTCCAGCGCCTGGGCGAGCGTGAACGGAGCTTTCGCACCGCTCCCGCCCGTCTTCACCGGCCTGGAGCTATGGAAGCCGCAGCCCGCGACGCCCAGCGGGGCTGCGAGCCCTGCAGCCAGGCATCGCCGGCG
Organism: uncultured Caulobacterales bacterium; assembly: GCA_903874895.1. GTDB lineage: Bacteria > Pseudomonadota > Alphaproteobacteria > Caulobacterales > Caulobacteraceae > CAIMFV01. The sequence goes on along the minus strand of CAIQUG010000047.1, from coordinate 14,538 downwards.
GGACAGCCCCTCGGGCGGCACCGGTCAGCCCCCGGGCTTGCGGAACCGCAGGGTCATGCGGTCACTTTCGCCGATGGCGTCGTATTTCGCCCGGTTGAAGGCCGGGTCGGGGGTCTTGCCGTCCTCGGCGCTCTGCCGTTCCGGCGGCAGGGTCCAGACACCGAAGGGATGATCCTTGGTGTCCTTGGGATTGGCGTTGATCTCGCTGCTTGCATCAAACACGAAGCCGGCCTTCACCGCTGCCGCGATGACCGTCGAGGTCGCCACATAGCCGTCCCGTGAATCGCCGATCTGGGCCCGGGGGTCGGCGCGGTGCTCTTCCACCGCCAGCACGCCGCCGGGTTTCAGGGCCGCGAACGCCAGACCGAGGTCGCGATCCAGTTCCCCCTTCTCCCAGAGCAGATTGTGGATATTGCGGGCGGTCAGGATCAGGTCCACGGAACCGGGGGGCACCAGCTGGACCGTGGTCTTGCCCATCGGCGCATAGGCGATGTCCCCATAGACCGAGGCGTCGGCCCAGCGGGCCTTGAACTTGTCCACCCGCGCCTTGGCGCTGCCGTCCTTCTCGTCGCCGGTCAGGGCACTGACCGTGGTGATGTAGTGGCCGTGGGTGCGGGCCGCATAGGGGGCCAGGATGCGGACCCAGTAGCCGGCACCGGGGAACAGCTCGAGCACGGTTGCGCCAGGGCGAAGGCCCCAGAAGGTCAGGCTTTCCAGCGGATGTCGTGCGCCGTCGCGGCTGACGTCCGCGGCGGGACGCTGAGCCCCCTTGAGGACCTCGACCAGGACGGGATCATCGACCACCTGCGGGGCGGAGATCTTGTGGGTCTGCGCAGCGCGCATCGCCGGCGACGTCTGTGCCGTGGCGACCGTGGACAGGCCCAGCGTTGCAGCCATCAGTCCTGCGCTCCCGAGCGCCGTCAGACCCCGACGGCCCCCCAACCGATGCATCATGGACGTCACCCTCATTCTCGTTCGCCTCCCGCTGAAACACCTCGCCATAGCATGATCACCTGCACGGCCAAATGAAGGCATGGTTCGATGCATCGCCCCTTGACCGCGAATTTGCCGCTCACCACCTATTTGCTATGGCGATGCTGGATGTCCGGGTCGCCGCGAACCACAGTCGATGCCTGACGGGTCGATGACGGTTCAAACCCGGGGTCGGCGCTCTCGCAGGCGCAGGCTCCCGCAACCTTGCTTATCCAGGAGGATGCTATCATGCGAACCTACAACACCTCTCCCATGTACCGCTCCATCGTCGGGTTCGACCGGCTGGCCGCCCTGCTCGATGCCGCCGCCAAGACTGACAGCGCGGGCGGCTATCCCCCCTACAACATCGAGTCCGTGGGCGAGAACGCCTACCGGGTCGAGATCGCCGTGGCCGGCTTCAGGTCCGAGGAACTGACCCTCGAGGCCCGGGAGAACGTGCTGACGGTCAGCGGTCGCAAGGCCGACAACGATACCGGCCGGCGGTTCCTGCATCAGGGTCTGGCCGCGCGGAACTTCGACCGTCGCTTCCAGCTTGCCGACTATGTGGTGGTCTCCGGCGCCCAGCTGGCGGACGGACTTCTGACCATCGATCTGAAGCGCGAACTGCCGGAAAGCCTGAAGCCGCGCCAGATCCCGATCACCACGGCCAAGGCACCGGCCATCGAGGCGGGGGCCGCCTGACCGGTCGGGATCCGGTCCGTTGAAGCGGGGGCGGCGCAAAGCTGCGTCGCCCCTTTTTCCTGGTCGTCAGTCTTCAAAGAGGCGAAACCCGGTGACGGCTTCCAGCCGGGCGTCGGTCAGGTTCACGGCCTCGATCCGTGCCCCGGTGAAATCCGATCGGTCCAGATCCGTCTGCGCCAGGTCGCAGCCGGTGAGATCGGCCCCGGAAAAGTCCACCCGTCGCGCGAGGGCCCCGCGGAGAGACGCCGGGAGCCGCCGCCCGCCGCCGAGCATCAGCGGGCTCAGCCGCGCATTGCGCAGATTGGCACCGCTGATCCGTGCGCCAGCCAACCGTGCCCCGCGCAGATCCGCCCCCTCCAGGTCACAACCGCGCAGGTCCGCTCCCTCGAGATGCGCGCCCTGAAGCTGAACCCCGGCCATGTCCAGGCCATAGAACGTGGCCCCGCGGGCGGACAGGGCGGTGAGGTTGTAGCCGCGAATGGACTTGAGCTCCCGCAGGTCGGCCCCGTCGAAGCGAGAGGGGGCCCCCTCCGCCCCCCCGGTGGCGCACCACCTGGCATGGGCGGCCAGCATGTCGCCGGCAGGCAGGTCCCGGGTACTGATGCCATTGGGGGCGTCGGTCAGCACGCCTGCCATGTCTGCCCCGTCCGTGATCCAGCCCTGGGTCCGGGCCCCCACCAGCACGGCGTTGAGCAGCGTGGCCCCGGACAGATTGGCCCCGGACAGGTCCGCACCCGCCAGATCCACGCCGGTCAGGTTGGCATTCTTCAGGACCGCCCGCACCAGCTTGCAGTCCTTCATCACCGCGCCGGTGAAATCGGCATTGCAGGCCACCACGCCGGTCATGAAGGTGCTCTGGAGGTTGGCGCCGGTGAGGTTCGCGCCGGTGGCATCCGCAGCTCCATAGGTGTGGTTGAGGGTCTTGAACCCCTCGTCCCGGTCCGCAGCCGCCATCTGTCCGGCCCTCAGATCGGCCATGAACAGGTCCGCCCCCGTCAGATCCGCGTCCCGCAGGACGGCACCGCGCAGATCCGCGCGCTTCAGGGACGCCCGGACAAGCCGCGCCGCCTTCAGGTCCGCGCCGAAGAAGCCGGCATTGTCGAGGTCGGCGCCGGAAAAGTCGGTGTCCCGGAGGATGGCACCGTTGAAGTTGGCCCCCACCAGGGGCCGCTCCCGCAGAACCAGGCCCGACAGGTCGGTGAACGAGAAGATCGCCCGCGCGCCCCCGGGACGCAGCTTGGCCAGACGCTCGTGACGCCGACAGCTCTCGTCCACCTGGGCCTGGGTCAGGCGCCGGAAGGTCACCGCTTCGCCAGCCGTCTGCATCGCGTCGCATCCCGTTGATGCGAAAGCGTTATCCCAGATGGCTTAACGTCCCGTTTGCGGCAGGGCCTGCGCCCGCGCGGCGTCCAGATACCGCGCACCGACCACCGATCGCGCATCGGGGGACAGATCGATCACCAGCGGGTTTGCCGTCGGGATTTCCACCCCGACGATATCCTGCTCCGAGACCGAGAACAGATGCTTGACGATGGCCCGGAGGGAATTGCCATGGGCCGCCACGAGCACGGTCTCGCCCCGCTGCAGATGCGGTTCGATCTCGGCCGACCAGTACGGCAGCACGCGGCCCAGGGTGATCTTCAGGCTTTCCGTGGCCGGAACTGGCACGCCGCGGTAGCGACGGTCGCCGGCAAAGTCATATCCGGAGTCCGGCGAGAGCGGCGGCGGCGGAATGTCGTAGGATCGGCGCCACTCCAGCACCTGGGCCTCCCCGTGCTTGGCCGCGGTCTCCGCCTTGTTCAGCCCGGTCAGGGCCCCGTAGTGGCGTTCGTTCAGCCGCCAGTCCTTGGTCACCGGCACGAAGGCCTGTCCGGCGAGCCGGAGGTTGAGGTCGCAGGTGTGAATCGCCCGGGTCAGGACCGAGGTGAAGGCGCGGTCGATCTGCAAACCGCCCTCGGCGATCAGGACCCCGCCCCGCTCCGCCTCGGCGATGCCCTGGGCCGTGAGGCTGACATCGACCCAGCCGGTGAAACGGTTCTCGAGGTTCCACTGGCTCTGGCCATGGCGGGTCAGGATCAGGGTCGGCATGGGCGGCCTCCGGCAGAACGGGCTTGGACGGGTCGGGCTTCGACACGCCTCGACCGGTGCGGCTATCAGCGCGCGGACCCAGCCGTCAAGTCACGGGCCCGCCGACGAGGGCGCTCGAGGAAGCAGACGCCTGCCGCAGACAGGTTTCTCTGCCCGGCAAGATGGTCTAAGGGACGGTCATGTCCGACCGCATCTTCTTCTCCCTCGCCGCTCTGGCAGCGGTGCTCATGGTGGCGCTGGCCCTCGTCTATCCGCAAGGGATCGGCAAGCGGTCGCCCAAGCCGTTCGGCCATGAGACCTACTACGCCGTCGAGGCCCGCAAGGACGCCGCCGAAGCCCAGGCCAAGGCCCGGGTCAAGGCCGCCGGTGCGCTCCGCACGCCCTCGACACCCACGGCACCGATGAGAGGACCGCACTGACATGTCGATCGCACCGGACCGTCAACAGTCCGCCGACGCGCGGCGAGCGGCGATCGAGGCCGGTCGCCGGACGCTGACCATCGAGGCGGCCGCCCTGCAGCAGATGGCGACCGGTCTGGGAGATCCCTTTGCGGACGCCGTGGACAGGATCACCGCCCTGGCCGGGCGTCTGGTCTGCACGGGCATGGGCAAGTCCGGTCATGTGGCGCGGAAGATCGCGGCCACCCTCGCCTCCACCGGTCAACCGGCCATGTTCGTGCACCCCGGGGAGGCCAGCCACGGAGACCTCGGGATGATCGGGGCGGACGACGCGGTCCTTGCCCTTTCCAAGACCGGCGAGACCCGGGAACTGGCGGACATCATCGCCCACACCCGCCGCTTCGGCATTCCCCTGATCGGCATGACCGCCGATCCGGACAGCGCCCTGGGCCGGGCGTCCGATCTGGTACTATGCCTGCCCGACGCACCCGAGGCGGTCGACGCCTTCAACGCGCCCACCACCTCGACCACGGCGCAGATTGCCCTCGGCGACGCGCTCGCGGTGGCACTGGTGGAGCGGCGCGGTTTCGGCGCGCAGGACTTCAAGGTCTTTCACCCCGGCGGCAAGCTGGGGGCGGCGCTTCGGACCGTGGCGGAACTGATGCACGGCCCGGACGAGCTCCCGGTGACCGGCATCGATACGCCCATGCCGGACGCGCTGCTGGTGATGACGGAAAAGCGGTTCGGCTGTGTCGGCGTGGTGGATGATTCGGGTACGCTGGTCGGCCTGATCACCGACGGGGACCTGCGGCGGCACATGGACGGGCTGATGCAGCAGACCGCGCGCACCGTCATGACCGGCTCGCCTCGAACAGTCCCGCCGAACATGCTGGCCGGAGAGGCGCTGAACCTGATGAACAGTCGCCGGATCACCGTGCTGTTCGTCGTGGAGGCTGGCCGCCCGGTGGGCGTGCTGCACGTTCACGACCTGCTCCGCCTGGGGGTGGTGTGATGCGTCGTCTGGTCGCAATCGCCACGTCGCTGCTGGTGCTGACGGGCGGCCCGACCGGACAACAGGCCCTCGGGCAGACAGCACCGGCTGCGCCTTCGACCGGCGCACCGGTCGCAGACGACAGCTCCGTCGTCACCGAGCTGGCACCGGTCCAGGTGAACCTGCCGGGTCCGGCGCTGTGGCGGGTCTCCCGGGGGGACAGCCAGGTCATCATCCTCGCCTTCATCCGCCCCCTGCCCCACGGTCTGGACTGGCCGAAGGGTCGGATGCTCCGCGCGCTGGACGGTGCCCATGCCCTCCTCGTTCCGCCGGAGCCCACCCTCGGCGTGCTCGACACGGTGGGCCTGCTGCTGAACCTCGGACGCCTCCAGAACCCGCAGGGCAAGACCCTGGGCCAGGTCCTGTCCCCAAGCGACTTCCAGACCTACCAGAAGGCTGTGGCCCGGTCGCAGCTGCCGTCGAAGCACTATGACCGCTACAAGCCCGTGGTCGCGGGAGCCGCCCTGATCGGCGACATCCGGCGGGCAGCCGGGCTGTCCAGCGAGAAGCCGGTGTCCACCCTCCAGCGGATGGCTCGCGAGCTGCACGTCAGGATCCAGCCGATGGGCCGGCTCAAGGCCGCACCACTGCTGAAGATCGTCCTCTCCCTCGATGACGCCCATGGCCTGTCGTGCTTCCGGGAAGAAATGGACGAGATTGCCTGGGAGACGACGGAGGCCCGCGCTGCGGCAGAGGCCTGGGGTCGCGGTGACATGGCCAGACTGCGCCTGCTCAAGTCCCACATCGGTGTGACCCAGTGTCTCGAGGACCTGCCCAGCATCCAGGCCCTCACGGAGCGCGGAACCGCCGACGCCGTCACCGCCATCGACGAGGCCCTCTCTCGCCCCGGCAAGACGGTGGCTCTGGTGGACCTCACCTATCTGGACCGGACCAACGGCCTGCTGGACCGGCTCAAGGCACGCGGGGCCACCATCTCCGTTCCCGAATAGGTCGATTTCCGGTGCTCTGAAACGATCCGAAACCGATATTGAGTGCCTCCGCCCCCCGAAGCTTGGTAAACGCCCCACTCCGGGACATTCAGACCTCCCCAGCAGGACAGACACAGCATGTGCGGCATCATCGGCATCGTTGGCAGGACCCAGGTTGCAGACCGCGTGATCGAGAGCCTCAAGCGCCTCGAATATCGCGGCTATGACAGCGCGGGGATTGCGGCGATTGAGGATCACCGCCTCGTCCGTTGTCGCGCCCCCGGCAAGATCCGCGCCCTGGAGGCCACCCTGCGGGACGCGCCGATCAATGCCACAGTCGGCATCGGCCACACGCGCTGGGCCACCCACGGCGCGCCGAGCGAGCGCAATGCCCATCCCCAGATCGCCGGCCGGGTCGCCGTGGTCCACAACGGCATCATCGAGAACTTCGCCGATCTCAAGAAGGACCTGATCGCGGCGGGCCGCACCTTCACCAGCGACACCGACACCGAGGTGGTCGCGCACCTGATCGACCAGGGGCTCGAGGACGGTCTGCCCCCGCTGGCGGCGTTCAAACGCGCCCTGGACCGACTGGAGGGCGCTTACGCCCTGGGCGTCCTGGTGGATGGCGAGGACCGGCTGATCATGGGGGCCCGCCGGGGCAGCCCGCTGGTCGTCGGCTATGGTGACGGGGAGATGTTCCTCGGCTCCGACGCCCTCGCCGTCGGACCGTTCACCCAGCGGATCGCCTATCTGAACGAGGGCGACTACGTGGCCATCGACGACCACGCCGCCCACATCTTCAATGACAAGGGCCAGGCGGTCAGCCGCACCGTGCATCAGGTGAGCGCCTCGGCCGCCCTGGTGGAAAAGGGGGCCTATCGCCACTTCATGGAAAAGGAGATCCATGAACAGCCGGATGCCTGCCAGCACACCCTGTCCGCCTATCTTGACCCGATCCATGGCCGCTCCCGGGTCCCGGCCCACGAAAGCCTGCCCCCGCTCGACTTCGCCAGCGTCACCCGGATCCAGATCCTGGCCTGCGGCACGGCCTTCTACGCCGCCCTGACCGCCAAGTACCTGTTCGAGCAGTATGCCGACCTGCCCATGGACGTGGAGGTGGCCTCGGAATTCCGCTATCGCACCCCCGCCATCACCCCCGGCACTCTGTGCCTCGCCGTTTCCCAGTCCGGGGAGACCGCTGACACCCTGGCCGCCCTGCGCTGGTGCAAGGCCAGGGGCCTCGCCACCGCGGCGCTGGTGAACAACCACGAGAGCACCATGGCCCGCGAGGCGGACCGGATGTGGCCCACCCACGCCGGTCCGGAGATCGGCGTCGCCTCCACCAAGGCCTTCACCGCCCAGGTCTGCGCCCTCACGGCGCTTGCCATCGCCGCCGCTGCCCAGCGGGGCCGGATCGACGCCGCCGAGGAGGCGCGCCTCGTCCAGGTTCTGATGGAAGCCCCCCGCACGATCCTGAAGGCCATGGACGTGGAGACCGACATCAAGGCCCTGGCCTATGAACTCTCCAAGGCGACCGACGTGCTCTATCTTGGCCGCGGCCCGTCCTACCCCCTGGCCCTCGAGGGCGCGTTGAAGCTGAAGGAGATCAGCTACATCCACGCCGAGGGCTATGCCGCGGGCGAACTGAAACACGGCCCCATCGCGCTGGTCGACGAGGCCACGCCGATCATCGTCATCGCCCCGTCGGACAGCCTGTTCGACAAGACCATGTCGAACCTGCAGGAGGTCCGCGCCAGAGGGGCCCCGGTGGTGCTCATCGCCGATGCGGACGGAGCGGCCCGCGCACCGGCCGGCGTCCGCGTGCTGCTGGCCCCCATCTGCGACCCGCTGATCGCGCCGCTGGCCTTTGCCACCTCGATCCAGCTGCTCGCCTATCACGTGGCGGTGCAGAAGGGCACGGACGTCGACCAGCCGCGCAATCTGGCCAAGTCCGTCACAGTCGAATAAGTCAACGCTCTGTCGAGAACGGGCCACCGTTCGGGGTCAATGAAGGATCACGTGATGAAACGCGTTCGCAAGGCCATCTTCCCCGTTGCCGGTCTGGGCACCCGCATGCTCCCCGCGGCCAAGACGGTGGCGAAGGAAATGCTTCCGGTGGTCGATCGCCCCCTGATCCATCACGTGATCGCCGAGGCCCGCGCCGCCGGGATCGAGCATTTCGTCCTGGTCACAGGTCGCGGCAAGACGGCGATGGAGGACTATTTCGATCACCACGTGGAACTCGAGGCCACGCTCCGGGAAAAGAACAAGACCGAACTCCTCGACGCGATCCTGGCCGACCTGCCGAAGGAGGGCGAGATCTCCTACGTCCGGCAGATGGCCCCCCTGGGTCTCGGACACGCGGTCTGGTGTGCCCGGGACATCATCGGCGATGAGCCGTTTGCCGTCCTCCTGCCGGACGTCATCGTCGACGGGCCGACCTCCTGCACAGCCCAGGCGATCGCGGCCTACAACGAGGTCGGCGGCAACATCGTGGTGGTGGAGCCGGTACCGGATACGGAAACACACAAGTACGGCATCGTCACCCCGGTGAGCCGCGAGGGTCGGCTGATCAAGATGTCCGGCATGGTGGAGAAGCCGCCCCAGGGGACCGCCCCCTCCAACCTGTCCGTGCTGGGCCGTTACATTCTTCAGCCGGAGATCTTCGATATCCTGTCCGAACGCCAGCGGGGCGCGGGCGGGGAAATCCAGCTGACCGACGCCATGGCCAAGCTGATGCAGACCCAGGATTTCCACGCCTTCGACTATGAGGGGGAAAGCTATGACTGCGGCGACCGGATCGGCTGGCTGCGCGCCAATGTCGCCCTGACCCTGAAGCGCCCGGACCTGGCGGACGCCGCCCGCGCCGCCCTGACCCCTCTGCTGCAGGCCTGAGATGAAGCTGTTTGTCCATGGCTTCGGCTACTCGGCCGGGGTCCTGGCAGACCGGCTGCTACCGCAGGGCTGGCAGGTCTTCGGAACCTCCCGCAGCTTTGACGGACGGGCCCGGCTGGCCGCACGGGGCATCGCCCCGGTGGACCCCGCCGACCCCACGGCACTCGGCTCGGCCCTCGCCGGAAGCGACGCCCTGCTGCTCAGCGCAGCACCGGGCCCGGACGGCTGCCCCGGCCATCACGACCTCGCCCCCCTGCTTGAGACCGGTACGGTGCGTCCGGACTGGGTCGGATATCTGTCGACGACCGGCGTGTACGGGGACCATGGCGGCCGCTGGGTGTTCGAGCGTACCCCCGTCGCCCCCCTGTCGCCGGAGGGCGAACGCCGGGTCGCCGCCGAGCAGGCCTGGCTGGCGCTTGGAGATCGGCTCGGCCTTGCCGCCACCGTGTTCCGCCTCCCGGGCATCTATGGCCCCGATCTGGACGGCAAGGGGCGATCCCCCTTTGCCCGGCTGCGGGACGGGACGGCGCGGCGGTATGACAAGCCCGGTCAGGTCTTCTCCCGCATTCATGTGAGCGATCTCGCGGACGGGCTCGTGGCGTCCCTGCGGCGACCCCGGCCCGGGGGCATCTACAATCTGTGTGACGACCAGCCCGCCCCGGCGGCAGACGTGACGGCCCGCGCCGCCACCCTGCTGGGCATAGCTCCCCCGTCGCTGGAGCCCTTCGACACGGCCGCTCTGTCGCCCATGGCCCGGCGGTTCTACGGGGAGAGCAAGCGGGTCTCCAACGCCCAGGCCAAGGCGGAGCTGGGCTGGCGCCCCGCGTTTCCCACCTACCGGGAGGGTCTTGCCGCCATTCTCGAGACGGAAGGCCGGATCAACCCGCCAACTCGCTGACGGCCGCCACCAACCGATCGAGATCCTGCGGCCGCGAGAGTCGGTGATCCCCGTCCCGGATCAGGGTGAAGACCACGTCCTCGGCGGCCATAGCCTCTGCCAGGGCCAGGGCATGGCGCCAGGGCACATCGGGATCGCACCCGCCCTGCAGCACCCTCACCGGCACGTTCACCGCCACCGGCCCGGGCAGGACACACCAGTTCGCCCCGTCGTCCAGCAGGGTCCGGGTGATCTCGTAGGCCCCGTCGGCATAGTCCGAGGGTCGACGCCATGCCCCGTCGCGGGCGATCGCCTCGAGCGCCTCGGCGGACAGCGCGGGCCTGATCAGGGCCTCGGTGAAGTCCGCAGCCGGCGCGACGAGGACAAGTCCCCTCACCCCCTCCGGTCGGGCGAGGGCTGCCAGCACCGCCAGCCAGCCCCCCATGGACGATCCCACAAGCACCACCGGTCCTTCCGTCAGGCCATCAAGTATCGCCAGGACATCCTCCCGCCAGCGGCTGATGGTGCCGTCGGCAAAGCGGCCGGACGAGTGTCCATGTCCGAAATAGTCAAAGCGCAGGACGTCGTGGCCAGTCTCGGCACCCCAGTCCGCCAGGACCTGGGCCTTGGTGCCGGTCATGTCCGAATGGAAGCCCCCGAGCCAGACCACCGTGGGACCGCGGCCCTGGGTCCGCCGCCAGGCGAGGCTGTGCCCGTCCTGGCGCAGCAAGGCCCCCGCGGCCTCAGTCATGCGCCGCGTGTTCCCCCGTCTCGGCCTTCGCGGCGAGAAAGTCCATCAGCGCCAGCAGCACGCCGGAGATGATGAAGGTCAGGTGGATGCCGACCATCCAGGCGAGGCGGACATTGTCGGGCCCATGCGCGGTAGCGCCTTCGCCCGGTTCCGCCAGCTCCATGAACGACTTCAGCAGCGAGATGGCGGAGATCGCCACGATCGAGGCGATCACCCGGATCTTCAGGCCGGAGAAGTCCACCTTCCCCATCCAGTTCGGCCGGTCCGGGCTGTTGCCGGTGTCGATCTTGGAGACGAAGTTCTCGTAGCCCGAGAAGGTGACGATCATCACCAGATTGGCCGCCAGGGTCAGGTCGATCAGGTCCAGCACGAGCAGTACCGCATGGTCCGCCGTACCGTTCATCGCCGCCTCGGCCTCGCTCAGCATCTCGCGGAAGAACACGACGCCGATCACGACGATCACCGCCACCAGTCCGAGATAGAACGGAACCAGCAGCCAGCGGGAATTGAAGATCATGAACTCGAGCAGAGCCTCGAGCGGATTGTGTCGACGTTGTGCGGCCATCTGCCCCTCATTTCCCCTCCCGTGAGGGAAACGGGAGCCCGGCCTTGCGTCAAGCCCGCAGGCGCCCGCCGCAGGTCTTTTCCACCGCCGCCACGATCTTCGTCGAGACCTGATCGATGTCCGCGTCGGTCAGGGTCCGGTCGCTGGGCTGCAGGGTGACCTCGATGGCGACGGACTTCGCGCCCTCGGGCACACCCGGACCGCGATAGATGTCGAACACCTGCGCACCAGTGACCAGGGCCTTGTCGGCTCCCAGTGCAGCGCGAACGAGGTCGCCCGCCGGGCGGGCCTCGTCGACGATGAAGGCGAAGTCCCGGGTCAACGGCTGGAACGGCGACAGGGGCAGCGCACCCCGTGATTTGAGCGCCTTGCGCTTCGGCTCCGGGACAGCATCGAGCCACAGCTCGAAGGCATAGACGGGACCCGCCGTGTCGAGGGCCTTCAGCACGGTCGGATGCAGGGCCCCGAACTCCGCCAGGACCACCTTCGGGCCAAGCTGAAGCCGCGCCGATTGCCCCGGGTGCCACCAGCCGGCTGTCTGGCCCTGGGTCACCTGCAGCTTGTCGACGGCAACCCCCATCTCCTCCAGCAGTGCCAGCAGGCGTCCCTTGATCCAGAAGGCGTCCGCGTCCGCCGCACCGGTCCAGCGGCGGGGCGCATGGGGGGCGATGACGGCGGTGATGGCCATGCGCTGATCCTCGGGCTCCGGTCCGGAGAAGACCGGTCCGATCTCGAACAGGGCCGCATCGGGAAAGCCGCGTGCGGCATTGCGCCCGAGGGCCGTGACGAGGGAGGACAGGGCCGACGGCCGCATGTCCGAGAGGTCCGCGGCAATCGGATTGGCCAGCCTCAGACGGGCATCGCCGCCACCGAACAGCTCCGCCTCGGCCTGCGAGACAAAGGACCAGCCGATGGTCTCCGAGAATCCGGCCGCCGCCAGCTGGCGGCGCGCCAGACGGATCCGGGCCTGGCGCAGGGTCAGCACGCCGCCGGAGGTTGGCTCCACCGCCGGCAGGGGCGTGGACGGCAGCCGGTCATATCCGGCGATCCGCACAGCCTCCTCCACCAGATCGGCCTTGCCGGTCACGTCCCGGCGCCAGGTCGGCGGTGTCACCCGCAGGTGCGCCCCTTCCGGCTGAACCGAAAAACCCAGGCGCTGCAGGATGTCGCTCACCCCTTCCCGGGTGAGGGCCAGACCCGACAGGCGGTGCACATAGGCCGGGTCAAGGGCGATGCTCTCCGGCGCAGGGGGCGGCGCACCCGCCACGCATATCTCCGACGCCTCGCCGCCGCACAGATCCAGGATCAGCCGGGTGGCCAGTTCCAGGCCGGGCACGACGAACGCGGAGTCCACGCCCCGCGCGAAGCGGTACTGGGCGTCGGACAGAATGCCCGTGTCCCGGCCCGTCTGCGCGGTGCGGATGGGATCGAACAGGGCCGCCTCGACGAACACGTCGGTCGTGGCCTCGGAGCAGCCACTGCCCTCCCCGCCCATCACGCCGCCGAGCCCCAGCACGCCGGACGCGTCGGCGATCACGCACATCTCCGGGGTGACCGCATAGGTCTTGCCGTCCAGTGCCAGGAAGGACTCGCCGGTGACGCCCAGACGGGCCTCGACGAAACCATCCGCCAGCCTGGCCGCATCATAGACGTGCAGCGGCCGCGCCCGGTCGTAGCAGAGCAGATTGGTCACATCGACCAGCGCATTGATTGACCGCAGCCCGATGGCCTTCAGGCGCGTCTGCAGCCACTCCGGCGAAGGCCCGTTGCGGACATTGCGGATCAGCCGCCCGGCGAACATCGGGCAGGCGTCCGAGGCCGTGATCCGGATGTCGACGGGACACGGAAAGGTCCCGGCCACAGGCTCGACCGGCCGCCCCTTGAACCGGCCCACGCCGGCTGCCGCCAGATCCCGGGCGATCCCCTCCACGCCGAGCCAGTCAGGGCGGTTCGGGGTCACCTCGAAATCAATGACCGGCTCGACACCGAAGACCTCCGCCGCCGGGGCGCCCACCGACCAGTCACCGGTGATCTCGAGAATGCCGTCGGATTCGTCCGCCAGCTGCAGCTCCGAGGCCGAGCACAGCATGCCGTTGGACACCACGCCGCGGACGGGCTTCTCCACCAGGGTGACGCCGAGACCGGGAACATAGGCCCCGATGGGGGCGTAGATGGTCACAAGCCCGGTGCGGGCATTGGGGGCCCCGCAGACGATCTCCTTGCGGCCGTCCACGGTATCCACCTGGCAGACCCGCAGGCGGTCCGCATTCGGGTGCTGCACAGCCTCGACGATACGGGCCACGGTAAAGGGCTCCAGCGCCGCTGCCGGGTCGAGGACATGCTCGACCTCCAGCCCGGCCATGGTCATGGCGCGGGCGATCTCGCTCACATCGGCCTCGGTCTCGAGGTGATCCTTCAGCCAGGACAGGGTGAATTTCATGGTCTGGTCCCTTCCCGGCTCAGCTGAGGCCGCTGGCGGGGTTCGGCGCGGCGAAGGCCGAGAAGCCGTAGTGCGAAAGCCAGCGCACGTCCGACGCGAACATGTCGCGCAGGTCCGGCATGCCGTATTTCAGCATGCCAAGGCGATCGACGCCCATGCCGAAGGCAAAGCCCTGGAACTCGTCCGGATCGATGCCGCAAGCGCGGAGCACATTCGGGTGGACCATGCCGCAGCCCAGGATCTCCAGCCAGTCCGTCCCCTGGCCGATCCGGATCTCCCCGCCGGAGCGGTCGCACTGCACGTCCACCTCCGCCGACGGTTCGGTGAAGGGGAAGTGATGGGGCCGGAAGCGGGTGGTCACCTGATCGTTCTCAAAGAAGCGGGAGACAAAGGTCTCCAGCGTCCACTTCAGATGACCCATGTGGATGTCCCGGTCGATCACCAGACCCTCGAGCTGATGGAACATGGGGGTGTGGGTCTGGTCCGAGTCGCAGCGATAGGTCCGCCCGGGGGACACGATCCGGATCGGTGGCTTCTGGGCGATCATGGTCCGCACCTGCATCGGGCTGGTGTGGGTGCGCAGCAGCTTGCGCTCTCCCTTGTCGTCCGGCGCGAAGAAGAAGGTGTCGTGCATCTCCCGCGCCGGGTGCTTTGGCGGGAAGTTCAGGGCGGTGAAGTTGTGGAAGTCATCCTCGATGTCCGGACCTTCTGCCACGGCGAATCCCAGGGTGGCGAAGATGGAGACCATCTCGTCCATCACCTGCATGGTCGGGTGAACCGCTCCGCGGCGCGGCTGTGCCGCCGGCAGGGTCAGGTCCAGACGCTCCGCCGCCAGCCGGCTGTCCAGTTCCGCCTGTTCCAGCGCGG